>VGEH01000148.1 GCA_016869375.1 Alphaproteobacteria bacterium | reverse complement strand
GTCAGCCAGGTGCTACATGAACATGCGGCCACTCTATCAGCCGCAGGTCCCACAATCCGGAGCCGCCGCCTGATCAAATGTGCGAAAGATTCTGGACAGGACCAGTGCGCCTCGCGCTGGGCGGCGTCCCAGACCTTGAGCAGCTGATCCCAGCCGTCGAAGAACCAGCCCAGCTTGTCCATCGCCGCTTTCAGCTGCCGCTCGGTCTCGTCCCAGGGCACGATGTACTTGGCGATGTTGTCGAGCGCGCCGTCGAGCTCCGTGATCGGTCCCGTGGCGACGCGGTTGGTCTCCTCGGCGACATCGGCGATCAGGGTGGCGTCGGGCTGCGCGTCATCGGCCCAATCGCCCGCCGCCCAATCCCGCATCGCGCGGGCCAACACCATCTGCTGCTGCCAGACACGGCGCATCGGGCCAATAGCCGCCGAGCGCGCCACGCCGAGCGGTGCGACCATATTGCCCCAGATCTCGAGACGATCGAGCAGCTCCTCCAGCGGAATGTCCAGCCTTTCGCCGGCGGCGGCGAGATCGGCCCGTGCCCGCTTCTTGCCCGCTTCCGTGATCATGTCGGTGACCGAGATCTTCGTCGGGTTCGGCGAGAGCTGCTCAAGCGCTCTCACAACGACGAAGAGCCGGGTCACCAGTTCCTGATTCTCGGCCGCGCTCAGGATCGTCTTGGCCGCCATCGCGGCTTCGCCGCCGGCAAGGCCGGTGCTGGCAACCGTGAGCGTGGCGATGCGGATGTCGTGAGGGCTCGTCGCCGATTTGCGGTCCAGCTCTTCCAGCAGCGCACGATCGTGCACCGTCAGCTTGAACATCTCCATCACCGCCTTGGCGGGAATGACGTAGGTCCCTTTTCCCCCGGAGAGTCCGGGAACGAGGAACTCGACTTTCTCAGGATCCATCGAGCGCAAGCGCGCGGCCGCCAGCGCCGGCGTCGTGAATGGTACCGTGGCGCCGCGCTCCGCAAAGGTCGCCGGCCAAAAGCGTTCGTTCGAAGTCGCCGTGCTCATGGAGGAGAGGAGTGCGAACCGGTCTCAGGAGAGCGCTAATCAATCCGGTCGCGCGCCGCGATGCAAGACGACAATTATTTCAGGCGTTTACGGTCTGTTTACGAACGCTTCGAGCGCTAGAACTTCATGCAAAATAGGAAGAAATGGGGCGAGCGACCGGGCTTGAACCGGCGACCCCCAGATCCACAATCTGGTGCTCTAACCAACTGAGCTACGCCCGCCACCGGGGGCAATACCTAATGGGGGGCGCCGGCCCCGTCAAGGCGCGGTACCGCGCGACGATTCCCGCCTAGAACGCCTCGGCCGGCATCTCCATGAGGGTCTTGCGGCCGGCGAGCACGGTCCGGAACAGCGTGTCGGTCTCCGGCAGCACGCGTTCGGTGAAGAATCGCGCGGTCATGACTTTGGCGGCGTAAAAGCCGTCCGCGTCCTGGCCGGCGGCGATCTTCGCCTGGGCGAGCTTGACCATCCGGCACCAGAGGAACGCCATGACGACATGGCCAAAGAGGCGGAGGTAGTCGGTCGCGCCGGACACCGCCTCCTCCGGATCCTTGAGCCCGCGTTCGGCAAGCTGCGCCGTCGCCTGCTGCAGCTTGGCGAAGGCCTTGGCGGTCGGCATCACGAACTCGACCAGCTTCGGATCGGTCGAATTCGCCTGGATGAAGGCATCGACCGGATGGAAGAAGCGGCGCAGCAGGCGGCCCATGTTCTGGGGCAGCTTGCGGCCGACGAGGTCGAGCGCCTGGATACCGTTGGTGCCTTCGTAGATCTGGGCGATGCGCGCATCGCGGACGAACTGCTCGACGCCATGCTCGCGGATGTAGCCATGCCCGCCATAGACCTGCTGCGCGGTCACGGTCGAGGCGAAGCCCTGGTCGGTGAGATAGGCCTTCACGACCGGCGTCAGCAGCTGCACGAGCTCGTCCGCCGCCTCCCGCCTCGCCGCATCGGGATGCTTCTCGGCCTCGTCCAGCAGGCGGCCCGTCCAATAGGCCATGACGCGCGCGCCCTCGGTGAAGGAGCGGATCGAGAGCAGGTTCTTGCGCACATCGGGATGCACGATGATCGGATCGGCCGACTTCGCCGCGTCCTTGGTGCCGGAGACCGAGCGTCCTTGCGTGCGCTCCTTGGCGTAGTCGCGGGCGTTCTGGTAGGCGACCTCGGCGAGGCCGAGCCCCTGCATGCCGACCGAGAGCCGTGCTTCGTTCATCATCGTGAACATGCAGCGCATGCCCTTGTGCGCGCCGCCGACCAGCCAGCCGACCGAGTTCTCGAAATTGAGCACGCAGGTGGGTGAGGCCTTGATCCCCATCTTGTGCTCGAGCGCGCACGTGCTGACGCCGTTATGCACGCCGGGCTTGCCGTCGGCCATCGGCAGGCGCTTCGGCACCAGGAACAGGCTGATGCCCCGGACGCCTTCCGGCGCGTCCGGCAGCTTCGCCAGCACCAGATGGACGATATTGTCGGTGAAATCGTGGTCGCCGCAGGAGATGAAGATCTTGGTCCCGGTGATGGCGTAGCTGCCGTCACCCTTCGGCACCGCCTTGGTTCGGATCAGGCCGAGATCGGTTCCGCATTGCGGCTCTGTCAGACACATGGTGCCGGTCCACTCGCCGGTCGCGAGCTTCGGCAGGTAGGCGCGCTTCAATTCGTCGACCGCATGCGCGCGGATCGCCGCATAGGCGCCGTTGGAAAGTCCCGGGAACATGCCGAAGGCGAGGTTCGCCGAGCAGAACATCTCCTTCACTACGTTGTGGAGCAGCCTGGGCATCCCCTGCCCGCCATCCTCGACCGCGCACGGCATGCCGACCCAGCCGCCTTCGCGGAAGGCCTCGTAGGCTTCCTTGAAACCCTTCGGCGTGCGCACGACGCCGTTCTCGAGCACCGAGCCTTCCTCGTCGCCGGAGCGATTGAGGGGCTGCAACACCTCCTCGCAGATCTGCGCGGCGGCTTCGAGGATCGCATCCGCCGTTTCAGGACCGTATTCCTCGTCGATGGGCAGCGGCTCGGAGTCCGCCAGGACCTCGTTGAGCACGAAGCGGATGTCGCGCAAGGGAGCCTTGTAGGTCGCCATGGCTAGTTCCTCAGCGGCTTGCCGGTGGTGAGCATGTGCTCCATGCGCTGGAGCGTGCCTTCGGTCTTCACCAGGCGCATGAAGGCCTGGCGCTCGAGCGCGTAGAGCTTGTCCTCGCTGGTCGGGTCGATGTGATCGGCATCCTCGCCGCCGGTGACGACCTTCGCCAGCTCGGCGACCACGACCTGGTCGTGCATCGTGACCTTGCCCTGAAGCGCGAGGCCTTCGACCTGGAGCGAGATCGCCGCGACGCCGGTCGGGCCGGGCAGCTTGATCTCCTGCGGCTCCGGCGCCTTGTAGCGCTTGGCCAGCTTGAGCGCGGTCTCCTTGGCATCGGCGAGCAGGCGGTCGCGGTTCATGGTGATGCCGTCGCTCGGTCGCAGGAAGCCAAGCTCCTTCGACTCATGCGCCGACTTGCCGACCTTGGCCATCGCCACGGTCTCGAAGGCCTTGGCCACGGGCGGCATCGGGCCCTTCGGCATGCCGGGCATGGTTGCCCAGCGCGTCAGCAGCTCCTTGGTGCCGCCCCAGCCGGGAACCAGGCCGACGCCGCACTCGACGAGGCCGATATAGCTCTCTGCATGCGCCTGGATAGCCGAGCAATGCAGCAGCACTTCGCAGCCGCCGCCGAGCGCCATGCCCGCAGGCGCAGCGACCGAAGGGAAAGGCGCATACTTCAGGGCTTTGAACGTCTTCTGTCCCTGCTCGACCTGCTGGTCGATCGCAGGCCATAGCGCGACGTTCGCCGCGAACAGCGCGAGGCCTAGATTGGCACCGACCGAAAAATTCTCGGCGTCGTTGTGGATGACGAGCGCCTTGTAGCTCTTCGCCACCGTATCGATCGCCTTCTTCACCATGGCGAGCAGATCGGCATCGAAGGCGTTCATCTTGGTGTGGAACTCGAGGCAGGCGACACCGTCGCCGAGATCCCAGAGGCTTGCCGCCTTGCTGCCGACGATCGGCTGCTTGCCGCGCTTGACGTCGGCGAGCAGCAGCACGCCGGGTCGGCGCACGATCGGATGATAGGCGCCGTCGGTTCCGAGATATTCGACGGTCGCGTCCTGCGTCCGGTAGAAGCCGCCCGCATCCGCGGCGCTCTCGAGCAGCGGCGGCACGATCATGCCTTCAGCCGCAAGCTTCTCGCGGAACCATTTGGCGCCGAGCTGATCGACCATCTCGAAGGGACCGCGCTTCCACGCATAGCCCAGCCGCATCGCCTCGTCGACCGCGGTCACGTGGTCGGCGATGTCGGGCACAAGCGAGGCCGCATAAGAGAGCGTGTCGCGAAGCACTACCCAGGCGTAGCGGCCGCCCTTGTCCGGATGCTCGGCCAGAACTTTAAGACCCTTTCGCGCCGCCTCGACGGAGTCGAGCCTAGGCTTCGCCGCGGTGTGGTACGCGCCGGTCTTGAGGTCGATCGCCTCCTTGACGCGCGAACCGTCGGCGCCTTTGGCCAAGCGATAGAAGCCGCCCTTGCCCTTCCGGCCCGTATAGCCGTCGGCGATCATCTTCTCGATCAGCGGCTGCGGCCGGTGCAGGCGGCGGTAATCGTCGCCTTCCGGCAATGTCGCGAGCAGGCTCTTCGACACATGCGGCATCAGGTCGAGGCCGACCAGGTCGAGTAGGCCGAAGATCCCGGTCTTCGGCACGCCCATCGGCCGGCCGGCGACGGAATCCGCTTCCTCGATCGAGAGGCCGAGGTCCATCGCATGGTTGATCGCCGCCTGGATCCAGTAACTCCCGATGCGATTAGCGATGAAACCCGGCGTGTCCTTGCAATCGACTACGCCCTTGCCAAGCGCGTGGTCGCAGAAGTCACGGATGATCTCGACCGCCTTCGGATTGGTATCGGGTCCCGCCACGATTTCCAGCAGCCGCATGTAGCGCGGCGGATTGAAGAAATGCGTGATGAGGAAATCCTTGGCGAAGCGCTTGGGCAGGCCCTTGGTCAGGTTCGCCAGCGGGATCGTCGAGGTGTTGGAGGAGACGATCGAGCCGACCTTCCGATGCGCCTCGATCCTCTTGTAGACGGCCTGCTTGATCTCGATGTTCTCGGCCACGACCTCGACGATCCAGTCGCACTCGCCCAAGCGATCGAGGTGGTCTTCGAGATTGCCGGGCGTGATCAGCCGCGCCGCACCCGCGTGCATGAACGGCGCCGGATCGGTCTTCAGCAGCCGCTGGATCGCGCCCTCGGCGATGGCGTTCCGGTTGCCGCCGTCCTTCGGCACGATGTCGAGCAGATGCACCGACACGCCGGCATTCGCGACATGGGCCGCGATGCCGCCGCCCATCACGCCGGAGCCGATGACTCCGACCTTGCCGATCTTCAGCTTAGGCGCGGCCATCAGACGGCCTCGATAATGGTCGCGATCCCCTGCCCGCCGCCGATGCATTGCGTCGACAGCGCGAGGCCTTTTCCTTCCCGCTTCAGAAGCGCCGCCGCCTTGCCGGTGATGCGCGCGCCCGTGGCACCGAGAGGGTGACCGAGCGCGATGGCGCCGCCATCGAGGTTCACCTTCTCGACAGGGATATCGAGATCGCGCATCGAGGCGATCGCCTGCGACGCGAAAGCTTCGTTGAGCTCGACGATGTCGAGATCCTTGGAGGTGATGCCGGCGCGCTGCAGCGCCTTCCTGCTGGCGCCGATGGGTCCAAGACCCATCACTTCCGGCCCGCAACCCGCGACCGCGATCGAACGGATCTTGGCGAGCGGCTTCAGCCCATGCGCCTTGGCGTATTCCTCGGACGTCACCAGGACCGCGGCGGCGCCGTCGGTCAGCGGCGAGGAAGTCCCGGCCGTCACCGTTCCCTCTTCGAGGAAGGCCGGTTTGAGACCGGCGAGCGCTTCCTTGCTGGTGCCTGCACGGATGCACCCATCCTTGCTCACGCCGTTGATCGCCACGATCTCGGCGTCGAGCTTGCCGGCGGCCTGCGCCGCGGCGGCCTTGGCGTGGCTTCCGACCGCGAACTCCTCCTGCTCCGCGCGGGTGATCTGGTACTGGCGCGCGACGTTCTCGGCCGTCTGCCCCATCGACATGTAGGCGGCCGGCATGTCCTTCATCAGCTTCGGGCTCGGCATCGGGTTGTAGCCGCCCATGGGAACGCGGGTCATCGACTCGATGCCGGCGCAGACGAAGGCCTCGCCCGCGTTCATCTGGATGGCGCCGGCGGCCATGTGGATCGACTGCATCGAGGAGCCGCAGAAGCGGTTGACGGTGACGCCTGCCGCCGAGATCGGCAGGTGGCCCAGGAGCCCGATCAGCCGGCCGACATTGAAGCCCTGCTCGCCCTCCGGGAAGGCGCAGCCGACGATCACGTCCTCGATGTCCTGCGCCGGGAGGCCGGTCTGCTTGATCAGCGCCTCGATGACCTGCGCCGCCATCTCGTCGGGGCGAACCTTCCGAAGCTCGCCTTTGTGGGCGAAGTGAAACGGCGAACGGGCATAGCCCGCGATCACCACATTGCGCATGGGGCGTTCTCTCCAGTCTCTTTGACGTCGGATACTACCGCGCGGGCGGGATCAGCGCGAACGGGCGTACCGCGGATCCCAGTTGTCCTCGGAGCGGACCTGACAGAAGGACGTCGAAGCGTGATAGAAATAGTAGACTTTGGAACGGTCCGCCAGCTTCTGCGGATCGACGAGGCCGAGGCCGTGCCCGAAGCCGACGCCGAGCGTCGCGTTCTTCGACACCGCGACCATCTTGCTCGGCTTCAGCTCCTTGAAGACCCCGCGCTGACAGGCTTCGCTCATCTGCTTGTCGAGCTTGCCGAGATTGGTCCAGTCGCCCTGGACGCGCTTGACGACGATCCCCGCGGGATGCTCGTCGGGCCGGAACATGGGTGGCGGGGCGGCCTGCCCGAGCGGCATTCCCATCGGCGGCGCCATGTGGCCGCGATGCGTCCGCCACATCGAGTCTCGCGATGCTTCGGTAGCCCAACCCGGATCGGCGACGAAGAGGACGAAGAGCGCGGCAAGGGCCGCCGCTAATCCCTGACCCCAGGCGGACGCAACCGGCCGCCGGCGGGTATCACCGCGGTCGCCTCGATCTCCACCTTGGCCTGGTCTTCCAGTAATGACTTCACCTCAAACAGCGACATGGTCGGGTAGTGGTTACCCATCGCCTCGCGATAGGCTGCACCGATCTCCTTAACGTTCGCTTTATATTCTTCCCTATCAACTATATACCACGTCATCCTCACGATATGCTGAGGCTTGGCGTCGGCCTCCGCTATGACGGCCATCACATTGGCCAGCGCCTGGCGCACTTGGCCAGCTAGGCTGCTGGTTTCAAACACTTCTTCTGCGTTCCAGCCAATCTGTCCGGCGACGAAGACGAGCCGCCCCTGGGCCTCGATGCCGTTGGCGTAGCCCTTCGGCCGCTTCCACCCCTGGGGCAGCAGGGTCCGCATTACTTCTTCGGCGCGGCCGACTGGTAGTTGGCGACCTTGACCCGGAGTTCGGGGGGAATCGCCACGCTCTTGCCCGCCGGGTCCGTGGTGACCAGCACCTGGGTGATCACCAAGCGCTCGACACCCTCGGCGTTGGCGCTGAGCTTGAGCCGGATGGACGAGCGGCCGAGAGCCTCGACCCCGACCGACCAGGTCAGGACCTCGCCCATACGGCTCGGCCGGTTGAAGTCGACGGTCAGGTGCACGGTCGGCAGCGCGATCTTCTTGGCCGTGAGCAGCTCGCCCAGAGGCTCCCGCAGGCTCTGGGCGAGCCAGTCCTCGACCACAGCCTGGGCCATCTTGAAGTAGTTCGGATAGTCGACGATCCCCGCGGGATCACAGTCCGAGAAGCGGATCACCGACTTGGACGAGAACGAGGCCATTGTCAGATACCGAGATAGCGTTCGGAAACCGAGGGGTCGCGGGCGAGCGCGTCGCCATCGCCGGACCACACCACCCGCCCTTTCTCGATGATGACGTGCCGCGTGGCAAGGGCGATCAGGGCCCGGACGTTCTTGTCGATGACCAGGATCGCCTGTCCCTCCCTCTTGAGCGCGCCCAGGCACCGCCAGATCTCGGCCCGGATCAGCGGCGCCAGCCCCTCGGTCGCCTCGTCCAGGATCAGGAGCCTGGGGTTGGTCATCAGCGCACGCCCGATCGCTAGCATCTGCTGCTCGCCGCCGGAAAGCTGGGAGCCCAGGTTGCGACGCCGCTCGGCCAGCCTTGGGAACAGCTCCCAGATCCGATCGAGCGTCCAGGGACGATCACCGCGCCGGATCGAGGTGGCGACGAGGTTCTCCTCGACGGTCAGCGTCGGGAAGACCTGCCGACCCTCCGGCACCAGGCCGAGGCCGGCACGCGCCGCAGCATAGGGCGGGCGTCCGGAAAGCGGCGTCCCCTCGAAGGACACCTGTCCGGCGGCGGGCTTCAGGATACCCATGATCGATTTGACCGCCGTGGTCTTACCCATGCCGTTGCGGCCCATGAGCGTCACTACCTCGCCCGCGGCGACGGCGAGCGAGAACCCGAACAGAACCTGGCTCGGGCCGTAGAAGGTGTCGATACCTTCGACGGCAAGCATCTAAGCGGCCTCGCCGAGATACGCGCGCTTCACTTCGGCATCGGCGCGCACGTCTTCGGGACGGCCGCTGGCGATGACCTTGCCGTAGACGAGCACCGAGATGCGGTCGGCGAGGCGGAACACGGCGTCCATGTCGTGCTCGACCAGCAGCATCGCGACCCGGCCCTTGAGCCCGTCGAGCAACGCGATCATGCGCGCGGCATCGGACGGCCCCATCCCGGCCATCGGCTCGTCGAGCAGGAGCAGCCGCGGCTCCAGGGCGAGCGCGAGCGCGATCTCGAGCGCGCGTTGCTCGCCATGGGCGAGCGCGCCGACCGGCACATTGGCTCGTCCCTCGAGCCCGACCCGGGCGAGCGCCGCCATCGCCGGCTCGTTCAGGGAGCGATCTCCGCGTGCCTCCCGCCAGAAGCGGAAACTGTGGCCTTGGCGCGCCTGGATCGCGAGTGCGGCATTCTCGATCGCGGTGAAGCTCGGAATCAGGCAGGTGACCTGGAACGAACGCGCGAGGCCGGACCGCGCCCGGCGCGGCGCCGGCTCATGCGTCACGTCGGCGCCGTCGAAGACGATGCGTCCGGCGTCGGGCCGAAGCTCGCCGGAGACCTGGGCGATCAGCGTCGTCTTGCCGGCGCCGTTGGGGCCGATGACCGCATGGCATTCGCCCCTCGCGATCGAAAGGTCGACGCCGTCGGAAGCAGCGATGCCGCCGAAGCGCTTGATCACACCGGAGACCGTCAGCAGCGCCTCAGCCATGGCGGGCACCCGCGATCCAGCCCCAGAGCCCGCGTCGCGCGAAGAGCACGACGAGAACGAGGACCGGTCCCAGGATCAGCATCCAGTGGATGGTGATTGTCGCCAGGATCTCCTCGAGCACGAGCAGCACGATGGCGCCGACGATCGGGCCGGTCAGCGTCGCCATGCCGCCGAGCACGACCATGACGATGATCTCGCCCGAGCGGGTCCACGCCATGTAGGAAGGACTGACGAAGCTGGTCAGAGTTGCCAGGAGCGCGCCGGCAAGCCCGCAGATCGTGCCGGAGATGACGAAGGCGACAAGGCGATAGCGATAGGGCGCGATGCCGAGCGCGACGGCACGACGCTCGTTCCACTTGGCGCCTTCGAGCGCGCGGCCGAAGCGCGAGCCGATGATCCGATGAGCGAGCGCGAGCGCCAGACCGAGCAGGACCAGGATCAGGTAGTAGAGTTGAGTCGAGCTGTTGAGATCGATCGGGCCGATCGCGCCGCGCTGCGCGATCGGGAGTCCGTCATCGCCGCCATAGGCCTTCAGGCTGACCGCCAGATAGAAGAGCATCTGCGCGAAGGCCAGCGTGATCATGATGAAGTACATGCCCGAGGTCCGCAGCGACACCGAGCCGATGAACAGCGCAACCGCCGCCGAAGCCAGGATCGCGACGCTCCAACGGACGAGCACACTGTCGACGCCATGATAGGCGAGGATGCCGACGGCATAGGCACCGACGCCGAGATAGGCGGCATGTCCGAAGCTAACCATGCCGCCGAATCCTAGCACCAAGTCTAGACTGACCGCGGCGAGCGCGAAGATCATCACGCGCGCAAAAAGCGTCAGGTAGAAGGGCTGATCGAAGAGTCCGGCATAGACCGGCACTAACGCCAGCAGGCCGAACAGCAGGAATGTCGCGATCCGCGGCCGGTCGATGACGGGGACCCGCATCAGCCACGTGCTCCGAACAACCCGCGCGGGCGGAAAGCGAGGATCGCCGCCATCAGCAGGTAAATCAGCATCGAGGCGAGCGCCGGGCCGGCAGCGTTGGCGACCTGGCGGTTGAAGATCTCGCGCAGCAGGATCGGCAGGAAGGCGCGACCGACCGTGTCGACGATGCCGACGATCACCGCAGCGGCGAAGGCGCCGCGGATCGAGCCGATACCGCCGATGACGATGACGACAAAGGTCAGAATCAGCACGCCGTCGCCCATTGCAGACTCAACCGAAAGCAGCGGCGCCGCCATGGCGCCGGCGAGTCCCGCGAGTGCCGCGCCGAGGCCGAAGACGAGCGTGAACAGGAGGCGGATGTCGACGCCGAGCGCGCCGACCATGGTCGGGTTCGACGCGCCGGCGCGGATCAGCATGCCGGTGCGGGTACGCGTCACCAGCCAGGAGAGAAAGGCCGCGACCATGAGGCCGACACCGATGATAAGGAGGCGATAGACGGGATAGGGTGCGCCCGGCAGCAGCGTCACGGTGCCGGAGAGCGCCGCCGGCATCGACACGAACAGCGCCGCCGGCCCCCAGATCACGCGCACTAGCTCGTTGAAGAACAGGATCAGCCCGAAAGTACCGAGCACTTGGTCGAGATGATCGCGCTCGTAGAGACGGCGCAGCACGATCACCTCGACAAGGACACCGACCACGAGCGTCGCAGGCACCGCCAGCAGGAGTGCGAGCAGGAAGGACCCGGTCCAGCCCTGAAAGGCGGCCATGAAGTAGGCGCCGATCATGTAGAGCGAGCCGTGTGCCAGGTTCACCAGGTTCATGATGCCGAAGACGAGCGTCAGACCGGCCGCCAGCAGGAACAGCATGACGCCGAGCTGCAGGCCGTTCAGCGCCTGAACCAGGAGAAGGAGCGGATCCATCGGTGAGAGCTAAGAGGCTGGCGGTGAGGACGGCATCTCACCCCCACCCTACCCTCCCCCATTGAGGGGGAGGGCTTCCGAGTGTCGGGTGAGCCCCGATCACTTCATCGGGCAGTTCTTGGCATAGGCGTCCTGGTGGTCGGTCAGCACGGTCGAGCGGACCGAGGAGACCAGATTGCCGTCGGCACCCTTCACCGTCTCCAGCAGGTAGAAGTTCTGGATTGGGATGTTGTTGTTGCCGAGCTTGAGCTTGCCGCCACGGACAGAGTCGAAGCTCGCCTTTTTGAGCGACGCGGCGAGCGCATTCTTGTCCGAGACCTTGCCGCCGGCATCCTTGATCGCAGCATTCAGCATCAACGCCGTGTCGTAAGCCTGGGCCGAGTAGGTCGACGGAATCTCGTTGTACTTCTTCTGGTAGTCGGCGACGAACTTCTCATTGACCGGGTTCTTGAGGTCGATCGCCCAGAAGGCGGTCGTGAGGGTGCCGATCGCCGCATCGCCCTGTGCCGGCAAGGTCGTCGAGTCGATGGTGAAGGCGGAGAGCAGCGGGAGCTGATTTGTGAGGCCGGCCTGGCTGTACTGCTTGACGAAGTTGATGCCCATGCCGCCCGGATAGAACACGTAGACCGCGTCCGGCTTGGCGGCGCGGAGTTGGGTGATCTCGGCCGAGTAGTCGAGCTGGTTGACGGTCGTATAGATCTCGTCGGCGATCTCGCCTTTGTAGAAACGCTTGAAGCCGGCGAGTGCGTCCTTGCCCGCCTGGTAGTTGGGCGCCATCAGGTAGACCTTCTTGTGGCCCTTGTCCTGGGCGTACTTGCCCATTGCCTCATGGGCGCCGTCGTTCTGCCACGAGGTCGAGAAGAACATCGGCGAGCACTGCGCGCCGGCGATCGGCGACGGACCGGCGTTGGAACTGATGAAGGGAATGCCGGCGTCGATCACCGGCTTGTAGATCGCCATCATCACATTGGAGAAGATGACGCCGGCCATCACGTCGACACGGTCGCGCTCGATCAGCTTCTTGGCGACCTGCAGGCCAACGTCGGGCGCCAGGCGATCGTCCTCCTGGATCACCTCGGGCGTGAGACCGCCGAGCTTGCCGCCGGAATGGTCGATGCCGAGCATGAAGCCGTCATGGAGATGCTTGCCGAGCACGCCGCCGGGGCCGGAGAAGGTGGCGATGAAGCCGACTTTGACCTTGTCCTGCGCCAAAGCGGGCCCCGCCAGCAGCGCCGCCGACAATCCGAGTGCGAGTATCCGTCCGATCATTCCTGCCTCCCTCTTCGGCGCTTCC
>VGEH01000147.1 GCA_016869375.1 Alphaproteobacteria bacterium | reverse complement strand
AGGTCGAACGTTTGCTCAACACAAGACCTCGGAAATCTCTCGGCTTCCGTTCACCGCAAGAGGTTTTCGACTCCCTCGCTGGCTCCTAAATCTCTATGCACTAGCGAGTTGAATCCGCGGACGAATTCGCTGGCATTGACCACGCCGGTGACGTTATCGCGCCAAGCCTTCGGCGCCAGGAACTGCCCCGTCACGACATAGGGCATGATCTGGTAGAAGCGCTCCTGCAGGGAGTCCATCGCCGCCTTGCGGTCGGCCGGCGTCGCTGCAGCGAAGAACCGCGCCTTCCGCGCCTCCAGCTCCTGGTCGCAGGGCGCCGGAACGAAGGTCGTGGTGTTGCAGGGCGCGCGGAGCTGGGTCGCGGTCAGCGGGCTGCCGACGACGCGGGCAGGCGCCCAGGTCGGGTGCAGGTGCCAGCCGGGCGAGCCCGGGCCGGGCTTGTCGCCGCGGGCCGAGCGGGTGACGACCGCGCTCCAGTCATTCGCCTGCAGGTCGACATTGAAGCCGGCATCCCGCATCAGCTGGGCCATGACCACCGCCATCTGGTGCAGGATGTGCTGGTCGGTCGGGTCCAGGAGCACGATCGGCTCGCGGTTGTAGCCGGCCTTGGCGAGCAGCTCCTTGGCCTTGGCGACATCGGCCTTGGCGAAGGCGGCGGCGCCGGCGGAGCTCTCGTTCGGCGAGCCGCAGGCCATGATCGACTGGCAGGGCTTCTCATAGGCGCGGTCGCCGATGGTCGCGGTCAGGAACTGCGCTTGGTCGACGACATGGGCGAGGGCCTGGCGGATCTCGGGCTTGTCGAACGGCTCGGCCTTGGCGTTCAGCATGAAGAAGCCCTGGCTTCCCATCTGGTCCATGACCTGGACCTTCACGCCCGGCGCCCGCTTGAGCAGCGGCAGCAGGTCGACGGCAGGGATCTCGACGACGTCGACCTCGCCGCGGATCAGCGCCTGGACCTGGGTGTTCGGGTCCGGGATATAGATCCATTCGACGCGGTCGAGCTTGGCGGTCTTGCCGCCCCAGAACCCGTCCGGAGCCTCGGGGCGCGGTTTGTAGTTGGTGTTCTTCTTGTAGACCGCCTTGGAGCCCGGGACCCACTCCTCCGAGACGAAGGTGAAGGGGCCGGAGCCGATCACTTCCTTGAACTGGATCTGCTGGAACGGATCCGCCGCGGCGTCTTCGGCACGCAGCACGAAGGTCGGCTGGATCGCATCCGACAGCGTCTCCAGCACCAGGCCGAAGCGCTCCTTGAAGGTAATCTCGAAGGTCGCGTCGTCCTTTACCGTGATCGCGGCCATGCGGGCGCGCATCGTCGTGCCGCTCGCCTTGCGCTTGGACCAGCGCTCGAGCGAAGCGGCGGCGTCCTTGGCGGTGATCGGCGTGCCGTTGGAGAAGGTCATGCCCGGACGCATCTTGAAGGTCCAGGTGAGCCCGTCGGCGCTGGCCGTCCAGGACTCGACCGCCTGCGGCTTCGGCTCGTTCTTGGAATCGTAGGAGAAGAGCGGCTCGTAGACGAGGTAGCCGTGGTTGCGGGTGATCGCCGCGGTCGTCCAGGCGGTATCCAGAATGCGGAGATCGGCCTGGGGCACGAATTTGAGCGTGGTCTGGGCGGCGGCGGGCGCTGCCAAGGCGATGGCGAGCGCGGCCGTCGCGAGCAATGTCTTCTTCATGCGGTCCTCCCTTGTCCTGCTGACTGGTAGATGCGGTCGATGAGCTCGCCGGCGCGAGCGCAATCCTCGACGTCGGCCGCCGGCGGCTTTCCTTGCTTGAGGCGCGTGAGCACGTCCTCGGTCAACGAATGATAGCCCGGCAGAGGCACGTCCGTCGCTTCGAGCGTGCCGTCGGCGAGGCGCACTTCCAGCCGGCCCCGGGTCTCCCGGAGATAGGCGCCGGTCGCGGCGATGCGCCACTCCATGTCGCCGCCGCCGGCAGCGTAGGAGTATCCGGCCTCGAGCGAGATGACGGCGCCGCTCTCGGCGGCCACCACCGCCGTCGCGAATTCTTCCACCGGCAGCTTGTAGGCGTGGTGCGTGACCGAGGCGCCGCGCACGGTCGGCACCTTGCCGCCGGAAAGCACCACGGCCGCATCGGCACCGTGGAATCCCAGGTTGCGCATCGCGCCGCCGCCCGAGATCGACGGCTCCAGCATCCAGCCGACAGCCCAGTCGCGATAGCGGCCGGGCGGGCCATTCACCGTGCGGAAATGCGCATGCATCAGCGTGCCGAACTGGCCCGCCCGCTGCAGCGCCTCGACGCGCTTCCAGATCGCGAGGCTGCGGTTGGCGAGCGCGGACGCGGCGAAGACCTTCGTCTTCTTCGCGGCCTCGGCGACGGCGCGGGCCTCGACGCCGGTCCGGCCCATCGGCTTCTCGATCAGGAAGGGCAGGCGCCGGTCGAGCACCGGTCGAAGCTCGTCCATGGCACGGTCGTGGCGCGGCAGCACGAAGACGAGATCGGGCTTCACGCGGTCGAGCAAAGCCGCGCTGTCGGTCTCGAAGGGAAGCCTCACCTTCTCGGCCGCGGCGCGGCCGGCCTCGGCATCCAGATCGGATGTCCCGAGAACCGAGGCCCCGAGCTTGGCGAGCGCGTCGGCATACATCTGCGCATGCCAGTGCCCGACGCCGACGATCACGGTGCGCATGCGGAATTCCTCGACGACATGCCTGGCGCTTGGCAGCGCCGGATTTTGCGCCATACTATCGGTCTCTCCGAATTTCGTAAAGGAAACCAAGGCGATGAAGCTCGTCCGTTACGGCGCCAAGGGCGCCGAGAAGCCCGGTCTCGTCGATGCCGACGGCAAGCTTCGCGATCTCTCGGCCCATGTGCCCGACATCGCCGGCGACGTGCTGACGTCCCAGGGCCTGGCGCGGATCAAGGCGATCGACCCGAAGAGCCTGCCGCTGGTCTCCGGCAATCCGCGCCTCGGCGCGCCGGTCGGCCGCATCGGCAAGTTCATATGCATCGGCGCCAACTACCGCGACCACATCGCCGAGAGCACGAACCCGATCCCGATCCCGAGCGAGCCGATCGTCTTCAACAAGTGGGACACCTCGGTGGGCGGGCCTAACGACACGATCACGATCCCGAAGGGCTCGCAGAAGACCGACTGGGAGGCCGAGCTCGCGATCGTCATCGGCAAGACGGCAAGCCATGTCGACAAGGCGAATGCGCTCGACTACGTCGCCGGCTACACGATCTGCAACGACGTCTCCGAGCGCGAGTGGCAGCACAAGCGCATGGGGCAATGGCAGAAGGGCAAGGCCTGCGACGGCTTCGGTCCGCTCGGACCCTGGCTCGTGACCACCGACGAGATCAACGATCCGCAGACCCTGCCGATCTGGCTCGAGGTCAATGGCAAGCGCTATCAGAACGGCAATACCAAGGACATGATCTTCGACTGCGCCTTCCTGATCAGCTACCTCAGCACCTTCTTCACGCTGACGCCCGGCGACGTGATCGCGACCGGAACGCCGGCGGGAGTCGGTGGCGGCGTCAAGCCGAACCCGGTGTTCCTGAAGCCCGGCGACGTCGTCACGCTCGGCATCGGCGGGCTCGGCAAGCAGGTGCAGGAGTTCGTGGCGTTCAAGGGATAGAGCGCTGCGCATGACCGAGATGCTGACTGCCGGGGTCATCGGCCTCGGCAAGGCGGGCTCGCGCTTCGACGAGGAGCCGGGCCGCGTTGCGCCCTGGAGCCATACCGGCGCCTATCTCGCGCTTTCCGACCGCTTTCGAATCGTCGGCGCGGCCGACCCTGACCCGGCCAATGCCGAGCGTTATCGCCAGCGCTGCCCCGATGTGGCGGTCCATCCGGATGCGGACTCGCTTCTCGCGGAGATCAAGCCGGACGTGGTCAGCATCTGCACGCCGGCGGGGCGCCACCGCGCCGATCTCGAAGCGGCCCTGGCCTGCCCGTCGGTCAAGGCCGTCTGGTGCGAGAAGCCGCTCGCCACATCCTTCGGCGATGCCCAGGCGATGGTGACGGCAGCGCAGCGGCGCGGCGTGCCGATGGTCGTGACCTATAACAGGCGCTGGCTGCCGCTGTGGCGCCGCGTGCGCGAACTGATCCACAACGGCACGATCGGCGATCTCGTCTGTCTGCGTATCGCCGCGCCGAACCGGCTCTACTCGATCGGCAGCCATGCCCTCGACCTGATGCGGTTCCTTGTCGGCGACCCGCAAGCGATCACCTCGCTCGCGCTGCCGCGGTTCGAGGAGACGGGCGAGCCGGCGGTGGCGGCGATGTTCACCTATCCCTCCGGCGCCTACGGCATCCTGCAGGTGACTGGCTTCCGCGCTCAGTTGGTGATCGAGGCGGAGGCGATCGGCCGCCGCGGCCGGCTCACCGTCCGAGAGGACTCCAGCCGGCTCACCATCGAGCGCTTCGGGAAGCACCCCGAATACGAGGGCTATGAGCGCCTGGTGGCGGCCGGAGAAGGCCGCTACGCCTCGCTGGCGCAGGTCTCGGTCTTCGTCGCCGCGGCCGCGGAACTGGCGGAGCTGGCTCGGGATCCCAAGGCCCCCTGCAGCTCCGACGGGGCCAGCGCGCTGGCGACCCAGGCTTTGATTCAGGCGGTCGCGGCCACGGCGGGCTACGGCTGAGCCCTTGCGGGTGGTGCTTCAGTTCGGTATATATCCGTGCGATATATGAACGTCAGATATATATCGGATCGAAAAGACCATGGATGTACGTACCTTTTGCCTTGGCGTGCTCAGCCTCGGCGATGCCACCGGCTACGAGATCAAGAAGCAGGCCGAGGACGGGCCTTTCAGCCACTTCTATAAGGCCGGCTTCGGATCGATCTATCCGGCGCTGGCACGCCTCGCTGCCGACGGGCTGATCGTCGGTCGCGACGAGACCCAGGCGGGCAAGCCCGACAAACGCATCTATGCCGTGACGCCTGCCGGGCGTGCGGCGCTGGCGGATGCGCTCACCGATCATGCGACCGGCATCGCCGTCCCCGACGATATCCGCTCCGAGTTCCTGTTCCTGATGTTCTTCGCGCATCTGATGCCGCCGCATCGCGTGGCGCGCCAGATCGACGCGCATATCGCGCTATACCGCGAATGCCTCGACCATATCGAGGAGCGCGCCAAGGACCCAGCGGCCGGGCAGCTGCCGGGACATGTCTTCGTGCGCGGCGTCGGCCTCGCCGTCTATCGCGCCTTCCACGACTACCTCCGCGACAACCGTGACGCGTTCCTGGCCGAGCTTGTCGCTCGCCGCCAGAACGCAGCCGAGTAAGGACGTCCCCATGCGTATGTCCCCCTGGTGGTTCTCTCTCGCCGTCGTCGTCGGTGTCGCCGCCTGGATGGCGAGCGGCATGCTCGGTCAACACGAAGGATCGGCCGGCGCCGCGCCGGCGCCGGCTGCCGCACCTCTGACCAAGGTCAGGGTGATCGAGCTCGCGGCCGAGACGAAGCCGATCGAGATCGTCGTGCAGGGCCGCACCGCCGCCGCGCGCAAGGTCGAGATCAAGGCCGAGACCATCGGCAAGGTGCTCGAGATCGGCGCCGACCGCGGCGCCCGCGTGAAGAAAGGCCAGATCATCGTCCGGCTCGCGACCGACGACCGACAGGCGCGGCTGGAAGAGGCGCAGGCGCTGGTCCGTCAGCGCCACCTCGACTTCGAGGGTGGCAAGCAGCTTGCCGAGAAGGGCTACCGGCCCGAGCTCAAGCTCGCCGAGGC
Organism: Alphaproteobacteria bacterium; assembly: GCA_016869375.1. GTDB lineage: Bacteria > Pseudomonadota > Alphaproteobacteria > SHVZ01 > SHVZ01 > SHVZ01. Next base: position 6,917 of record VGEH01000147.1, on the reverse strand, counting down.
ACGCGCCGCACTCGAATCGGCGAAGGCAATGCTTGCCCGCATCGAGCTCGACGTGCAGCGCACCCAGATACGCGCGCCCTTCGACGGCGTGCTCGAGTTGCGGCCGGTCGAGGTCGGGGACTATGTGCGCGAAGGCAACTCGATCGCGACCGTGGTCGACCTGACCTCCGCCGTCGTGATGGCGCAGATCTCCGAGCGTGAGGTCGGACAGATCCGCGTCGGCCAGACCGGCTCGGCGCGGCTGGTCACCGGCGGGTCGGTCGAGGGCGTGATCCGCTATGTGAGCGCCGTCAGCGACCCGGCGACACGCACCTTCCGTGTCGAGCTGGAGACATCGAACCCCGATGGCCGAATCGTCGAGGGCGTGACCGCGGAGCTTCGGCTGCCGGTGGCGCAGACCTTCGCGCATGCGCTGCCGCCCTCGGTGCTTACGCTCGACGATCGTGGCCGCATCGGCGTGAAGCTGGTGGTCGAGGGCGACATGGTCGCCTTCGTCCCCGCGCAGGTGATCGCCGGTGATGCCGAGCGAGTCTGGCTCGGCGGGCTGCCGAAGACGGCGCGCGTGATCGCGGTCGGCCAGGAGTTCGTCAAGGACGGCGAGCGGGTCGCCCCGCAGCCCTTCCTTGTCAACGGGAGCAAGTCGTGAACCGCCTGATCGAACTTGCGCTGATCAACAAGCGGACGACGATCGCCGCCCTTGTCCTGATCCTGATCGCCGGGCTCATCACCTTCCGGGACATCCCGAAGGAGAGTGATCCCGACGTGAAGATCCCGATCATCTATGTGGCGCTGACGCTCGACGGCATCTCGCCGGAGGACGCCGAGCGTCTGCTTGTCCGCCCGTTCGAGACGCAACTCCGCTCGATCGAGGGCATCAAGGAGATGCGGTCTTCCGCCTATGAAGGCGGCGCCAACGTCGTCATGGAGTTCGAGGCGGGCTTCAACTCGACCAAGGCGATGGCTGATGTCCGCCGCAAGACCGATCTCGCCAAGCCGGATCTGCCGCCGACGGCGAAGGAACCGATCATCAACGAGGTCGCAATCAGCGAGTTCCCGGTGCTGGTCGTGACGCTCTCGGGGTCTGCGCCGGAACGCACGCTGATCAAGCTCGCGCGCGACCTGAAGGAGCGGATCGAGGCGAACCCAGCCGTGCTGCGCGCCGAGGTCGCCGGCAATCGCGACGAGACCGTCGAGGTCGTGATCGACCCGATGCGGATGGAGAGCTACGGCCTCGACGCCGTGCAGATCATCAGCGCGCTGACCCGGTCGAACCGGCTGGTCCCGGCCGGCTCGCTCGATGTCGGCCATGGCCGCTTCGCGATCAAGGTGCCTGGCGTTTTCGAGACCATCCCCGACATCCTCAACATGCCGGTCAAGGTGAAGGGCGACGCCGTCGTCCGCATCGTGGACATCGCCGAGGTCCGCCGCGGCTTCAAGGATCGCGAGTCGGTCGCGCGCATGAACGGCCAGCCGGCCGTCGCGATCGAGGTCTCCAAGCGCGTCGGCCAGAACATCATCCACACGATCGAGGGCGTGAAGGCGATCGTCGAGGCCGAGCGCCAGCATTGGCCGGAGGCGGTGACCGTCACCTACTCGAACGACCAGTCGACCAATATCAAGGTGATGTTGGCCGATCTCACCAACGTCGCCGTCTCCGGCGTCATCCTAGTGATGGTGGTGGTCGTCGGCGTGCTCGGCATCCGCTCGGGTCTATTGGTCGGCATCGCCATTCCCGGATCCTTCCTGCTCGGCATCCTGGTCCTGGCGCTGATGGGATACACCGTCAACATCGTCGTGCTGTTCGGCCTGATCCTCGCGGTCGGCATGCTGGTCGATGACGCCATCGTGCTCAACGAATACGCCGACAAGCTGATGGCGGAGGGCTACGAGCGCGAGGCGGCCTATCTCGCCGCCGCCAAGCGCATGGCGCCGCCGATCATCGGCTCGACCCTGACCAAGATCGTCGTCTTCATGCCGCTGCTGTTCTGGCCCGGTGTCGTCGGTCAGTTCATGAAGTACCTGCCGGTGACCGTGATCGCGCTGCTCACGGCGTCGCTGATCATGGCGCTCCTGTTTATCCCGGCGCTGGCCTCGGTTGTCGGCCGGCGTGCCGCCGCGACAGGCGGCGGCCACCACCACGACGTCGACACCGCCGTCAAGGTCGAGGAGCTGAAGGGTACGACGGGCCTCTATGTGCGCGTGCTTTCGAAGGCGCTGGATCACCCGGGCAAGGTGCTGCTGCTGGCGATCGCGCTTCTGGTCGGCGTGCAGATGCTCTACGCGGCGAAGGGTCGCGGCGTCGAGTTCTTCCCGAAGATCGAGGCCGAGCGCTCCCGCGTGCTCGTGCATGCCCGCGGCAATCTCTCTCTCCAGGAAAAGGTCGCGCTGGCGATCGAGGTCGAGGAGCGGATCCTGCCGATCGGGGAGTTCCGGTCGGTGTACACGCAGATCGGCGCTCGCGGCCAGGGCGGCCAGGAAGTGGCCGAGGACGTCGTTGCAGTCATCACGCTCGAATACAAGGATTGGGGCACGCGCCGTTCGGCCAAGGCGATCACCGAAGAGGTGGTCAAGCGCACGGCCGATCTCGCTGGCATCTGGGTCGAGCCCGCGGAAGAGCGCAAGGGCCCGGCTGCCGGCAAGCCGATCCAGATCGAGTTCTCGTCGCGCGAGCCCGCGCTGCTGCCGGCCGAGGTCGCCAAGGTGAAGGCGCATCTCGAGACCATGACCGGCCTCGCCAATGTCGAGGATTCGCGCCCCGTGCCGGGCATCGAGTGGCGGGTCGCGGTCGACCGCGCGCAGGCGTCCAAGTTCGGCGTCGATACGAGCCTCGTCGGCAGCTACATCCAGCTCGTCACGCGTGGGCTCAAGCTCACTGACTACCGGCCGAACGATGCCGACAAGCAGGTCGATATCGTGGTGCGCTATCCCGAAAGCGATCGCTCGGTCGGGCAGCTCGACGAGATCCGCATCCAGACCGAGGCTGGGCTGGTGCCGATCGGCAACTTCGTCTCGCGCTCCGCCGCGCCGCTGACCACCAAGGTCAGCCGCATCGACGGCCGCCGCGTGATGCATGTGAAGTCCGACATCGCCCCGGGTGTGCTCGCCGACGACAAGGTCCGCGAGATTCGCGCCTGGATGGAGACGGCCGGCATCAGCCCGGCGGTCGCCGTCCGCTTCAAGGGCGAGGACAAGGAGCAGAAGCAGGCGGCATCGTTCCTCTCGCGTGCCTTTCTCGCTGCGCTCTTCCTGATCGCGGTGATCCTGCTGGCCCAGTTCAACAGCTTCTACTCGACGCTACTGATCCTCTCGGCGGTGATCATGTCGACCATCGGCGTGTTCCTGGGCTTGCTCGCGACCGGCCAGGCCTTCGGCATCGTCATGGGTGGCATCGGCGTGATCGCGCTCGCCGGCATCATCGTCAACAACAACATCATCCTGATCGACACCTTCGACCGGCTGAAGGGCAAGGTGCCGACCGTCCGGGAAGCGCTGATCCGCACTGGTGCACAGCGCCTGCGCCCCGTTGTGCTGACGGCGATGACCGCCGTGCTGGGCCTGCTGCCGCTGATGTTCCAGATAAACCTGGATATCCCGGCCCGGCACATCTCGGTCGGTGCGCCCTCCACGCAGTGGTGGACGCAGATCGCGACCGCGATCGTCTTCGGCCTCACCTTCGCCACCGTGCTGACGCTGATCGTCACGCCGGCAGCGCTGATGTGGAAGGCGAATCTCGGCGCCTGGGTCCGGCGCAAGCGCGGCAAGGAGCCGGTGCTCGCGCCGGTCGCGGTCGAGACGCCGAAGCTGAAGGCGGCGGAGTAGCGCTTCAGCCGAAGGCGGATCGGGCGGCAAGCACACGGCTCGCCGTCGTGATCCAGCACATCGCGCCGAAGATCCAGGCGAGTAGCGGGAAGCTCGCGGGGAAAAGGCACATCAGTGTGAAGCAGAGGATCGTCTCGAACCCCTCGGTCAATCCGCCGAGGTAATAAAAGGCCTTCCGCCCGCGGATCTCCGTGCTGATGCCGCGCTTCGCCGCGAGAACGGCATAGGCGAGGAACGAGGCGCCTGTGCCCATGAAGCTTATGACGAGGAAAAGGGCAGGAAGCGCATTCGCCGGATCGGCAAGCGCGAAGCCCAGCGGCACGGCGGCGTAGAAGACGAAGTCGCAAACGATGTCGAGGAAGCCGCCGAAATCGGTCGGTGCGGAGGCGCGGGCAACGGCGCCGTCGATGCCGTCGAGCAGGCGGCTCGCGAGGATGAGCAGCAGCGCACAAGCGTAAAAGCCGGCCGCCAGCGCCGGCACGGCGCCAAGGCCGATCGCGAATCCGAGTAGCGTCACGTGATTGGCGCTGACACCGCCCGCAGCCAGTGGCCGGCCCAGCCGGTCCAGCATCGGGTCGATCAGCGGCCTCAGGCGGGCGTCGAGCATCTTACGTCGCGGGCGGCGGCGCCCCGTCCGCAGGAGCCTCGCCGGCGATCCGACGTGCCTCGGCGGTAGGCCGGTGGAAGGAGCGGTAACTCAGCGGGAACAGCGCGAGATAGGCGATGCCGACCGCGATTAGCGTGAGCCAGGGCGCGCTGAACAATGCCGCGGCGAAGAGCCCGGCGCCGACCAGGGTCGGCAGCACATAGGCGTGCGGCACCTTCACCTTCTTGAAGGCGAAGGTCGGGAACTTGCTCACCATCAGGAGGCCGATGACAACCATCCAGATGCTGGTCAGCGGCGCCTCGCGGAAAGGGCCGTCGGTCCATTCGAAGGAGATCATCATCGGCAGCAAGGCGAGAATGCCGCCGGCCGGCGAGGGCACGCCGACGAAGTAGTTGTAGGCGAAGGCGGGCTTGTCCGGGTCCTCGAGCGCGGTGTTGAAGCGTGCGAGCCGGAGCGCCGTGCAGACCGCGAGGAACAGCGAGCAGGTCCAGCCGATGCTGCCGAGCTCATGCGACGACCAAGTGTAGATCACCACCGCCGGCGCCGCGCCGAAGCTGAGGAAGTCGGCGAGCGAGTCGAGCTCGGCGCCGAACTTGCTGCCGCCGCCAAGCAGGCGCGCGAGCCGTCCGTCGAGCCCGTCGAGCACGCCGGCGACGATGATCGCGGCGACGGCGGGCTGCCACTGCTCGAGCAGCGCGAAGCGGATGGCGGTGAGCCCGCTGCACAGCGCCAGCACCGTCAGCACGTTCGGCAGAAGGTGATTGAGCGAGAGACCTTTGAGGCGTGGCGAGCGCCGGCGGAGGATCACTGCACCTCTCCCCGTCGCGGTCCCTCCGTCGACTGGAGATCCGCCATCACCGTCTCGCCCCCCAGCATGCGCTGGCCGATCGCGACCATCGGCGCGATGCCCTTCGGCAGGAAGACGTCCGTCCGGCTGCCGAATCGGATCAGGCCGAAGCGCTCGCCGGTACGGAGCGTCTGGCCTTCGCGCGCATGGCAGACGATGCGGCGCGCCACCAATCCAGCGATCTGCACGACGCCGATCTTTCGCCCATCGGCAATCTTGAGCGTCAGTCCGTTTCGCTCGTTGTCAGTGCTTGCCTTGTCGAGCGAGGCGTTGAGGAACTTGCCGGCGTGATAGGCGACGCGCTCGACCGTGCCGGCGATCGGGCTCCGGTTGATGTGGACGTCGAAGACATTGAGGAAGACGCTGACGCGCGTCAGCGGCTCCGCGCCGAGCTCGAGCTCAGGCGGCGGAACGGCTTCGGTGATGTGGCTGATGACACCGTCGGCCGGACTGACGAGGAGCCCTTCACGCGTCGGGACCACGCGCGGGGGATCGCGGAAAAAGTAGGCGACCCACCCGGCAAGCGCGATGCCGATCGCGCCGGTCCAGGGTCCGAGATACAGAAGCACGAGCGCGAGCACGACGCCGCCGGCAACGAACGGGCGGCCCTCGGGGGCGATCGGGACGAGCACGGACCTCAACAAACAAGCCTCCGCTTGAGCGCGGTAATCGCCTCACGACTCGTGATTTAGCTGTGCCGATAAGGATTTGGAACCGAAATCGGTTCCTAGTTCGTCCGTGTCGGAACCTGGAAGACCTGGCCCGGATAGATCAGATCGGGGTCGCGAATCTGCTCGGCATTGGCCGTGTAGATCAAGGTATAGAGCACGCCGCCGCCATAGGCTTGGCGGGCAATGCGCCAGAGGCTGTGCCCGGGCTGAACCACGACCTTGCCGCCCGCCAGGATCTCCGGAGTCACCTGGGCGCGCTGAAACGGCAGCTCGACGCGGGCGATGACCCGGCCGCTTGAGCCCAGGAGATCGGCGCGCAGCGTGTAGTTGCCGGCGGCGACCTCGTCCTCGGGCGTCATGTTCCACTGACCGCCGCCGGCCTTGGATTCGCCGACGATCCGGTTGTTGAGATAGACGCGGACCTCGCCGTCGGTCGTCGCCTTGCCCGAGAAGATGACGCGGCCGGTCTTGTCGTAGTCGATGACGTCGACGGTGACTTGGCCCTGCGGCGCTTGCACCGGAGCCGGCGCCGGGGCCGGCCGCGCCGTCGGCGGCGCCTGCAGCACGGTCGAGGGACCGCTGGCGCCGGCGCTCGGCACCGAGAGCGCGAGGCTCTGGCTCGGTTGCGTCGCCGCCTGTCCGGCGATATCCCGCTGTCGCTCCGGGACGACAAGGACGACCTCGCGTTCGGAAACGACGGTCGTGCCGTTCCCGACCTGCGCGTCAAGTGTCAGCGTGCGGCCGCCGGGCGTCAGCGGCGATGACGGCAGCAACACCCATTCGCCGCGATTGTCGGCAGTCACGGTGCCGATCGTCTTGTCGCCGTCCTTGACGGTGACGCTGGCCCCCGGCGCGGCACGGCCGGCGATGACCGCTTTGCCGTCCGGTGACACGCGGACGACGTCGAAAGAAGGAGGCGTCGGGCGCGGCGCCGGTGGCGGCGCGGGCGGCGCCACGGCTACTTGCGGTGTCG
>VGEH01000146.1 GCA_016869375.1 Alphaproteobacteria bacterium | reverse complement strand
GTCGGAGTTTCGAAACGATCTCTTCAGGCTTGTGCCTCTTCTTCGGCATTGCAGTCCTCCTTCTTGTCAAAAGACATAGTTCAGGGTGGACCACTTTTCAGGGGGAGGACCAATGTTGAAGTCGGTGATGACGCAGTCGACGGGCTCCGGTGTCTTCAGCGCCTCGATCGCTGCCTCGCCATCCGGTGCCGCGGCGACGGTGGCGCCGAGGCTGACCAGCATGCGGCGCACGATATCCTGGCTGAAGGTCTCGTCATCGACGACAAGGATGCGGCGATTGGCGAAGGGCTTCTGCTCGGTCATGTCCTGTGCTCGGAGGTATAGATGGAAATGAAGGCGGCGACGTCGTCATAGCTTCGCGCGGCATCGCCGAGAAGCCGCTCGGCTTCGGCCCACTCGCTGCGATGGCCGGCAAGCTGCAGGTCCCCGTAAAGCGCCGCAAGTCGGTCGGCGCGCGCATTGCCGGCTGCCCCCTTCGCCGCATGCGCCGCATCGCGGAGCGCCGCCGGTTCGCGGTTCACGAAGGCTGCGTTCATGCGCTCGACGAGGCCGGGCATGATCGAGACGAAAAGCCCGAGCACTTCCGCGATCTCGGCGGGATCCTCCGTGCCGAGCCCGTCCATCAGGGCCGCGATATCGACCGGCGCCTCGACCTCGACGGGAGGCGGCTTCGGCTGCGGCGTCTCCGCCGTGCCGTGCATCGGAATCCAGCGGCGCAGCGTCTCGGCGAGCCGATGCAGGTCGACCGGCTTCGAGAGGTAGGCGTCCATGCCCGCGGCAAGCGCGCGGCTCTGCTCGCTCTCGGCGACATTGGCCGAAAGCGCCACGATCGGCAGGCGGAAGCCGTCATCGCGCGACTTCTCCCGCTCGCGGACGAGACGTGCCATCTCGAAGCCGTCCATCTCCGGCATCGACAGATCGAGAAGCGCCAGCGGATAGAGACCCTGGTCGAGCGCCGCGAGACCGGCGCGGCCGTCGCCGGCGATGACGCAATCGAGTCCGAGGGCGCGCAGCTGCCGCCGCGCGACGACCTGGTTCATCTGGTTGTCCTCGACGACCAGGATCGGCAGGTCGGAGGAGAAGCGCGGCAAAGCGACGGGTCGACCGCCGGCCTCGGCCGGGCTCCGCCGCGCCGACGCCGTCGCATCGACGATCCTCACCGGCACCGCGAAGCGGAAGACGCTGCCGATGCCCGGCTTGCCGTCATAGCCGATCCCACCGCCCATGAGCTGGACGAGATGGTGCGAGATGGCGAGACCGAGCCCGGTGCCGCCGAAGCGGCGCTGGGTCGAGGCGTCGGCCTGGACGAAGGGCGCGAACAGGTCGCCGGCCTTCTCCATGTCGATGCCGATGCCGGTGTCCTCGACCTCGAATCTCAGCACCGCCATCTCGTCGTCGGGCTCCGAGGCGAGCCTGACGTTGACGCTGCCTTCCTGGGTGAATTTGAGCGCGTTGCCGACGAGGTTGAGCAGCACCTGGCGAATCCGCACCGGATCCGCGAGCACCAGGCCGGGAACGTCGGCCGCGACATGGTGGGCCAGATCGACGCCCTTCTGACGGGCCGCGGTCGAGAGCAGTGCCGTGACCTCCTCGACGATGCGGCCGGGATCGACCTCGACCAGCTCGATCTCGAGGCGACTGGCCTCGATTTTCGAGAAGTCGAGGATCTCGCCGATGATGTTGAGAAGCGCACGGGCCGCGAGCTCGGCCGATCCGACCAGCTCGGCCTGGTCCGTGTCGATCCGCGTCAGCCCCAGCAGCTCCAGGTTGGCGATCACGCCGTTGAGCGGCGTCCGGATCTCGTGGCTCATATTGGCGAGGAAGGTCGACTTGGCGACCGTGGCCGCCTCCGCCGCCTCCTTCGCGACCTTCAGCTCCTCCTCGAGACGCTTCTGCTGCGTGATGTCGATACGCAGCGTCACGGTGTTGCCGCTTTCGGTCGTCGCGTTCTTGACCAGGGTCCAGGTACCGTCGGGGTCGCGGCGGATGTCGGTGCTGTCCCGGTTCAGGCCGCGCTGCCCGAGCCGCCGGCGCAGCCACCGCTCCGGATTCTCGCGCGCTTCTTCGCTCTCTATCCGGCCGGCCGCCAGGCTGGCGCGCAGCATCTCCTCGAAGGTCTGCCCGACGAGCTCGGAACCGGGCGGCAGGTAGGGATAGCGCTCGTGGTATCGCCGGTTCCCGAGCACGTATCTGTCCTCGGCGTCATAGACGACCAGGGATGCATCCAGGCTGTCGACGGTTTCGCGGAGCAGAGCCTCGCTTTCGCGAACCCTGAGCTCCGCCGCGCGCATCATCTCCTGGGCGCGCCTCTGCTCGGTGACATCGGCGTAGCTGCGCAGCAGACGACCGTCGGCGACCGGGTTGTGGTGGATCTCGATGACGCGGCCGTCGCCCAGCGTGAGCTCCCCCGTCCAGGGCTCGCGCACGCGGAACGCCGCGATGCGGCGCGCCAGCGCCTCGCTCCTGTCGCCGGGACCGTAGTCGCCGCGATCGGCCATGTATTCGAGGACGCGCATGACCGGCTGCGGCAGCTCCGCGAAGAAGTCGTGCGGCAGCCGCAGGGTCTTCTCCAGGAGATGATTGGTTGCGACGACGTTGAGGTTTTCGTCGAGCATCGAGATGCCGTCGCGGATGCTCTCCAGCGTCGCGGTGAGCACGGCGCTCTTGCTCGCCAGCTCCTCCTCGATGCGCTTCCTCTCGGTGATGTCGAAAAGCAGGATGATGGTGAGGCCGGACTGGGTGCGGTGCCGCCGGACGAAGCTCCACCGCCCGGACGAGTGACGCTGCTCGTAGAAGGGCGGATCGTCGGTGCGCGAAGCGAACAGACGGGCGAGATGGTTCTCGGGGTCGCTTTCGGCTCCCGCGTCGCCGAGGGTACCGGCATCCTTCGACAGGCGCATCAGGTCGTCGAAGGTCTTGCCGCGCAGCGTGTCGTCCGCCGGATAGCGCGGGTAGTGGTCGTGGAAGCGCTTGTTGCCCAGCAGGAAGCGGCCCTGGGCATCGTAGACCACCACCTCGGCATCGAGGTTGTCGAGCGTCTCGCGCAGAAGGCGTTCGCTTTCGTCGCGCCGAGCCTCCGCCCGCCGGCGCGCGGTGATGTCCGAGTAGCGCCGCACGATGCGACCGTCTGCCAGCGGGTTGTGGTGGATCTCGACGATGGTGCCGTTCGACAGCTGGTGCTCGAACTTGTGCGGCTCCTGGGAGCGGAAGCTGTCGAGATAGCGTCGGACATGGTCTTCCGGATCGCCTGGGCCGTAGTCTCCGCGGTGCGCGTTGTAGCGGATGATGCCCGCGGCGGTCGGATCCTTCAGCAAGGCATCCTCCGGCATGTCGAAGTAGCGCAGTGCGGTCTGGTTGTGGACGATCAGCCGCAGACTCGGATCGAACAGCGCGATGCCGTCGCCCATATTCTCCAGCGTCGCCTGCAGGATCGTCGTCTTGCTCGCGATCTCCCTTTCCGCCCGCTTGCGAAGCGTGACGTCCGAGTAGCGCCGCACCAGACGGCCGTCCGGCAGCGGATTGTGGTGCACGGCGATCATGCGGCCGTTCGGCAGCGCCAGTTCGTGCTGGCTCGCGCTGGTCGCGAGGAATCCCTGGAGGACGCGCGCGAAGTCGTCGTCCGGGCTTGCGCCTCCGTAGTCTCCCTGCTCGGCCAGGAAGCGGATGAGGCGCTCGGCCGTCGCCTCGCCTTCGAACAGCGACTCTGGCAGGCCGAAATACTCGCGCATCAGGCCGTTGTGCACGAGGACCTTGAGGTCGGGATCGAAGACGGCGATGCCGTCGCCCATGTTCTCGAGCGTCGCCTGCAGCAGCGCGGTCTTCGCCGCCAGCTCCTCCTCGATGCGCTTCCGCTCGGTGATGTCGAAGAAGAGCATGATGGTGAGGCCGCTTTGCGTCCGGTGCCTCCGGACGAAGCTCCATCGCCCGGAGGAGTGGAGCTGCTCGAAGACCGGCGGGTCGCTCTTCCGCGAGGCGACGCGCCGCGCCACATAGGCGTCGGGGTCGCTCATCGCCTCCGGATCGTTCACCGCGCCGGCGGCGATCGAGAGCCTGAGCAGGTCCGCGAAGGTCTTACCGCGCAGCTCCTCGTCCGGCGGATAGTGCGGATAGAACTCGTGGAAGCGCTTGTTGCCGAGCAGGAAGCGGTCGTCTGCGTCATAGACCAGGATCTCGGCATCGAGGTTGTCGAGGGTCTCGCGCAGGAGGCTCTCGCTCTGCTTGCGGCGCCGTTCCGCCCGCCGGCGCGCCGTGATGTCCGAGTAGCGACGCACAAGGCGCCCGTCGGCGAGCGGGTTGTGGTGGATCTCGACGAAGGTCCCATCGGAGAGCGCACGCTCGAGCTTGTGAGGTTCGCGCGAGTGTATGCTCTCGAGGTTGCTGCGGATGTGGTCCTCGGGGTCTCCGGGACCGTAGTCGCCGCGCATCGCGCGGTAGCGGATGATGCTGTCGGCCGTCGGATGCTTCTTCAGGTCCTCTTCCGACATGTCGAAATAGCGGAGCACGGCGCGGTTATGGACGATCAGCCGCAGCTTCGAGTCAAACAGCGCGATGCCGTCGCCCATGTGCTCGAGCGTCACCTGCAGCAGCGCCGCCTGCTCGGCGAGCGCCTCTTCGGCACGCTTGCGCTGGGTGATGTCCGTGAAGGTCCGGATCTGCCGCCCGTCGGTCAGTGGGTTGATCATCACTTCGATCACGCGGCCGTTGCGACCCGCGCGTTCGTAGCGGATCGGTCCGGTCGCTTCGCGGATCATCTTGGCGAGGCGCTCGGTCTGCGCGGCCGCGTCCGGCCCGAACTCGGCAAGGTCGCCGCGCTCGACCTGGAAGCGTACGATCTCCTCCTGGGTCGGCTTGCCGGCGAGAAGCGACTCCGGCAGGTCGAGGATCTCGGGCAGGCGCTTGTTGAAGAGGATGATGCGCCCCTCGGCATCGACGAGGGAGACGCCTTCGGCGACGTTGTCGAGGACGAGGCGCAGCTGCCACTCGGCCGATGCGTCGCCGGCGCGGTCCGGGCGCGCCTCGCCGATCAGCCCGGGCCCCGCGGCTTCTGTACTTTCATCGATGGCATGAACGCCCACGCTCGATCGCCCTCCCCCCGGAGGCCAGGATTCTCAGTGTAGCTGGAGCGGTGGCCGCCGGCTAACACCGCTTGAGCCGGCAGACCGGGATCGAGGCGGAAGAAGAACTTCGCGTCGCTCGACCGGTGCGAGCCTGCCGAGCCGCCGTCAAGTCGTGGGCGATCGGCAGTGCTGCACCGGGGCGACGTCGAGACCGAGCGTCGTCGTCGCTCAGCCGCGCGGCTGCGGCACGATCCGCAGATAGGGCTTCGGGGCCTTCCAGCCGTTCGGGAATCTCTGCTTCGCCATCTCGTCGGTGACGGCGGGAACGATGATCACGTCCTCGCCCTGCTTCCAGTTGACCGGCGTCGCCACCTGGTGCTTCGCCGTGAGCTGGCAGGAGTCGAGGAGACGCATCACCTCGTCGAAGTTGCGGCCCGAGCTCATCGGATAAGTGAGCATCGCCTTGATCTTCTTGTCCGGGCCGATGATGAAGACCGAGCGCACCGTCGCGTTGTCGGCGGCGGTGCGGCCTTCCGAGGTCGTGCCCGCGCCTTCCGGCAGCATGTCGTACATCATCGCGACCTTGAGCTGGGGATCGCCGATCATCGGGTAGGTGACGGCCGCGCCCTGCGTCTCCTCGATGTCCTTCGCCCATTTCGCGTGGTTGTCGACCGGGTCGACGCTCAGGCCCAGGATCTTGGTGTTGCGCTTGTCGAACTCCGGCTTCAGGCGAGCCATGTATCCCAGCTCGGTGGTGCAGACCGGGGTGAAGTCCTTCGGGTGCGAGAACAGGATCGCCCAGCCTTCGCCCATCCAGTCATGGAACTTGATCTCGCCCTGGGTGGTCATCGCGGTGAAGTCCGGGGCGACCGAGTTGATGCGCAGCGTCATGGGGTTTCTCTCCGATTTTGAATGTGTGTCGGGGGATGAGGTCAATCGCCGGCGGCGACGGCCATCTCGGCGGTGATGCGGTCCGCATTGGCCTTGCGGTGGCCGGCGCTGATCTTGGCGTGGAGCGTCAGGATCGTGCGCGACGCCGTCGTGGTGAACAGGAACGGGAAGATCCCGTGCAGGCAGCAGGCAAGGCCGGCCGCGACCATGCGGAGGCCGACGCCGGAGGCGAAGCCCGCATGCTGCAGATAGGTCTCGCCGACGGCGTGGGGATGGTCGGTGAAGAGTGCGTGCATAACATGTCCTCCCTGCTGATGTGACATACTGTCCATGCCATTCTGACATGTCACAAGAGAAACTTTCAAATGGCAGCAAAAAAAGGTAGGAAGAGAGCGACGGGGCTGCGGCGTCGGCACCCGCGCGCCGGGAAAATAAGCGAAATCAATGTCTAAGGTGGAAGAATCACCGATACCGGTCGTCCGCGAGGCGATGAACCTCGGCGATTCCGCCTATGCCGAGCTCAAATCCTGGATCGTCGACGGAAGGCTGCCGGGGGGCACCGGCGTCAGCGAGGCCGAGCTGGCGCTGGCGCTCGGGCTCGGCAAGGCGCCGGTGCGGTCGGCGCTGGCCCGGCTCGCCCAGGACGGCCTCGTCACCTCCAGCGCCAGGCGCGGCTGGCGCATCGCTCCGATCACGCTCGCCGACATCCTCGATGTCTTCCAGCTCCGCCGTGAGCTCGAGCCGATGGCGGCACGCCTTGCGACCCAGCGCGGCGTCGATGCGGCCCTCCTGAAGCGGCTCGATGTCGGCTGCAAGGCGGGCTACGTGCCCGGCCACGCCGCGAGCCAGCGCAGCTTCCTCGCCGCCAACCGCGCCTTCCATCTCGCCATCGCCGAGGCCGCCGGAAGCCCGCGCCTGCTGCGCGTGCTCTCGGGCCTCCTCGACGAAGCCGAGCGCGCGCTGCTCCTCGGCCTCGCGCTCCGCAACCGCAGCGACGAGATCAAGCACGAGCACCAGGCGCTGATCGATGCGATGTCCTCGGGCGACACGGCGACCGCCGAGCGCATCATGGCCGAGCAGGTCGACGAGGCGCGCGATATGGTGATCGCCGCGCTGATGGCGAGCCCGAGCGTGCTTTCCGCCGAGATCGCGACAGCGCCCGCGCCGAAGCGCCGCGCCTGATGGCCGGCATCCCCTTCATCACGAGCCTGGAGTTCGACTACGGCACCGCGCGGAAGGTGACGCCGCTGATCCGTCGCGTCGTCGCCGAGAATCCGAGCGCCTTCACCTTTAAGGGCACCGGCACCACGATCATCGGCAAGGGCAAGGTCGCGATCGTCGATCCCGGCCCCGATCTGCCCGAGCATATCGAGGCGCAGCTTCGCGCCGTGCGCGGCGAGACGGTGACGCACATCCTCGTCACGCATACCCATAGCGACCATTCGCCGGCGACACCGGCGATCGCGCGGGCGACCGGCGCCAAGGTCTACGCCTTCGGTCCGCATCCGCGCCCGCCTTCCGGCGTGCATGTCGAGCAATCGGGCGATCTCGATTTCAAGCCGGACGTCACTCTCGCCGATGGCGACGTCATCTCCGGCGAGGGCTGGACCGTCGAGGCGATCCATACGCCGGGGCACATCTCGAACCATCTCTGCTTCGCGGTCCGCGAAGATCAGGCACTGCTCAGCGGCGATCACGTGATGGGCTGGTCGACGACGGTGGTCTCGCCGCCCGACGGCAACATGGCCGATTACTTCGCGAGCCTGAGGAAGCTGCTGCCGCGCAGCGAGACGGTCTACATCCCGACCCACGGCGCCGAGATTCGCGATCCCGTGCCCTTCGTCAGCGCCTATATCGAGCACCGGCTCAATCGCGAGGCGCAAATCCTGGCTCGGCTCAAGGAAGGGCCGAAGACGATCCCCGAGATCGTCGCCATCAACTACGCAGCGACGCCGCAGCATCTGCACGCGGCCGCCGGCCGCTCGACGCTCGCGCACCTGATCCAGATGGTGAAGGACGGGCGTGTGCGCACCGAGGATGGCGCGGCAAGGCTCGACAGCCTCTATCGGCTTTGACACAAAAAATCCTGCCCCCGGCTTCCGCCAGGGGCAGGCAAGGGTAGTCCCCGGGAAACGCGAGCGCGCCGAAGCGGCCCCCGCGACTGGAGGGGACCATCTGGAAATGGTATCGCGGCGATGCGCGCTAAAGACGCTGTTTGCGCGGTAACGGCTCACCGCTCGGGCGTTCTACTTCTCCCAGATATGCACGATCTTCCGCGTCGACCTGTCGACGACGACAGTGCGATCGTTGATGACGCCGTAGGTGAAAAGCTCGCTCGACGGAATCTTGAGCGTCTCCGGCACCGGGTAGAGGGTGACGTTGTTCGGCAGCTCCAGCCCGATGCTCAGCTTGATGTTCGGATCGAAGTAGGGCGGGTTCTTCTGGCTGTCGGCAAAGGTGCGGATCGCGGTTCCATGCTCGTCGGTCCACGCCGGCGGCGTCGACGCCATGGACTGCGCCGCGGCCGCGCCGATCCCGCCCAGCAGGGCGATTCCGACGGCGAGGGGAAGAAGCCTCTTCCTCATCGCAGCCTCCCTTCTTGATGCGCGGGAAAACCCGCTCCTCGAAAGAACGGCGCGGAGGAGGCTCGGGTTGCCGTAGAGACGCTAGTGGTGGAGCCTGGCGCCGGTCGTGATCGCGGCGTCGAGGTCGCAATCCGCCGTGATCGCCTCGCGCAGGTCGGCAGCGCTCAGATTGGCGCCGGTAACGTCGGCGCCGCCCAGCTTGACGCCCTTGAGATCGGCGCCGCGCGCGTCGGCGCCCGCGAGATTGGCGCCTTCGAGCGAGGTCGGCCAGGTCCGTCCGCTCGGCTTGCCGTCGGGCGAACGAAGGTCGATCGGCGCCAGCTTGGCGCCGCGCAGCTTCGCCGTGGACAGATCCGCCTTCGCCAGGCTCGATCCGCCGAGATTGGCGGCGTCGAGCACCGCGCCTTCGAGCTTGGCCCCGGTGAAGTCGCAGAGCGTGAGCCAGGCATCGTTCAGCGCCGCGCGCGACAGATTGGCGTTGCGGAACGAAGCGGCGCTGAGATCGCTGGCGCTGAGATCGAGGCCCTGCAGGTCCATGCCGTCGAAGACCGCGCGCACGCCTTCGGCGCCGCTCGAGCTGATCCAGGCGGCGTGCGCGGCGATGAGCTCGTAGACCTTGGGCGGCAGCATGGCGCTGCCCATGCGATAGATGGCGCCCGTCAGGTCGGCCTGGTTGGTGATGGCGAGCGAGAGGTCAACATTGCGCAGCACGGCGCCGCGCAGGTCGGCGCTGGTGAAGTCCGCGCCCTTGACATCCGCGCCGCTTAAGACCGCGTCCTTGAGCTTGGCGCCGACGAAGATCGCCTCGCTCAGATCGGCGCCGGCCAGGTTCACGGTGTGCATGGTGGCGCGCGAGAAATTGGCGTGCGGCAGCTTGCTGCGCGACAGGTCGGCGCCGGTGAGATCGGCATCCTGCGCATCCGCATTGTCGAGCCGGGCCTCGCGCAGCTCGGACTTCTTCTCGACCACCGTCTTCTTCTCGCCTTCCCATTTGACGATCTGCCCGGCGCGCAGATCCGCCTTGGACAGGATCACGCGAACCAGCTTGGCGCGCAGCAGGTTGGCGCCGCGCAGATCGGCGCGCTCGAACTTGGAGCGGGTGAAGTCGGCTTCGTTGGCGTTGATGCAGAAGAGATCCGCCATCGAGAAGTCGGTATCGAGGAAGCGGCTGCCCTGGAAATTGCTGCCGGAGAGAATGCTGTCCCTGAGATTCAGGCCGAAGAGATCGAGCCCGGCGAAGTCGGACTCCTTTGCCTGCATCCGCTTGCCGTTGGGCTGGCCGGAAACGAAGCGCTCATGCTCGTCGAACAGCTTGAGCGCGATGGCCTTCTTGTCGGGTGCCTGTGGAGTCTTCGCCATCGCCTGAGAGCCGAAGATCGCGGGGGGACACGAAAGCGCGCCCGCATGGAGCAGGCGCTGGAGCGGGTGAAGGGAATCGAACCCTCGTATGCAGCTTGGGAAGCTGCCGTTCTACCATTGAACTACACCCGCGCTTGGCGCCGACCATAGCGGCGCCGGCACCCCGCATCAAGGTTTGCGGGCTTCCGCCGTCCTGTCGGCGCGCGCCTCCAGCAGGTTCCTGAGCGCCGTCGAAAGATCCGCATAGGAGAACGGCTTGGTAACCAGGTGCACGCCCGGATCCAGCCGCCCGTCATGGACGATGGCGTTCCTGGCATAGCCGGTGGTGAAGAGGACCGGCAGCTCGGGCCGGCGCCGGCGCACCTCGTCGGCGAGCTGGCGGCCGTTCATGCTGCCGGGAAGGCCGACATCGGTGAAAAGAAGCGCCACCTGGCGGTTGCGCTCGAGGGTCTGGAGCGTTTCAGCGCCGGTGGAAGCGCCGATGACGCGATATCCGAGCTCCTGCAGCATCATCGCCGAGTTCTCGCGCACGCCGGGATCGTCCTCGACCAGCAGGATGGTCTCGTGTCGGCCCTCGACCGAGTCCGGCGCCGTCTCGACTTCCTCCGCCTCCGGCTCGGCCGTGAGCCTCGGCAGGTAGATCTTCACCGTCGTGCCCTGGCCGAGCTCCGTGTAGATCTGCACATGTCCGCCCGACTGCTTGACGAAGCCATACACCTGGCTCAGACCCAGGCCCGTGCCGTGGCTGGTGTCCTTGGTAGTGAAGAAGGGCTCGAAGGCCTGGGCGGCGACCTCCTTGGTCATTCCGCCACCGGTGTCGGTGACGGCGATGACGATGTACTGGCCGGGCTCGACCTCTGCCTGCGCGGCATGATGCGGATCGAAATAGGCATTGGCGGTCTCGATCGTCAGCCGCCCGCCCTCTGGCATCGCATCGCGCGCGTTGACCGCCAGATTGAGGATCGCGTTCTCGAGCTGGTTGGGATCGGCCTGGGTGCGCCACAGGCCGGCGCCGCCGACCATCTGCACGGTGATGTGCTCGCCCAAGGTCCGGCGCAGCAGGTCGGACATGTTGGAGACGAGCTTGTTCGCATCCAGCGGTTTCGGGTCGAGCGGCTGGCGGCGCGAGAAGGCGAGCAGGCTCTTGGTCAGCGTCGCCGCGCGGTCGGCGCCGATGCGCGCGAACTTCGCCACCTTCTTGAGTTCGGCGGCATCGGCCTTGGCATCGATGCGGCGCTCGAGCCGGTCGAGGTTGCCGATGATGATGGTCAGCAGGTTGTTGAAGTCATGCGCGACGCCGCCGGTGAGCTGGCCGATCGTCTCCATCTTCTGGATCTGGCGGAGCGCGTCCTCCGCCTTCTCGCGCTCGACGATCTGGTCCTGCAGCTGGCGCGCGCGCTCGCGCAGCTCCTCGTTCACATGCGCCAGCGCCGACTGAGCCGCGCCGAGCACTGCGACCACTGCCGCCGCCATCAGCGTCAGCAGCAGGATCAGCGCATAGCGCGGCAGCCGGCTCGCAAGCGGCTCGATCGTCGAGAGAAGATTGACGGTGCCGATGACTTTCCCTTCGTGGCGTACCGGTACCGAGACCGCGACGCGGTCGCCGCCGACCGCGATGAGGGCAAGGCCCGCCGTCGCGGGCGGCCGGCTGTCGGAGGTACGGGCATAGCTGGCGAACAGTGCCCCCGTCTCGTCATAGACGGCGGCGGAGAGGATCTCGGGATTGGCGGCGAGCGCCTCGACATATTCGCGCGCCGCCGACACGTCGTCGAAGACGAGGGCCGCCGTCACCGTCGAGGCGAGGATCCCGGCGCTGACGCTGACCTCGCGTTGCTTCTGGTCGGTGTAGGCGCGTTCGATGAAGAAGGCGGCGGCGATCGCCGCCGCGATCAGCACGACTGCGGTCGCCGCCGCCAGTCTCGGCGCCACGCGCCAGAAGCGCGAGCTGGGCGGGAAGATGCGGGTCGGCATCCGCCTAGCTCCTCGGCCTGACGGCGACCGCGAGGCTCAGCACCTTCGAGCTGATCTCGAGCCCGCCCTGCGCCGCGGCGTGATCGTCGATCTCGAAGCGCACGCGGCTGGCGACGATGACGAAGTTGACGACGCCCTTCGCCCGCGCGTCGCGGATGCCGTCGGTGACCGTGAGCGTCGGCGTGCCCCCCACCGCATCCAGCACCTCCGCGGCGAGGCGGGGGTCGTTCGTCCCGACATAGAGGATATGGCAGGCGCGGCCGCGATCGACCGCGGCCAGGCGCCAGACGGCGATCGAGCGGGTGCCGATCACCTGGCCGGCGACCGCCTGGTCGAGCGTCGCCCCGAAAGAATCGCGACCGACGACGCAGAGATTGACCGGGCCGGTCGGCGTCTCGAAAGCATGCGCCGGCCAGGTGACGAAGGGGCCGAGCTTGTAGAGGAAGGTCGCCTTGACCGCGTATTCGAGCGAGGCGTCCTCCGCCCTCGACACGACCGGCGAAAGAAGCACGGAGAGCATGGCAACGGATAACGTACAGAATCTTTCGCACTTTCGGGAATGGTGGCTTCTTCTAGAGTGAAGGAGCAAACGATGAGCAGTGAGACTGCGATGGGCCAGGTGATCCAGATCGACGAGGCTCGGATCAGGGATCATCTGGGAGAGATGGTGCGCGGCACGGTCGAGGAGACGCTGAATGCACTCCTTGCGTCTGAGGCCGACCGTCTGTGCGGTGCGGGTCGCTATGAGCGCAGCGAAGCGCGGCAGGACAGGCGAGCCGGCAGCTACGATCGGACGCTGCAGACCAAGGCGGGAGACGTCAATCTCAAGATACCG
>VGEH01000145.1 GCA_016869375.1 Alphaproteobacteria bacterium | reverse complement strand
GTCAGCTTCTCGGCAGAATCACGGTCGATGACATCGTCGACGTCATCGACGAGGAAGCCGAGGAGGACCTGCTGAACCTTGGTGGTGTCACCGAATCCGACATTGCCAGCGGCCTCGTCGAGACGGCACGCGCGCGCTTCGTCTGGCTCCTGGTCAACCTCGTCACGGCCTTTGTCACAGCCTCGGTGATCGCGCAGTTCGAGGACACGATCGAGCGGCTTGTCGCGCTTGCCGTGCTGGCGCCGATCGTCGCCTCGATGGGCGGCAATGCCGGGACCCAGTCGCTGACGGTCGCCGTCCGTGCGCTCGCCATGCGCGAGATCAGCCGGACCAACGCGCTTCGTGTCATCGTCAAGGAAGGCGCGCTTGGCGTCATCAACGGCGTGGTTTTCGGCGTGATGGTCGGCATCGTCGCGTATGTCTGGTTCGGCATGCCTATGCTCGGCGTCGTGATCGGCCTGGCGCTGATCCTGAACCTGTTGGCCGCCGGCCTTGCCGGAATGACGATTCCGCTGGTCCTCGAACGTCTTGGGGTCGACCCGGCGGTCGCCTCCGGGGTATTCCTCACCACCGTGACCGATGTCGTCGGATTCTTTGCGTTTCTCGGGCTCGCGACATGGCTGATCCTGTAGAGCAGGGCTGGCTCCGCGATCTCTGGTATCTGGCGTTGCCGGGCAGCGAGCTCGGCCGCGGGCGCATGGTCGTACGCACCGTGCTCGGCCAGCGTCTGCTGTTCGGGCGCACCGATGACGGCCAGGTCTTCTGCTTCAAGGATGTTTGCCCGCATCGCGGCATACCCTTGAGCTTCGGGCGCTTCGACGGGCGCGAGGTTGAGTGCTGCTACCACGGCTGGCGCTTCGGCGCCGATGGCCGCTGCATGGCGATTCCGGCGCTGGTAGAAGGACAGGCCTTCGAACCCGGTCGTATCAAGGCGAAGACTTTCCCCGCCCGCGAGGTGCAGGGAAACATCTGGATCTTCGCCGGCACCGACCCGTCGGCCGCGCCGCCGATCCCCGTCGTGCCCGATGTCGGCGACCGGCCGGCCGACCTGCTCGAGAGGATGCCCTTCGGCTGCGCCATGGATCACACCGTGGTCGGCCTCATGGACCCGGCGCATGGTCCCGTCGTGCATCGCACCTGGTGGTGGCGCTCGGCCAAGTCGATCCATGAGAAGTCCAAGCATTTCGTGCCCTCCGACCTCGGATTCGCCATGGCGCGGCATCGGCCGTCCTCGAACAGCCGGGCCTACCGGATCATCGGCGGCACGCCGGAAACCGAGATCAGCTTCCGGCTGCCCGGCGTCCGCATCGAGCACATCCGCACCGAGAAGATCGTGGTCGGTGCCTTGACGGCGGTCACGCCGTTCGATGCAAGACCACCCAGATCCATCACGCGATCTGGTGGAGCAAGCCCTGGCTGTCCCTGTTCAAGCCGTTCTTCCGGCCCTTTGCCCGGGCCTTCCTCGGCCAGGATCGCGACATCATGGCGATGCAGGCGGTCGGCCTCGCCGACGATCCGCCGCTGATGCTGATCGATGACGCCGACACCCAGGCGAAATGGTATTACCGGCTGAAGAAGGAATGGGCGGCGAGCCGTGCCGAGGGGCGCGCCTTCGTCAATCCCGTGAAAGAGCGCGTTCTGCGCTGGCGGAGCTGAGGAGACCGATGCCGAACAACGATCGTGACAGCTTTCTCGCCCTGCTCGGCCGCCTCGGCGGCGCCGACGATGCCGACGTGCTCGCCGCGGCACGCGACGTCAGCAAGCGCGTCGCCGCCTCCGGACTCGACTGGGAAGACCTGCTGCGCCCGCCGACTGCGCCCGTCGTCGAGCTCACCGGCGACGATGCCGAGCTGATCGGCAAGCTGCTGGCATCGCCGGCCGTCACCGCCTCGACGAAGGAAGAGCTGCGCGGCTTCAGGGACGACCTGGCAAAGGGTGAGCTCGATCCTGCCGACCGGAAGTATGTGCGCGATCTCGCGCGCCGGGTCGACGGCTGATTGACGATTTGCATAAGGGGGGACCGAAATGAATCTCGCAGCTTTCCGCAAGCGCCATCCGGAACGGCAGGTTGCCGCCGGCCGCATGAAGTGGGGCGTGGTCGAGGTCGCCGGCAAGAGGGGCCAGCCGACGCTGGTGCTCGTGCCCGGCACGCTCGGCGTCGCCGATATCTTCTGGAACCAGATCGTCGCGCTCAAGGGCAAGGCACGGATCATCGCGCTGACGGTGCCGCCGGCACTCGACATCCTGAAGCTCGCCGACAGCCTCAAGGCGCTGTTCGACAAACTCAAGATCGAAAAGGCTCATTTGCTGGGCTCTTCGCTCGGCGGCTTCCTGATCCAGCACTTCGCTGCCCGATATCCCGAGCGCATCGAGAAGCTCTACGTCGCCAACACGCTGCTCGATCCCAAGTCGAAGGACCTGCGCATCCGCCTTCCCGCCGATGCGAGCAAGATGTCGGCGAAGGAGCATCTGGAGAAGGCTTATTCCAACATCGCCGGCATGCCGGCGCCGGATGCGGGCTTCAAGCTTCTGAAGAAGGTGCTGAAGGACAATGCCGACCGGCTCGGCGGCAAATGGCTGAAGAGCCGCGTCCTTGTCGTACGCGAAGGGCCGGCGGTGCCGAAGCTGAAGCTTCCGCCCAGCAAGATCATGGTGCTCGACTGCGCCGACGATCCGGTGGTGGCGCGGCCGGTGCTGGATGCCGTACGCAAGCGCTACCCGAAGTCTGAAGTCTTCCACCTGAAGACCGGCGGGCACTTCCCCTACGTCACGCGCCCCGACGCCTATGTGAAGCTGTTCAAGAAGACGCTTTCGGCGCGTAAGCCCGGATAAAGCGTTCGGCGCATTCCTTGGCGTGAGCGGTGATCACCTCATCGCTCGGGAGCGGCATGCAGACGAGGCAGCGGAGCTGGATATCGCCGCGCAGCATCGCGAGGAAGGTGTCGGCTGCGTGCAGCGGGTCGGGGATGTCGAGCACGCCTCGCGCATGGGCGACCTGCAGCAGCTCGGCGAAGCGCAGGCGGCCGAGGCCGGGCGCGCTCTCGTAGAAGACGCGGCCGAGCTCGGGCGTCCGTGAGGCTTCCGCCGCGACCGTCCGCAGCAGCGCTACCGGATAGCCGCCGACGATGAAGCGGACATAGCGCTGCGCGACCTCGCGGATCTTTTCGATCGGGTCCGTCTGGCCGTGATACGGCGTCGAGAGCTCAGGCCAGGTGCGGCGGCACTCGACATCGATCATCGCTGCGAACAGCTCTTCCTTGCTCGTGTAATGGGCGTAGACGGTCGCCTTGGAGACGCCGGCGCGCTTAGCGATGGCGTCCATGCTGGTCGCGCCGAAGCCCTCCTTCAGGAAAAGGTCGCGGGCGGCATTCAGGATCTGCTGGGGCTTGGCGGCCCGGCTTCCGGGGGCTGGGGCTGGTGTTTCCGTCATCACATCTTTTTTGAACTATACGGTTCAGTTTTCCTATTGACACTGTAGCTGCGGTGGCACAGAAACGCAACCAAAACTGAACCGTTCAGTTTACTTAACCCCCGGGAGCCGGGTCACGGAGTCACAAAATGAAAAAGGTTCTCCGCATTTCCCTGATCGCCAAGGTCGGCCTGACCGCGGCGGTGCTGGCTGCCGACTGGGGCTGGAGCTGGTGGACTGTCGGCCGCTTCGTCGAGTCGACGGACAACGCCTACGTCCAGGCCGACGTCGTCACCGTCTCCTCTAAGGTCTCGGGCTATGTCCGCGAGGTCAAAGTCGCCGACAACCAGTCGGTGAAGGCCGGGGACATCCTGGCCGTCATCGACGACGAGGACTTCGCCGCCAAGGTCGCCGAGGCCAAGGCCGCGGTCGAGGCCAAGAAGGCAGCGATCGCCGCGACCGAGAAGTCGCTCGTCTATCAGCGGGCGATGATCCAGCAGGCGGAGGCCGGCATCGTCTCCTCCGAGGCCGATCGCGAGCGGTCGCGGCAGGATCTGGCGCGGTACCGGAACCTGGCCTCCAGCGAATATGTGAGCCGGCAGAAGCTTGAGGTCGTCGAGGCCGATGCCCGGAAGACCGAGGCCGGCGCCGCCAAGGCCCGGGCCGCGCTGACCGCCGAGAAGGACCGGATCGCGATGATCGAGGCCGACCGGCGCCAAGCCGAGGCCGCCCTGAAGCAGGCCGAAGCGGCTCTCGCCACCGCCGAAATCGCGCGGGACGACACCGTCATCCGGGCGGCTGCGGATGGTGTCGTCGGCAACCGGACGGTCCAGGTGGGTCAGCTCCTCAAGCCGGGCAGCCAGCTCATGATGCTGGTGCCGTTGCCGGAGGTGCATGTCGTCGCCAATTTCAAGGAGACGCAAGTCAAGCGCATGCGGCCCGGCCAGAAGGTGACGCTCGAGATCGACGCCTTCCCCGGCCGGCCGATCGAGGGCACCGTCGAGAGCTTCGCGCCGGCTTCGGGTTCGCAGTTCAGCCTGTTGCCGCCGGAGAACGCGACCGGCAACTTCACCAAGATCGTGCAGCGGCTTCCCGTCCGGATCTCTGTCCCGCGTGACAACGCGCTGGCAGGCCTGATCCGGCCCGGCCTCTCGGTGGTCGCTCAGGTGGATACGCGCGACACCGTGGCCGAGCAGCCGCTTCTCGGCTCGCTTCTCGGCTCGGCGCTCGCGGCAAGCAAGTGAGCGCCGCTTCCGCGACGATGGACGCCCCCGCCCCCCTCCCGGGGGCGTCCGCCGAGAAGATGCCGGCGCCTCACCAGGTCATCGGCTTCTTCGCCATGGTCTTCGGCATGTTCATGGCGATCCTGGACATCCAGATCGTCTCGAGCTCGATCGGCGAGATCCAGGCGGGCCTCGCCGCGAGCTCGGACGAGATCAGCTGGATCCAGACCTCGTACCTGATCGCCGAAGTCGTGATGATCCCGCTGTCGGGCTATCTCTCCCGGCTTCTGTCCACGCGCATTCTGTTCGTGCTGTCGGCGCTGGGCTTCACCGTCTCGAGCCTGGCCTGTGCGTTCGCCTGGAACATCGAGTCGATGATCGTGTTCCGCGCGATCCAGGGCTTCCTCGGCGGAGCGATGATCCCGACGGCCTTCGCCACGGCCTTCGCGCTGTTCCCGGCGTCGAAGCGCACCGGCGTCACCATCCTCATCGGCCTGGTCGCCACAATGGCGCCGACGCTGGGGCCGACGCTGGGAGGCTGGCTCACGCAGCTGGTGTCGTGGCACTGGCTGTTCCTGATCAATATCGTCCCCGGCATCCTGGTCAGCATCGCCGTCGCGCTCCTGCTCGACATCGACAAGCCCGACTGGTCGCTGCTGAAGGGCTTCGACGGCATCGGCCTCGTGCTTATGGCGACGTTCCTCGGCACGCTCGAATACGTGGTCGAGGAAGGCCCGCGGAAGGAATGGTTCGCGGACCAGCATCTGCTCGAGCTTGCCATCGTCTGCGCGGCTTCCAGCGTGCTCTTCTTCTGGCGGATGTTCACCTACGCGAACCCGATCGTCGATCTCCGCGCCTTCGCCGACCGCAACTTCGCCATCGGCTGTCTCTTCAGCTTCATGCTGGGAATCGGCCTCTATGGCGCGGTCTACCTGATGCCGCTCTATCTCGGCCAGGTACGCGGCCTGAACAGCCTGCAGATCGGCGAGATCATGTTCGTGACCGGCGCCTTCCAGTTCCTCTCGGCGCCGATCGCGGGGGCGCTGTCGCGCCTCCTCGATCCCCGGGTCATGCTGGCGATCGGTCTCTCGCTGTTCGGCACCGGCGTGTGGATGACGGGCCAGATGACGGCGGAGTGGGGTTTCTGGGAGTTCTTCCTGCCGCAGGCGGTCAGGGGTCTCTCGCTGATGCTCTGCTTCATGCCGATCAACTCGATCGCGCTCGGCACCTTGCCGCCGGAGAAGGTGAAGAACGCGAGCGGGCTCTACAACCTGATGCGGAACCTGGGCGGCGCGGTGGGCCTAGCCGTGCTCAACACTATCCTTTCCGACCAGAAGCAGCTGCACTGGAACCGCATCGCGCAGCAGGTGAATGCCGGCCGCGACCAAGTCAATGTCTGGCTCGACTCCGTCGCGGCGAAGCTCAGCGCCTCGGTTGCCGATCCGGAGGTCGCAGCGATGAAGAAGCTCAGCAACATCGTCGCGCGCGAGGCGGCGGTCATGAGCATGAACGATGCGTTCCTGGCGATGGCCGCGGTCTTCGCGATCTCGCTCCTGTTCATGCCGCTGCTCAAGAAGCCGAAGGCGGGCGCCGGCGCCGACGCCCACTAGTAGCTCCGTGAAGAGCCTAGGTGCAGAGGCGGATCACCGCTTCGATCGCCAGCGCCGCCCATTGGGACTCCCAGAGGGCGGCGCCGGCGAGCATCGCCAGAAGCACCATCACTCCGGAAACCGAGATTAGCGCCCGTGGTGTCATGTATTGCCTTCCGCAAGCGCGATTGGCCGCGGCTGCTCGACCAGCAGAAGATGGCAGATCGCCGCGCTGATGCTGATCGCGATCGAGATCGTCCAAACGATCTCGAAGCTCCCCGTATGGTCATAGGCGAAGCCGCCCGCCCAGGCGCCGAGGAAGGCGCCGAGCTGGTGGCCGATATAGACCAGCCCGAACAGGAAGCCGAGGTTGCGTCGTCCCCAGAGGTCGGCAACCAGCGACGAGGTCAGCGGCACGGTACCTGTCCAGAGGAGTCCGATCGCGGCGCCGAAGACGAGCGCCGAGGTCATCGACAACGGCATCATGAGAAAGCCGATCATCGCCGCGGCACGTGCGACGTAGATGGCGGCGAGCACGCGGCTCTTCTGCCAGCGCACGCCGGCCATGCCGCAGAGCCAGGTGCCGAGGATGTTGAAGAGGCCGATCGCCATCAGCACCGCGGCGCCGGCCGAGAGGCCAAGGCCGCCATCGATCAGTACGGTCGGCATGTATGTGGCGACGAAGGCGAGCTGGAAGCCGCAAGTGGCGAAACCGAGATTGAGCAGCCAGTAGTCGCGGTCGCGATGGGCGATGCCGGCGGCCTGCCAGCCGGAGGCCGTCCCCGCACCCCGCGGCGACGGCTGTTCTCGCAGCGCGAGGCCGAGAAGCGGCATCAGCATCACCGCGCCGGCGAGCGCGAGCATGGACGGCCGCCAGTCGAAGCGCTCGATCAGGGCGCTGGTCATCGGCACCATCAGGAAGACGCCGATCGAGCCGGCGGTCGATCCCAGCCCGATGGCGAGGCTGCGGCGGTCGGCGGGGGCGGTGCGGCCGATCACTGCCAGCGCCACGGCGAAGGCGGTGCCGGCCTGGCCGAGCCCACAAAGAAGGCCCAGGCCCAGCGTGAAGGTCATGCTGTCTGAGGCGAGGCCGGCCATCGCCAGGCCGGCGGCGTAGAGCAGGCCCGCGCCGATCACCACCGGCCGCGCGCCGTAGCGGTCGCCCAGCAAGCCGGCGAAAGGCTGCGCCAGGCCCCAGACGAGGTTCTGGATGGCGACCGCGGTGCCGAAGGCTTCGCGCGACAGGCCCAGATCCATCGCCACCGGGCGAAGGAACAGGCCGGAGACCTGACGGGCGCCCATGGAGAGCGTGAGCACCGTGGCACCGCAGATCAGCACGATGAGCCAAGAGGGGATCGGTCGGGAGGGCATGGCGCATCCTCGCAAGCCCCGATGGGAGCGTCCAGGCTCGCCCGTGACGGCGGCCGCCGCCGCGCCCTATAGTGACGCAAAAGGAAATCGGGAAACGCCATGCTGCCGAACGAGTATCCGAGCCTCGACTTCGATCTCGGCGATATCGCCGACGAGCTGCGCAGCTCCGTCCGCGGCTTTGCCGCGCGCGAGATCGCGCCGCGCGCGGCCGAGATCGACCGCAGCAATGCCTTCCCGAACGATCTCTGGCGCAAGATGGGCGAGCTCGGCGTCCTCGGCGTCACCGTCGACGAAGAGTATGGCGGCGCGGGCCTGGGCTATCTCGAGCATTGCGTGGCGATGGAGGAGATCAGCCGCGCCTCGGCCTCGGTTGGTCTCTCCTACGGCGCGCACTCGAACCTCTGCGTCAACCAGATCAAGCTCAACGGGACGGCGGCGCAGAAGGAGAGATACCTGCCGAAGCTGGTCTCCGGCGAGAATGTCGGCGCGCTGGCGATGAGCGAGCCTGGCGCCGGTTCCGACGTCGTCGGCATGAAGACGCGCGCCGAGAAGAAGGGCGACCGCTACGTCCTCAACGGCTCGAAGATGTGGATCACCAACGGCCCCGATGCCGACACGCTGGTGGTCTATGCCAAGACCGACCCGGCCGCGCATCAGAAGGGCATCACCGCCTTCCTGATCGAGAAGGGCATGAAGGGTTTCTCGACCGCGCAGAAGCTCGACAAGCTCGGCATGCGCGGCTCGAACACCTGCGAGCTGGTCTTCGCCGATTGCGAGGTACCGGCCGAGAACGTGCTGGGCCAGCTGAATGGCGGTGCCCGCGTGCTGATGAGCGGCCTCGACTATGAACGCGCTGTTCTGGCGGCCGGCCCGCTCGGCATCATGCAGGCCTGCATGGATGTGGTCGTGCCTTACGTGCATGAGAGGAAGCAGTTCGGACAGCCGATCGGCGAGTTCCAGCTCATGCAGGGCAAGCTCGCCGATATGTATGTCGGCATGAACGCCGCCAAATCCTACGTCTATGCGGTGGCCAAGGCCTGCGACAAAGGCAAGACGACGCGGAAGGACTCGGCCGGCGCCATCCTCTACGCCGCCGAGAAGGCGACCTGGATAGCGCTGCAGGCGATCCAGACGCTCGGCGGCAATGGCTACATCAACGACTACCCGACGGGGCGGCTGCTGCGCGACGCCAAGCTCTACGAGATCGGTGCTGGCACCTCCGAGATCCGCCGCATGCTGATCGGCCGCGAGCTGTTCAAGGAGACCGCCTGATGTCCCCAGGTGGCAAAGAAAAGACTGGAGGTAAAGAATCTAAGGGTCCGAAGTTTGTTGCCTACTTTGGACCGGTCTTGGATGCCTTGCGGTCGCTTGGGGGGTCCGCTCGCCCAAGAGAAGTCGCCGACGAAGTAGCACTTGAGTTGAAGCTCGGGCCGGAGGCTCTGGAAGAAAAGAGTAAAGGCGGCGGTCTTCGCTTTAATAATCGCGTCGCATGGGCCGGATGGTATCTCTCTCGAGCGGGATATATCGACGCGTCAAAAAGAGGTGTCTGGACACTTTCCGTAAAAGGCAAGTCGGCAAAGCTAACCCACGACGCAGGGCTAAAGGAGTTTTACAAGGTTCGTGAGGCGTTTCCAAAGAAGAGCCCGACTCCGGACCTTTCCTCAGTCAAGGCGGATGGCGAGGGGGCAGAGCCAATAGAATACGATGCGGCCCACCGGACGCAGGTGGTCGAACTGCTTCAAGCGATGACCCCAGCCAGCGACTCTTGCGAGAGGCTGGCTTTGAGCACGTTGAAGTGACGGGAAAAAGCGGCGACGGCGGCATTGACGGTAGGGGCATTTTGTCGATCAACCCCCTGCTGACGATAAAGGTCCTATTTCAATGCAAGCGGTACAAAGATCCAGTGGGCTCTTCGAAAATTCGCGATTTTCAAGCCGCAGTTCAGGGAAGAGCGGACAAAGGCATTTTCCTTTGTACGAGTTCCTTTACCCAAGACGCGAGAAAAGGAGCTTCGCGAGATGGAGCTATCCAAATCGAGCTGATCGACGTCGAAAAGATAGTCGATCTGCTTGAGAATCTGGAGATGGGTCTAAAGAAGGTCGAAATATTCACCGTCGATCCCAAGTTTTTTGACCCGTACAAGTAGGTGCAGCCTAAAGGCATCCCCGGAAAACATCTGGTAAACTGGAGCGTTTGATGCCCACTGCCGTCATCACCGGCGCCAATCGCGGCCTCGGCCTCGAATTCACCCGCGTCTATCTGGCGGAGGGCTGGACCGTCCATGCCGGCTGCCGCCACCCGACCAAGGCGGATGCGCTGCGCAAGCTCAAGGGCGATCTCCACATCCATCCGCTCGATGTCGACGATCCGAAGGACGCGAAGGCATTGGCGAAGAGCCTGGGCAGCGAGCCTGTCGATCTCCTTCTCAACAATGCCGGCATCTTCGGCAAGCGCGACGTCCCGTTGGGCTCGCTCGATTATGGCGAGTTCGAGCAGGTGCTGAAGACAAATGTCGTGGCGCCGATGCGTCTCGCCGAGGCGCTCATCGAGAATGTCGCGCATTCGAAGCAGAAGAAGATGGCGTTCGTCACCAGCCGCATGGGCTCGATCACGATGAATGCCGGCCGCCAGATTCCCTACCGTACCTCGAAGACCGCACTCAACATGGCGGTGAGCTGCCTCGCGATCGAGCTGAGGCCGCGAGCGGTCACCTGCCTTCTTCTCCATCCGGGATGGGTCAAGACCGATATGGGCGGGTCCGGGGCCGCGATCGAGATTCCGGACTCGATCGCCGGCATGAAGAAGGTCATCGACAAGGTGTCCCTCGACGATAGCGGCAAGTTCTACGACTATCAGGGTCAGGCCATTCCATGGTGATCACAGAAACCCAGGCGATGATCCGCGACACCGCGCGGGCCTTCGCCGAGGAGCATCTGAAGCCGAACGCGGCCAAGTGGGATGCGGAGGCGACCTTCCCCTCCAATGCGCTCAAGGAGCTCGGCAAGCTCGGATTCATGGGCATGCTGGTGCCGGAGCATCTCGACGGTGCGGCCTCGGACCACGTCGCCTATGCGCTGGCGCTGGAGGAGATCGCGGCCGGCGACGGCTCGACCTCGACGATCATGAGCGTGCACAACTCGGTCGGCTGCATGCCGATCCTGAAGTTCGGCACCGACCTGCAGAAGGAGCGTTTCCTCCGTCCGCTGGCGCGCGGCGAGCAGCTCGGCTGCTTCTGCCTGACCGAGCCGGGTGCGGGCTCGGATGCCTCGGCGCTGAAGGCGCGGGCGAAGCGCGAAGGCAATGGCTGGGTGATCAACGGCACCAAGCAGTTCATCACCTCGGGCGGCAAGGCCGATCTCGCCATCGTCTTCGCCGTGACCGATCCGGATGCCGGTAAGAAGGGCATCTCGGCCTTCGTCGTGCCGACCAAGACCGAAGGCTGGAAGGTCGCGCGGGTCGAGAAGAAGCTCGGTCTCAACGCGTCCGAGACCTGCCAGATCCAGATGGACGATGTCCGCGTCGAGCCCGAGCTGATGCTGGGCAAGGAAGGCGAGGGATATCGCATCGCGCTCGCCAATCTCGAGGGTGGGCGCATCGGCATCGGCGCCCAGGCGATCGGCATGGCGCGCGCCGCCTATGAAGCGGCGCTCGCCTATGCGCAGGAGCGCCAGACCTTCGGCAAGCCGATCTTCGAGCATCAGGCGGTCGGCTTCCGGCTCGCCGACATGGCGACCCAGATCGAAGCGGCGCGCCAGCTTGTGCTGCACGCCGCGGCGTTGCGCGATGCCGGCGAGCGCTGCCTGAAAGAGGCGTCGATGGCGAAGCTCTTCGCCTCGGAGATGGCCGAGCGGGTCTGCTCGGACGCGATCCAGATCCATGGCGGCTACGGCTATCTCGCCGACTTCCCGGTCGAGCGCATCTACCGCGACGTCCGCATCACGCAGATCTATGAGGGCACTTCGGACATCCAGCGCCTCGTCATCGCCCGCGAGATCGCCTCATAGGCCTCGGTAGTGTCGCGAGGTCCAGGGCTGCGGTGGATAGTCGTAGGGATAGGCGTAGCGCGGCTGCGGCATGTACGAGTAAACGGGTGGCGGCACGTATGAGTACTGCGGCGGCATGATGTACGGACCCGGCTGGTCGGCCTGCTGGTTATTGAGGTCGCGCGTGACCGCCCGCTCCTGCAGCTCGCGCTGGCTTCGAGAGTCGTAGGTCTGCGCGAGAGCCGGCAGGTTGCCGAGAACGGCGATCGCCGCCAGAGCAAGAATCTTTCTCGTCATGGCCTCTCTCCATCCTTTGCCATGACCAACCCGCGTCGCTGGCCGCGAGTTTCCTCTAGAGGAGCCGGTCTCCCTCGACGATCTCGCCCGGGGCGATGTCGGGCAGCTTCGCGAGCTCCCGGTAGTAGGGGGTGAAGTCCGGGCGCGTCGCTTCGATCAGGTCCCCGAAACTGTCGATGACGAAGTAGCACTCCTGGAAATCGTCGATGCGGTAGCGCGTGCGCATGATCCGCATCAGGTCGAACTCGATGCGCTTCGGCGCCTTGCCTTCAAGCGAATAGATCGACTCCCCTTTGCTCGAGACGATGCCGGCGCCGTAGATGCGAAGGCCTTCGGGCGTGCGGATCAGGCCGAACTCGACCGTGTACCAGTAGAGCCGCGCCAGCTTCTCGAGCGAGCCCAGGCCCAGCGCCTTGAGGCCCCCTTCGCCGTAGGCCTGCATGTAGTCGCCGAAAACCGGGTGCACGAGCAGCGGCACATGGCCAAAGACGTCGTGGAAGACGTCGGGCTCCTGGATGTAGTCGAGCTGCGCCGGGGTGCGGATGAAGCAGGTCGAGGGGAACTTGCGGTCGGCCATCAGCGCGAAGAACACGTCGTCGGGCACGAGGCCCGGCACGGCGACGATCTCCCAGCCCGAGGCGGCCTTGAGGATCTCGTTGAGCCGGCGGAAATCGGGGATGCCGGCGGCGGTCACGTCGAGCGCGTGGATGCCGGCCAGGTACTCGGGACAGGCGCGATCCTGGAGGATCGCCTGCTGGCGCTCGAACAGCGTCTTCCACGTCGCGTGCTCTGCTGCCGAGTACCCCTGCCAGTCCTGGGTCACGAGGTAGTCGGAGACGGCCGGCTTCGCTTTCGGTCCTGTCCAGAATCTTTCGCACATTTGATCAGGCGGCGGCTCCGGATTGTGGGACCTGCGGCTGATAGAGTGGCCGCATGTTCATGTAGCACCTGGCTGACCACGCCGATCCTG
>VGEH01000144.1 GCA_016869375.1 Alphaproteobacteria bacterium | reverse complement strand
GATCCACATACGAAAACAGTGAACCAGACCGATCGTCAGATCCGCGCATCTCATCCTCCTGACAAACTAAGGAGAATGAATCACCCTTCAAACCCGATTCGCTACAGACTTCTTCAACAGCCTGCTAGAGCTTGGGCCGCACCTGCGCCCAAGGACGCGCCTTCTCGAAGGCGCGCGAGGCTTGCAGCACGGTGTCGTCGCGGAAGCGCCGGCCGACGATCTGGATCCCGACCGGGAGGCCGGCCGGGGTGAAGCCGCAGGGACATGTGGCCGCCGGATTCCAGGTGAGATTGAACGGGTAGCTGAACCCGGCCCAGCGGATCCAGTCCCAGGAATGCTGCTCCCAATGCGACGGGATCAGGTCGCCGGCCCGGAAGGCCGCGACCGACAGCGTCGGCGTCAGCAGCAGGTCGTACTTGCCGAAGAAGGCCTGGACCCTGTCGGCATATTCGAAGCGGCGAAGGCGCATGCGGACATACTCGCCGGCGCTTCCGCCGAGCCCGGCCTGCACGCAGGCGACCAGGCCCGGATCCATGTAGCGCTCCCACTTGTGCAGGATGGGGCCGACGGTCGCCGCGTACCACGACGAATAGAAGAACAGCTCCATCTCGGTCGGATCGCCCCAGCCGGGGTTGTCGACCTGCTCAACATGCGCGCCGAGTTCCTCGAAGGCCTTCACTGCCTTCGCGACCGGCCCCGCCACTTCCTCGTCGACCTTCAGGTATCCGAGGTTGGGGCTGTAGGCGATGCGGAGTCCCTTGATCCCCTTGTCGAGGGCCTTGAGATAATCCGGCACCGGCCCTTCGAGGCTGGTCGGATCGCGATCGTCGGGGCCGGCCATCGCGTTCAGCATCAGCGCCGAGTCCGCGACCGTCCGCGTCAGCGGCCCCATATGCGAGATCTGGTCGGCGGCGACCGGCGGATATGTCGGGATGCGGCCGAAAGACGGCTTCAGTCCATAGACGCCGCAGAATCCCGCCGGCATGCGCACCGAGCCGGCGCCGTCCGAGCCCTGATGCAGCGGGCCGACGCCGGCCGCAGAGAAGATCGCGGCGCCGGTCGAGGAACCGCCGGCGTTGTATCCCAGCTTCCACGGATTGTGCGAGATGCCGGTCAGGGGGCTGTCGCCGCAGCCCTTCCAGGCAAGCTCGGGCACCGTCGTCTTGCCGATCGAGATGCCGCCTGCCGCCTGCAGACGCTCGGCCGTCGGCGCATCCACGTCCGGCACGCGGCTGGAGAAGATGTGGCTGCCGGACATCGTCTTCACACCCTTGGTGAAAAGCACGTCCTTCAGCGTGATCGGGATGCCGTGAAGGGCGCCGAGCTTCTTTCCCTTCATCACCGCCTGCTCGGCTTTCTTCGCGCGGTCGCGGGCCTGGTCGGCAGTCCACGTCGCGATGGCGTTGAGCTTGGGGTTCAGCGCCTCCGCGCGCTCGAGCACCGTGTCCATGAGCTCGACCGGCGACAACTTCTTCTTAGCGATCAGTTCGACCAGCTTGGTCGCCGGCGTGAAGCAGAGATCTTCCTTGTCCATGGTCCCCTCCCCGGGCTGCCTTCACTAGAGCAAGCCGAAATCCGCCCGGATAGCGAACCCGCTTCGATCCGAAATGCGCTTTTGCTAGGGTCGGGCTCCCGCCGCTGCCTCATTTCCGAGATCCCGATGAGCATAAAGACGATCGTCTACGTCTCCCACGCCGATGGCCGCGAGGTCCATGTGATGGAGATGAACCCGGAGACCGGCGATCTCTCGCTCATCGAGAAGGTCGCGACCAGCGGCGTCGCCATGCCGATGGCGGTCAGCCCCGACCGGCGATTCCTCTATGTCTGCCTGCGCTCGGAGCCCTATTCGGTCTCGAGCTTCCGCATCGATCCGGCGACCGGCCGGCTCTCGCCGATCGCGACCACAAAGCTCCCCGACAACTTCGCCTACATCACCACGGATCGCGGCGGCGGGTTTCTCCTCGGCGCGTCCTTCATGGGCAACAAGATCGGCGTCAATCCGATCGGCCCCAATGGCTGGGTCCAGGAGCGGCCGGTGCAGATCTTCGGTACGCCGCCGAACGCTCATTGCGTCGTGGTCGATCCGTCGAACCGCTTCGTCTATGTGCCGTGCCGCGACGGCGACGCGCTGGTGCAGCTGCGCTTCGATGCGGCCAACGGCCTGGTCTCGCCCAACGATCCACTCGCCATGGCCGCCAAGCCCGGCGCCGGGCCGCGCCACGCGACCTTCCATCCCAACAACACGACCCTCTATCTCCTGAACGAGACCGATGGCACGGCCTATGTCTACGCGATCGACGCGACGTCGGGCACGCTCTCGCTCAAGCAGAGCGTGGATGCGAAGCCGCCGGGATTCACCGGCAACCCGGCAGCGGCCGACATCCACCTGACGCCGGACGGGCGCTTCCTCTACGGCACGGTGCGCACCCCCAACACCATCGCCGGCTTCGCCGTCGACCCGCAGGAAGGGACGCTGACGCCGATCGGCCAATGGCCGACCGAGGATCATCCGCGCGGCTTCAACATCTGCCCGCGCGGACGCTTCCTCTATGCCGTCGGCATGCACTCCCATCACCTGCAGAGCTACCGGATCGACAGCGAGAACGGGAAACTCAGGCCGCTGAAGCGGCTGGCAATGGGTCAGGGACCGAACTGGGTCGAGATCGTCGACCTGCCTTAGCGACGTCAGCGGCTCTGGAAATAATCTTCCAGCCGGATCGTATCCTCGCCGGGGATGCGGCGGCGCTCGAACTCGTCCTCGCGGCCGAGCGGCTTGGTCGCATCGATGATGAGCTTACCCCAGTGGTCGCGATGCGGGTCGCGATAGAAGCCGGGCACGTCGGCGATCACCGTGGTGCGCGTATCGGCACGGCCGCGCGTCAGGAACGCCCACCAGACATCGTGCATGTCGTGGATGTCGACATCCTCGTCGACGACGATCACTGCCTTGTTGTAGTCGAGCTGGGAGCCGATCGCCGCCATCGCCACGTGCCGAGCCTGGCCTTCATAAGTCTTCTGGATCTTGACCACGGTGCAAAGCAACGTCGCATGCACCGAGACGTCGAGCACGCCGCGCGCCTGGCCGATCAGCGCCTTGTAGATGCGCGCCGCCGTCGCTTCCTGCAGCAGCACGATGTCCTCGGGCGAGCCGCAGAGCAGTCCGTGGAAGATGGCGCCCTCGCGATGGCTGACATGCGTGACCTTGAACACGTGATTGTCCCCGACCGGCACGTAGTAGCCCATGAACTCGCCGAAGGGTCCTTCCGGCCGGCGGACATGCGGCAGGATTTCACCCTCGATGACGATCTCGGTATCGGCCGGAACCATGAGGTCGATGGTCTTGCAGGGGCGCATCTCGACCGGCCGGCCGCGGATCTGCGCCGCCGCCGAGAGCTCGTCGGTCTCGATCGGCAGCGACGCCGCCGCGGCGAGGAAGATGTCGGGTGCGGTGCCGATCAGCGCTGCCGCCGGAAGCCCTTTCCCGTCCCCCTCGGCCTTCTGGTGATAGCGCGTGAGGTCATGCGTGGTACCGAGGCGGATGCGCAGCTCTTCGTCGCTCACATACATCGAGCGATGGAAGGAGAGGTTCGCGACCCCAGTCTCCGGATCCTTGGCGAGGAAGATCGCCGAGGTGAAATACGGACCGGCATCCCGCTCCCAGTAGGTGATCTGCGGCAGCGCCGACATCTTCGAGTCGCGGAGATCGCCAGGCATCGGCACGGGCTTCAAGAAGCGATCCTCGGTCGGCTCCATCTTCTGGCAGAGATAGAGCCAACGACGGCTGAAGCTGCCGTCGATCGCACCGACCATCTCGTGGATGCGCCGGCGGCTGCCATAGAGGTTACTGACGACCGGCATGGTGGCGCCGCGCACCTTGCGGAACAGGATCGGCAGGTCGTCGCGGACCTGGGAGCGCTTGATCACGGCGGAAAGCTCGAAACGCGGGTCGACCTCGCGCTCGACCACGTGCATTTCGCCCCTCGCCATCAGCCTGTCGACATAGTCCCGCATCTAGGCCTCCGGCCCGGACCCTATCGGCCGCCCGGCGTTCCGGCAACGGCCCGTCAGGCGTGACGGAACCGCCTGATCGTGCGAGGCTTCTGGTGGGAGAAAACGCCATGCCCAAGATCCTCTCCAACGATGCCGTGAAGGCCTATCGCCGCGACGGCTACTACGCCCCGGTTCGCGTCATGAGCGAGGCCGATGCCGGCCGCTACCGCGCCGCCCTGGAGGCGCATGAGGCCAGGACCGGCGCGCCGCTGCAGTCGAACTGGCGGCACAAGACGCACCTGCTCTTCACCTGGGCCGACGAGCTGGTCCACCATCCGAAGATCCTGGACGCGGTCGAGGATGCGATCGGCCCGGACATCCTGTGCTGGACCACGACCTTCTTCATCAAGGAGAAGAAGAGCCCCGGCTTCGTCTCCTGGCACCAGGACTCGACCTACTGGGGCCTCGACCCGGCCGACGTGATCACCGCCTGGGTCTCCTTCACCCATTCGAACCCGGTCAGCGGCTGCATGAAGGTGATGCCCGGTACCCATGTCGGCGAGCAGATCCCTCATAACGACACCTATCACAAGGATAACCTCCTCTCGCGCGGCCAGGAGGTGGCTGTCGAGGTCGATGCCTCCAAGGCGGTCGACCTGATCCTGAAGCCCGGCGAGATCTCGCTGCATCATATCAAGCTGGTCCACGGCTCCGAGCCCAACACCAGCGATGACCGCCGCATCGGCATGGCGATCCGCTACATCCCGCCGCATGTGCGCCAGCTCAAGGTGACGGACTCGGCGATCCTGGTGCGCGGCAAGGACAAGTACGGCCACTTCCTCTCCGAGCCGCGACCCAAGGCCGATGTCGATGAGGCGGCCATCGCCGCACATAAGATCTCGGTCGAACGCCAGATCGGTGCGCTCTACTCCGGTACGGACAAGAAAGTCTTTCGCGCGTGAGCAAGGTCGCGATCGTCACCGGCGGGGCCCGCGGGATCGGCCGTGGCTGCGCGCTGGCGCTGGCGCGCAAAGGCTTCGACATCGTCCTAGTCGACCTGCTCGAGCCCGAGATGGAGCGGACCGCGGGCGAGATCGCGGCGGAAGGCCGGAAGGCGCTGCGCTTCGCGGCCGACGTCGCCGATCACCGCCGCGCCAAGGAGATCGTCGATCAGGTGACGAAGGCGTGGGGCCGCATCGACTTCCTCCTCAACAACGCCGGCAAGTCGATGCCGAAGCCGATGGTCGAGATCACCGAGGAGGAATTCGACCGCACCATCGCGATCAACCTGAAAAGCTGCTTCAACTATATCCATGCGACCGCGCCAGTGATGCTGGCCCAGGGCGGCGGGCGCATCGCCAGCATGTCGTCGCTGAATGCCTATACCGGCGGCGTCACCAGCGCCGTCAGCAAATTCGCCTATGCCGCAGCCAAGGCCGGTATCCTCGGCATGACCCGCGCGCTGGCGAAGGAGCTGGCGCCGACCATATCCGTCAACGCGATCTGCCCCGGCGTGATCAAGACCGAGCTCGGCAATTCGCTGACCCAGGCGCGCGAACCGGAGTTGATCAAAGGCATCGCGCTGGGTCGCCTCGGCACCCCCGCCGACGTCGCCGAGTTCGTCGCCTTCCTCGCCACGGTGGAGCCCAACTTCATCACCGGCCAGGACTTCAAGATCGACGGCTTCCAGTGGGTGGTTTAGCCGCACAGGCAGGCGCGCCTGACTGGGCGAAGGCGCTCGCGGCGACGCTCACCATGCAGACGACGGCGGCGCTAGCGACCCGCGTGCTGCCGGTCGTCGGCCCCGCCGTCACGCTCGCCGCCGGCGTGCCGCCCGAGAGCATCGGGCACGTCGCCGCGGCGACGGCGCTCGGCACCATGTGGTTCCTGATGAGCGGCATTCCGCTTCTATCCCGCTTCGGCCCAGTGCGCCTGCTGCAGCTCGGCGGCGCGCTCGGCGCCATCGCCATGCTGGTGGCGATGACGGGGTCATGGCCGCTGCTGCTGATCGCCGCCTTCCTGATCGGCATCGCCTACGGTCCTTCGCCGCCTGCCGGCAGCGACATCCTCAACCGGCATGCACCTTCAGGGCATCGCAGCCTGGTCTTCTCGATCAAGCAGAGCGGCGTGCCCTTGGGCGGCGCCATCGCCGGCCTGATGGTGCCGGCCGCTGCCGGGCTCTGGGGCTGGCAGGCCGGCCTCCTAGTCGCCGGCATCGTCATCGCCGCCAGCGCCGTCGCAGTACAGCCGCTGCGCGAGCGACTCGATGCCGAGCGCCGGCGCGGCGAGCCGATCCCGTTCGGCGAGATCTTCTCGCTCGGCCGTTTCGTCGCGCCTTTCCGCGCGCTCCACCTCGCCCCCGGGATGGTCGCGCTTACCGCGTCCGGCTTCTCCTTCGCCATGGTGCAGGGCGCGGTGTTCAGCTTCTACGTCACATACCTCGCGGTCGATCTCGGCTTCGGGCTGGTCGCCGCCGGCGCCGCCTTCGCGCTTATGCAGGGCGTCGGCGTCGGCTCGCGCGTCGTCATCGGCTGGGTCGCCGACCGCATCGGCTCGGCCAGGAAGACGCTCATCCTGCTGGCGCTGGGCTCGGCAACGATGGCGACCGTCATCGCGCTTCACGGCGCCAACTGGCCCTGGTTCGCGATCCTTATCTCGGCCGCGATCTCCGGCGTCGCCGTCTCCAGCTGGAACGGTGTCTATCTCGGCGAGGTCGCGCGCATCGCACCGAAGGAACACGTCGGCGAGGCGACCGCCGGCTCCGGCTTCTTCGCTTTCCTCGCTTACGCGATCAGCCCCTCGCTTTGTGCCTTGATCATCGCCTCGACCGGCAGCTACCGCACCGCGTTCCTGACGGTGGCGGTGGTGCCGCTCTGCGCCGCATTCCTGCTCTTCCGCATCCGGGAAGGATGAGCATGTCCGACGACCTCTACGACCGCCTAGGCGTTCGCCCCTTCATCAATTGCTGCGGCACGCGCACTGTCCATGGCGGCAGCCTGATGCTGCCCGTCGTGCGCAAGGCGATGGCCGATGCCGCAGGCCGCTTCGTCAATCTGAACGAGCTGATCCTGGCATCCGGCCGCCGCATCGCTTCGCTCACGGGCGCGGAGGCGGCGCTCATCACCTCCGGCGGCGCCGCCTCGCTGGTCGCCGCCACCGCTGCGGCGATGACCAAGGGCGATCCCGAGCGCATGCTGCGCCTGCCGAATACCGAGGGCATGCCGGCGCGCGTGGTCATGCCCAAGGGCGCGCGCTTCACCTATGACCACGCCATCCGCACGACCGGAGCGCATGTCGTCGAGGTCGCCGACCGCAAGGCGATGGCCGAGGCGCTCCGCTCGGGCACGGCGATGATCGCAACTATCGGCACCAAGGATGCGGAGCTGCCGATCCGCCTCTCGGAGTGCGTCGAGCTTGCGGAGCCGCGCGGCATTCCCGTGCTGATCGACGCCGCCTCGGAACATCTGGAGACGCCCAACCCCTATCTCGGCCGCGGCGCCAGCTTCGTCGCCTATAGCGGCGGCAAGTACCTCAAGGGTCCGCAATCGACGGGCCTGCTGCTCGGCAAACGCCAGTGGATCGAGGCCGCCCGCCTGAACGCCTCGCCGCATCACACGATCGGCCGGCCGATGAAGATCAGCAAGGAAGAGGTCGCGGGGCTGCTGGCCGCGGTCGAGCATTGGGCCGATGGCCGCGACCACAGGGCCGAGAAGGCGCGCTGGACCAGCGACCTCGAAACGATCGCCGCTCTCGTCAGGAAGATCGGCACCGTCACCGCCGAGATCGAAGTGCCGGCCAAGAGCCATGAGCAGGTGCCGCGCCTTCGCATCGCCTGGGATCGCGAGCGCATCGGCCTCGGCGGCCTCGACCTCCGCGAGCTCCTGCTCGCCCATGACCCCAAGATCATGCTCGACGACCGCGGCGCCACCGACCGCTCGATCTTCATCCTGCCCTTCAACCTGGAACCCGGCGAGGCGGAGATCGTCGGCGGCGCGATCGCCAAGGCACTGGCGACGGCACCATCGTCATCACCGGCCGCCGAGGACGCGCCGGCCGCCGACCTGACTGGGCTCTGGGCGGTCGAGATCGCCTTCGCCGCCGAACGCACGCCGCACCGCGTGCGTCTGAGGCAATCCGGCGCGCGCCTCGACGGCACGCATGCAACCCTCGACCTGGTCGGCCCGGTCGCCGGCACGATCGCGGGATCGCATGTCGCCTTCTCGAGCCTGCATCCCTATGAGGGAAGCGCCCTCTCCTACGCCTTCTCCGGCACGCTCTCGAACGGCGTGATGTCCGGCACCGTGCTCCTCGGCACCTCCGGCGACTCCGCCCCCGGCCCGCTCAACATGCGGGAATTCGGCAGCGCCTCCTGGGAAGCGCGCCGACTCAGCTGACGCCAAACTCCGATGTATTCACAAAGATATATCGACCTGCTAACGTCTATCGATGTATCCGACCCGATATATCGCCGCCGCGCTGGCCGCTTTCTGGCTCGCGCTGGCGCAGCCCGCCGCTGCCCGCTCCGGTGACGTCCTGGTCTTCGCCGCCGCCAGCCTCAAGGAGGCCCTGGACGCCGTCGCCGCGCAATGGAACGGGGAAACCGGCAAGAAGGCCGTCATCTCCTATGCCGCGAGCTCCGCGCTCGCCCGCCAGATCGAACAGGGGGCGCCGGCGCAGATGTTCATCTCGGCCGATCTCGACTGGATGGACTATGTCGCGGGCAAGAACCTGATCCGGAAGGACACACGGTCCAATCTGTTGGGCAATCGCATCGTGCTGATCGCTCCGAAGGATTCGAAAGCCACAGTCAAGATCGAGCGCGGCTTTCCGCTTGCTTCGATGCTCGGCGGTGGCCGCCTCGCCATGGCCGATGTCCGCGCAGTTCCAGCTGGCAAGTACGGCAAGTCTGCCCTCGAATTCCTCGGCGTCTGGGAGTCGGTCACCAGCCGTGTCGTCCAGGTCGAGAATGTGCGCGTCGCGCTCGTTCTGGTCGGGCGGCGCGAAGCGCCTCTTGGTATCGTCTACCAGACCGATGCGGCCGTCGATCCGAACGTGAAGGTAATCGGGACCTTCCCCGAGGAAAGCCATCCGCAAATCCTCTACCCCGTCGCGCTGACCTCGACAGCGACGCACCCCGATGCCGCTGCCTTTCTAGCTCATGTAAAGTCAGCCGCGGCTCGCCCCGTGTTCGCGGCGTCCGGTTTCACGGTCCTCGACTGACATGAGCTGGCTCGCTCTGACCCAGGAGGAATGGGACGCCATTCGTCTTAGTCTCCGGGTCGCAAGCGTCGCCATGGTAGCGACCCTCCCGATCGGCCTGGCCATGGCCTTGCTGCTCGCGCGGGGCCGCTTCTGGGGCAAGAGCCTTCTCAACGGTTTCGTGCATCTGCCGCTGGTACTTCCGCCAGTCGTCACCGGCTTCCTCCTCCTGGTTCTATTCGGGCGGAGAGGGCCGATCGGCGGCTTCCTCGCCGACCATCTCGGCATCGTCTTCTCCTTCCGTTGGACCGGTGCGGCGCTTGCCGGCGCGGTGATGGGCTTCCCGTTGATGGTGCGGGCGATCCGGCTTTCGATCGAAGCCGTCGACCGTCGCCTCGAAGCAGCCGCCGGTACGCTCGGCGCGAGCCCCCTCTGGGTCTTCCTCACCATCACGCTGCCGCTGATCCTGCCCGGCATCGTCGCCGGCATGATCCTCGCCTTCGCGAAAGCGATGGGCGAGTTCGGCGCGACCATCACCTTCGTTTCCAATATCCCCGGCGAGACCCAGACGGTTCCGTCGGCGATCTATGCCCTCACTCAGACTCCGGGTGGCGATGCCGGCGCTTATCGTCTGACGATTGTATCGGTTGCTGTCTCAATGGCGGCGCTGATCGCGTCGGAATGGCTGGCACGACGGGTCGACCGCCGGATCGGCCCGGAATGACCATCGAAATCGATATCGGGCACCGCCTCGGCGCCCTGACGCTCGAGGCGCACCTGTTGGCGCCCCCGGGCCTAACGGCGCTGTTCGGACCGTCCGGTTCGGGCAAGACCTCGCTCGTCAACATCGTCGCCGGGCTCCTGCGTCCCGATCGAGGGCGCGTCGCCGTCGACGGCGAGGTTCTGGTCGATACCGGCCGAGCGGTCTTCGTGCCCGCGCATAAGCGCCGCATTGGCTATGTTTTCCAGGAAGGCCGCCTCTTCCCTCATCTCAGCGTGCGCCAGAACCTGCTATACGGCCGCTGGTTCACCTCGGATGTCCCCCGCCGCGGCGACGAGGATGTCGATCGCGTCGTCGACCTCCTCGGCATCGCGAGCCTGCTCGATCGACGCCCCGAGGGGCTTTCGGGCGGCGAGAAGCAGCGGGTCGCGATCGG
The DNA here is from genome assembly GCA_016869375.1 of Alphaproteobacteria bacterium. Lineage (GTDB taxonomy): Bacteria > Pseudomonadota > Alphaproteobacteria > SHVZ01 > SHVZ01 > SHVZ01. The sequence continues at coordinate 2,518 of VGEH01000144.1, read as the reverse complement.
CCGCGCCTTGCTGGCCAATCCGCGCATCGTCCTGATGGACGAGCCGCTGGCCTCGCTCGACGAAGCACGCAAGGCCGAGATCCTTCCCTATATCGAGCGGCTGCGCGACGAGAGCCGAGTGCCGATCGTCTATGTCAGCCACTCCCTTGTCGAGGTGACACGATTGGCGACGACCCTCGCCATCCTCGCCGAAGGCCGGATCGCCGCTTCAGGCCCGACCGACCAGGTGATGCAGCGGCTCGACCTGCTGCCGCCCTCGGCGCGCGACGAAGCCGGCTCGGTGCTGGAGACCAGGGTCGAATCTCATGATGACGGCTATGGCCTCACCACGCTCCGCGCCCGCGCCGGAACCTTCCGCGTGCCGCGTATCGACCTTGCCGCCGGCAGCGCCGTCCGCATCCGCATCCGCGCGCGCGACGTCCTCGTCGCGACCGAGCGGCCGCAGGGTCTAAGCGCCCTCAACGTCCTGCCGGGTGCCGTCGCGGAGATCGCCGCCTCCGACGGACCGGCGGCTGACCTTCGCATCGACTGCGCCGGCGAGATCGTGACGGCGCGACTCACCCGTCACTCGATCGAGGCGCTGCGGCTTCGGCCCGGCCTGCCGGTCTATGCCGTGATCAAGAGCGTCGCCTTCGACCGCCGCAGCATCGGCGCGGCGGTTCAGGACGCGGGCGAGATCTAGGTCCGTTCCAGCGGGCGGCCGGGGATCGACTGCGCGCCGTATTGCCGGTCCCAATCATCCTGCGCCGCCTGCAGCACGCGCATCGCCGGCAGTACCGACGGCCCCGAGGCGATCGGCTGGCGTCCCTTCTCGATCGCCTCGAGAAAATCGAAGATCACCCGCGCGCAATTGTCCTGCTCGTTCTCCATCGGCACGGTGCCGGCCTCGGTCTTGAGCGTGCCGGCGAGGATGTCGAAGAGATAGGTGTCCTTGTCGGTGACGATCACCTTGTCATAGAGCCGGTATGTGGCGTGATAGGAGCCGTGCACCATCAGCGTCTGGTCGGCTTCGGTCTCCACCAGCAGAACGCATTCCATCGGGATGCCGATAGCCGGATGCAGCTTGCCGAGTGAGCTCTGCACGCGCCGGACCGGCGCGCCGTCGAACAGGTACATGCCGAGATCGGCGAAGTGGCAGAAATGATGCCAGAGGATGTTGTCGATCCAGCTGCGCTTGTAGCCGGTAGCGCCGATGTTCACGAGACGCTTGATGAAGAAGCGTCCGGCGATGTGGCGGATCTTCTCCTCGCCGGCCTTCACGCGAGCGCGCAGCACCTCGCGTTCGCGCCGAAAGCGCATCGGATGGCAGAGGCCGTAGACCTTGCCGCTCTTCTCGCCGACGGCGACGACACGCTCGGCGCCCCTCAGACTCATCGCGATCGGGATCTCGAGCAGCATGTGCTTGCCAGCCTCGAGCGTCTTGATCGCCTGCTCCTCATGCACCTCGCTCGGGCTGCCGACGATCACTGCGTCGATCGCCGGATCGGCCAGCGCCTCCTCGAGCGAGACCGTCCACTTCTTGTAGCCGTAGCGCTCGGCGAATTCCCTGCTGGCCTCCGGACGGCGGCCGACGACGGTATGCAGCGTGGCCTTGGTCTTCTTGAGGGCCTCCGAGTGCCAGATGCCCATCATGCCGTAACCGACCATGCAGATATTCATTCGCTCCGCCCTCTCGCCGTCCTGTTCGATGACGCCAGCCGCGTCAGGCTCGCACGGTTTCTCGCCCGAGGTCACCTTATCTCGAGCTTCACCCCGACCGGTGGTTGGGGGAGTCGAGTTCGACGAGACGGTCCTCAAGGAAGACCGCTACATCCAATGGGAACGCAAGGTGCCGAAGCGGCCGGACGGCCCGACCGGATACGTCTAGAGCATTTTCCGATCATTCTGGTTCATACCCAGAGTTCCGGAAGTATTTGGCGCATTCGTGGGGCGTAAAGATGTCGAGAGCGTCGGCGATTGCGGTCCAGAGAGCCTCCTTGGTTCGCGCGGCAGTCTTTCGCAGGAAGGCTTTGAGCTTGGCGAAGGCTTGCTCGATCGGATTGAACTCAGGGCTGTAGGGAGGCAGGAACAAGCGGGTGGCGCCTGCCGCCTCGATGGCTTCTCGCACGCCGCCGACGCGATGGGCGGGTAGGTTGTCCATGATCACCACGTCACCGGGCTTTAGGGTCGGGACCAGAAGCTGCTCGACATAGGCGAGGAACGCCGCGCCATTCATCGGCCCGTCGAGCACCATGGGAGCGCTCAGACCATCCAGACGCAGTCCGGCGGTGAATGTTGTGGTCTTCCAATGGCCGTGCGGGACCGCGGCACGACAGCGCTCGCCGCGCCGGGAGCGGCCGCGCAGGCGGGCCATCTTGGTCGTGGCGCCGGTCTCGTCGATGAAGACCAGCCGGACAGGATCGAGATCGGGCTGGCTCTCGAACCAGGCCAAGCGCCGGCGGGCGACGTCAGGGCGATCCTGCTCGGCGGCGTGCGCGGTTTTTTTTGAAGCTGATGTCGCGGCGATCGAAGAACCGCC
>VGEH01000143.1 GCA_016869375.1 Alphaproteobacteria bacterium | reverse complement strand
CCGCCCAGCGGCGCTTGCGCCGCCGGGGTCTCATGGCACGCCGCCAGGCTCAGCGATCAGCGGGACCGAGAGCCTCGTACGTGGATATTCTTGGACTTTTGCGACTTCCTCGCCCCGGACATATCGAGTGCGATCTGCTCGACCAGCCGGACCTTCAAGGGATCGACATGCTTGTTGTCGACCAGAACCTCCCAGTAGAGGTGGTTCCCGGTCGCCAGGCCCGTACGGCCAACATAGCCGATCAGCTGCCCCTGGGTCACGCGCTCGCCTTCGGCGATCCCGGGCGCGAAGCCGTCGAGATGCCCATAGGCGGTCGCATGACGCTCGTCGTGGGACAGGCGGATGTAGTTGCCGAAATTGCCGCGCCAGCCGACATCGTCCACGACACCGTCGGCCGCGGCGTAGATCGGCGTGCCCTGCGGCGCCGGGAAGTCGACGCCGCGATGCATCTTCATTTTCCTCAAGATCGGATGCAGGCGCATGCCGAAGGGCGAGTTGACCTTGCCGCCCTCGATCGGGTTCATGAACTTGATCGTATGGATCGGCGGCTTCCCGACCTGCTCGGCCGGCTTCGTCGCCAGCGTCGGCGGCGTGTAGTGATAGAAGGCGTGCGGCGTCGTGCCGATGATCATCTCGGCATAGCGCAGGCGCAGCTTGTCGCCCGGCTTGCGGTCGGCCGCAACGCCGAGGCGCTCATAGATCACGCGGAAGCCGGTACCGCTCTTGATCCGCTTCGGCAGCGTCGGGTCGTAGTTCAAGGCCTTCATGACCTCGTCGGCCAGGGCCGGCGGCAGGCCCGCCTGCAGCAGCGATGGCCTCAGGCTCTTCGAAACCTTGCCGGTGACGGTCTCGACCGTGATGGTCGGACGCGGGCCGGTGGTCGCCGCATGGAAGGTGCCGTCCTTGCCACGGACCATGGTCAGCGACACGTCCGGACGGATATCGATGTGCAGAGCGAACAGCCGGACCTGGCCGCTCGCGCTGCTCGTGGTCAGGACGACCGAGTCACCGATCTGGAGGCGCTTCGGATCGACGAGATCCTTCATCGCCTCGACGACACGGGCCGATTCGGTGCTCAGGACCCCGGCCTCGGCCAGGATCTTGCTCAACGTATCGCCCTTCTCGACGGTAACGGTGGTCTGCTGCTGGCCGGTTTCCGTCCGGATCCCGGTGCGGTCGCCGCTCCAGTCGAGCCAGCCTGCGAAGGCTGGCCCGACCGGCGTGACGGCGATCAGCGCAAGCAGGGCAATCGTGCGCGCCGATGACAACATCTCAGTTCCCCCACCCGTGCTCAATTCCAGGTCGTCCAACGACTGCCCAACCGAAACCGGACGACCTCTCCCTGTTGTAGCTGCGCCACGCCTTTGATTTATTTGGCGAGCGCTATTTATGTCACAGTCCACTAGCTGACTTCCGCAAGGTCCGTCAACCCTGAAAAACAAGCGCGCACCGCAGTTAGTGGGCGCGCCTAGGTAGATCTACTATATATTGATAAAATAACACCTCGAATCGAGGCGAGATTAAGGCTAAGCCCCGTCTGATTCGTCCGTCAGACGGTCAAAGCCATGCCTCCGGCATAAGGATCCGCGCCTCCCGATACCCTTTCGCCGGCCGCGTGAACCGCATGCACCCGGGCGAAGGCGTAGCTGTAGGGGAGCCGCACCGCCTTGTAGCCATCAGCCTCCAGCGCCTCGGCGACGTATCCAGGGATGCGGAAGGCAAGGTCGATGGCGTCGCTGGTCGCCGAGAAGCGCGGCGCGTCCACCGCCTCGACCACGCTCATGCCGTGGTCGAGCACGTTGAGGATCACCTGGAGCACACCCATCGGGATCTGGGCACCGCCGGGCGCGCCAACCGCGAGCATCGGCTTGCCGTCCTTGCAGACGATGGTCGGGCTGGCGGTCGATCCTCGGCTCTTGCCGGGCGCGATCGAACTCGGATGGCCGGGCCTCGGGTCGAAGAAGCCCATGGCGCCGTTGTACATGAAGCCGAGACCGTCGGTGATGACGCCCGACTGGTAGCCCAGCGTGTGGGTCATGGTCAGGGTCAGCCCGTCGGCATCCATCGAGCAGAGATGCGTGGTGTCGGCGGCCTCCTTGAGGCCCTGGCGGACCAGCGTCGCCTTCTTGCCGCGCTTGATCTCATCCGCCGCCTCCTTGGCGCGCGCCTTGTCGATGATCTCGGCGACCGGCACCAGCACCACCTCGGGATCGCCGAGATGCCTTTCCTTCATGATCAGCGCCCGCTTCATCGCCTCAGCGACGGTGCGGATGTAGTCCGGCGAGTTGTGTCCCATGCCGGCGAGGTCGAAGTTCTCGAGGATGTTCAGCATGAGCGCAACCATCAGCCCGCCGCCGGGAGGCGGGTTCACCGCGACCTCGTAGCCGCGATAGCCGATCTTGATCGGCTTGCCCTCGACCACGCGATAGCGCTCGAAATCCTCCAGGGTCAGGAGCCCGCCATGGCGGGAGAGGTCGGCGACCATCTCCTTGGCCAAGGCGCCGCGATAGAAGGTCTCCGGCCCCTCGGCCGCGAGGCGGCGGAGCGCGCGGCCGTAGTCCGGATTCCTCACCTTTGTCCCGACGGGATGGAAATTGCCGTCGGCACCGAAGAACAGCGGATGCGCCGATTTGCACAGCTCCATGCGCTCGATCGGATCGGCGCGGCCGAGCCCTTCGCGGGAGTTCCAGTAGGTGTGGACGAAGGGCGTAATGGTGTAGCCGTCCTCGGCCAGCTTCACCGCGGGCTTCAGCAGCTCTTCCCATTTGAGCTTGCCGTAGCGGCCATGGATCGCGTGGAAGCCGGCGATAGAGCCGGGCGTGGCGATCGCGCCGTAGCCGACATCGTTGACCTTGTCCTTGAGCACGAAGGAGAAGCCGTCCCGCGTCTGGTACTCGATCAGATGCGTCCACATGTCGGCGCACGCGGCGAGCGGTGCTCGGCAGTAGAAGTCGACCACCTCGTGGCGGTTCTGCTTCGGCGCGTAGATGTGGCAGGAGCCTAAGCCGGCGACGCCGCACATGAGCCCGTCGACGACGCCCTGCGCGAAGGCGGTGGCGATCGCCGCGTCGACAGCATTGCCTCCGGCCATGTAGATGCGGGCGCCGACCTCGACCGCTTCCGGCTGCGGTGCCACGACGATGCCGCGCTTCATCGGGAACTCCTTGAAGGGAAGATTCCCGATGATGACAAACGACGACGCCCCGGCTCAAGGCCGAGGCGTCGCCGACGAACGGGAGGCTTGCGTTAGGAGACCGCGCGGGCGGGGCGGGCGAAGCCGGGCAGCTCGCCGCGGCTCAGCGCATAGGCACCGTCGCCGATCAGCGCATGGACTGCCGAGGCCAGCATCAGGAAGGCGGGATACTCCCAGCCGCCGCCGGCGGCGGAGAACACCCAGCCATTGCCGAGATGCGTCATCAGCGCGCCCGCCATGATCGGGATCAGCGCCGCCGAGACGTAGCGGCCGTAGACGCCGAGCAGGATGGCAGCGCCGCCGATCAGCTCGGCCGCGACGACGACATAGGCGAGCGGACCCCAGAAGCCGACGCTTTCGAAGAAGGCGACAGTGCCGGGAAGGGTGAAGACCAGGACCTTCAGCAGGCCATGGGAAATCCACATGGCGCCGAGGCCGAGCCGGAGAAGAAGGGCTCCATAGGGAGCGAAGCGCGTGTCGATCATGGGTTTCCCCCGTGGTTCGTGACGTCCATGATCTGGGATTTCCAGTCCGCAAGAAAACTCTGGGCTTTTGCGATCCATCTTTGCATATTTGCAATCCATGGAGTGGGACGACCTTCGCATCGCTCTCGCCATCGCCCGCTCAGGCGGCCTCGCCGGCGCCGCCCGCACGCTGGGTGTCAACCACGCCACGGTGTGGCGGCGGCTCAAGGCTCTGGAAGCCCAGCTCGACACACGGCTCTTCGAGCGCCGGCCTGAAGGCTATGTCCCGACCGCCGCCGGCGACGAGCTGCGCCGTGCCGCCGAGGCCATGGAGGAAGCCGCGGACGGTCTCGACCGCCGGCTCTCAGGCCGCGACGCGCGGCTGACCGGCACCGTACGGCTTTCGACGCTCGATCCGGTTGCGATCAACCTGGTGCCGCCGCATCTCGCGCGCTTTCGCGATCTGCATCCCGGCATCCTGATCGAGCTCACGGTCGGGACTGCGCTCGCCAACCTGACGCGGCGCGACGCCGACATCGTGCTCCGCGCCGCCGTCGCGCCCTCGGAAACGCTGGTCGGCCGGCGCCTCGCCGACGTGACGATGGCCGCCTATGCCGCGCCTTCCTATCTCGCGCGCAGCAAGGCCGGCGCCGACTGGGCGAAGCACGACTGGATCGCGCCCGACGAGATCTTCGCGCATACGAGCTTCTACAAATTCATCGCGCGCGAGAGCGGCGGGCGCATCGCCATGCGGGCCGACTCAGAACCGGCATTGGCCGCGATCGCCGCGGCCGGCATCGGCGCGACGCTGCTCCCCTGCTTCACCGGCGATGCCGATCCGCGCCTCGTGCGCCTCGCCCCACCGATACCGGAGCTGACGCACGGGCTCTGGCTGTTGACGCATGAGGATCTGCGCGGCTCGGCCCGCATCCGCGCCGTGCTCGATTTTCTGGCGTCGGCGATACGATCAGAACGCGCTCGCCTCGCCGGCGAGCATGCCTAAGGCGTCTTCTCGCGCGTCGCCTTGATGTGGCCGACGAGGCCGGCGGTGGAGGAATCCTGGCCTTCGGCCGGCAGCGCGCCGAGCGAGAGTTCCGGCAGCACCCTCTTCGCCAAAGTCTTGCCGAGCTCGACGCCCCACTGGTCGAAGGAGTTGACGCCCCATATCACGCCCTGAACGAAGACCTTGTGCTCGTAGAGCGCGATCAGGCGGCCGAGCGTGTAGGGATCGAGCCGCTTGAACAGCAAGGTCGAGCTCGGACGATTGCCGGGAAAGGTGCGGTGCGGCGCCAGGCGGTCCGCGGTCTCGCGGTCGGTGCCAGATGCCAGCATTGCCTGGCGCGCCTCCGCCTCGTCCTCCCCGATCGCCAGCGCCTGGCTCTGCGCGATCATGTTGGCGAGCAGGATGTCGTGGTGATTGGCGAGGTCGTGGCCGGGATCGACCGGCGCGAGAAAGTCGGTCGGGATCGGATCCGGGCCCTGGTGGAAGAGCTGCATCAGCGCGTGCTGGCCATTGGTGCCAGGCTCGCCGAAGACCACCGGGCAGGTCGCGTGCCGCACCGGCTTCCCCTCGCGGTCGACGCGCTTGCCGTTCGATTCCATCTCGAGCTGCTGAAGATAGGCGGGAAAGCGCCGGAGCCGGTGGTCGTAGGGCAGCACCGCCTGGGCGCGGGCGCCGAGGAAATTGGTGTTCCAGATGCCGACCAGCGCCATCGCCACCGGGATGTTGGCGTCCAGCGAGCTATCGCGGAAATGCCGGTCGACCGCATGCGCGCCTTCGAGCAGCCGGTCGAAGTTCTCGGGCCCGATCGCGATCATCAGCGGCAGGCCGATCGCCGACCACAGCGAGTAACGCCCGCCGACCCAGTCCCAGAAGCCGAAGGTGTTCTCCCGGATGATACCGAAGGCAGCAACCGCGTCGCGCGCGGTCGAGACCGCGACGAAATGCTTCGCCACCGCGGCTTCACCGAGCTGGGCGACGAGCCAAGCGCGCGCGGTCGCGGCGTTGGTCATCGTCTCCTGGGTGGTGAAGGTCTTGGAGGCGACGATGACGAGCGTCGTCTCCGGATCGAGGCCGGAGAGCGCGCGCTCGACATCCGCGCCGTCAACATTGGAGACGTGACGGAGCTGCAACCCCGGATGGCGCCACTTGCCCAGCGCCTGGTCGGCCATCGCCGGTCCGAGGTCCGAGCCGCCGATGCCGATATTGATGACGGCACGGAGCGGCTTGCCGGTGGCGCCGAGCTGCTCGCCGGCGCGCATCCGGTCGGCAAAGGCGCGCATACGATCGAGCACGGCGCGGACATCGGCCATGACGTCGCGGCCGTCGATCCGCATCGGCGCGGTCGAGCGGCTGCGCAGCGCCACGTGATAGGCGGCGCGGTTCTCGGTCGAGTTGATGTGTTCGCCCGAGAACATGCGGTCGGTCCAGCCGGCAACGTCGGCGGCGCGCGCCAGTTCGTGCAGCAGCACCATGGTCTCGGTGGTGACCCGCTGCTTCGAATAGTCGAAGAGCAGATCCTCGTGCTTGAGGGAAAAACGCTGGAAACGCTCGGGATCGCCGGCAAAGAGGTCGCGGAGATGGAGGGGAGCGATCCGGTCCCGGTGCTGCGCCAGGGTCGTCCAGGCCCGGTCGAGGCGCGTCGCCGCTCTTGTCGGTCCGTCCATAGCGTCCTTCCTTGTAAGCGGTGCGATCAAGTGCCCGAACAATAAGGCGCCAATGGGGCAAGCCGGTGAAGCAGAAGCGAAGGTTTAATGCCGCAGGCCTCGATGTCACCGCTTCGTCGCTTGCGCCCGCGGCGCCCTGCGAGACGCTCATAACGCCATCACGGAAAAGTGCGAAGCGACCGGATCCTATCTTGGCATCGGAAACGGCTTGTCGTCGACGAAGCGCTTCAACACATTGGTGGTGAGCTTCGCGATGTTGTTGTCGAAACCGTTGATCGGCAGGCTCCCGGCATAGGCGATCGACCCGGTCGAGAACACCGCACCGCCACTCGGCGTTTCGAAGAAGGTGAGATCGGCATGGATCGCCGCGTTCTGCACGGCATCCAGCGCGCCATGGCCGATGTTGATCTCCTCGGCGACGAGGATATAGGTGTTCGAGTGGTTCTCGGACTTGGCCACGACCAGCGCATGCGGCGGCGTGCCGAGCGAGAAGTCGGCGCAGTCGATCTCGAGCCCCGCCGCCCCGCCTTGCAGAACGCCGAAATCGCCGAGGATCTCGTCCGTGACACCCTCGAACATGAAAGCGACGCGCGGGTCCCGGCTCTGGTCGGTGCGGCGGTAGTAGGAGCACGCATCGAAGCCCTGACTGATGAAGCCGACGCCGGTCGGAACCTGCGGCGCGCGGCCCTGGCGGCGCCAGAGCCCGCCATACTCGCCGGTGAACTGGTGATAGTACTCGCCGACCCTTGCGTCCCAGGCGCGAACGCCGTCCTCCGAGCGCCGCACCTCGATGATGTTCGGGTTGGTCGGGTGGAAGGCGATGCGCCAGTAGAAGCCGTTGCCGCCCATATACATGTGCCGGCCGCCCTGGCGCTGATAGCCATCGAGCGCGTCCAGCATCTCGAGCGACCAGTATTCGGGATGCGAACCGGTGATCACGACGTTGTAGGGCCGCAGCAGATCCTGGCCCTCGGCATGCAGGTCGTGATCGGTGATCACGTCGTAGCCGAGGCCGGTGTGCTCGAGCCAGTCGACGATGAAGAGGTCGCAGCAATAGTTCCAGAGCCGCCCATGCGGCTTCCAGTTGGTGACCGGACGAAGCCGCGAGCTGATCGACACGCCCGAGCCGTCGGTGTGCCGGTCATAGGTCGACACGCCCATCTCGGGGAACTCGAACTGCAGGATGTCGACGTTATCCATCATCGAGAGACGGCCCTGGTAGAGTTCCGTCAGCATCCGGACGAAGCGCGAGCGGTTGTTGGCATAGACCGTGTATGTGGCGGTCGAGGCGAGGAACGCGATCTTCGCCTTCACCGTGCCGCGCGTCGGACGCACGAAGAAGGGCACGTAGAAATACGCCTCGTCGGCGACGAGCTTCGCCGCGTAGAAGCCGCTGGTCGCATCCTTCGGCACCGTGAAGGAGAAATCCGGCTGCCACTTGGCATCCGAGATGTCGTCGTCGTGGAAATGGATGGCGCCGTACTGCTCGGGCGCCTTGGTCCAGTTCATCTCCGCGCCGGTCCAGTTGTGGCCGGGCGAAGCGCGGGTCGGCAGGTTCACCACCTCGCCGTCGAGCCGGTTCGGCGAGAGATCGGTGATGCGCTCACCCGAGATGTCTTTCGAGAAGTCCCAGACGCCGAGCACCTTTTCCTCGACGCCCGAGGGCAGCATGCCGGATGCGAGCGCCTGGATCTGGGCGCGATCGAGGGCGATGCGCGCCAGGCGCGGCCGGTCGATCCTTCCGTTGAAATGGCCCTTGGTCAGCAGGCGGCCCCAGCCCGTAGGCGTCTTTGACTCCCCCGCCCGCCATGCGGCGAACAGGAACGGCGCGCCCTTGTCGGCTACGCTCGCCTTGGCCTTGCCCTCGACTGCGACCGGCCGCTCAGCGTGAAAGGTCTTGTCGTAGATCGGCTCCTGCCAGAGCTTCACCTGGCCTGACTTCGCGTCGAAGCTCGCGGCGACGAGATACCAGCGCCGCTCCAGCATCGGCACGCCGGAGGAGAGCCTGAAGCCGCCGATGCGGATCTCGGCCGCGCCCTTGTCGTCGAGGGCAAGGCCGAAGCCGGTGCCGGGCTCGGCCCAGTTGCCCATCAGCGCCCGCGCCCCCTTCTTCGGCGTCGTCGGCCAGACATAGGCCTGCAGCGTGAAGCTTTCGATGCCCCTGAGCGCCCATTTCTCCGGCACCACGCCGAAGGACCCGGCATGGATCTTCTGCTCGCGAGCCTTGTAAGTGGCGTTCGCCGGCGTCTCGATCGCGACCTCGCGATATTCCGAGGCGCCCATGCCGGCATTGGGGTTGAGCAGGCGCACGATCTCGGCGCGGAAGCGGTCGGCGCCGATGCAGCTCGCCATGATGCCGACGGTCTCGCCCGGCTGCAGGCTGAGCCGGTCGGCATAGCCCATGATCTTGGTCATCTGGAAATCCGAAGAGTGAGGACGAGGAACGTCAGTCGATCGGCAGGTCCTGGCCGGTGATGTCCTTCCAGCGCAGCTTGAAGACGTGCCATTCGGCGTCCTCGAGCTTGTCGAAGCTCTGGTTGGTCATCCGCGGCACGCCGCCACCGGTCGGCATATGCGCCAGCACCCAGCGCTTGCCCGGCTCGGTCATCACCAGCACGTGGAAGTCGGGGGTCACGCGCGTGCGCATGTAGTTGAGGACGTATTGCAGCTCCGGCGAATGCTCGCCGAAGGGCTTCGCCTTGAACTCGCGGGCGACGTCGAGGCGAGACGGGTCGATCTTGAACATGGAGATCCCGGAGCGGCCGGAAGGTAGGCTCCGACTCTAGGCGGCTCAGTAGGCGACGGTCCAGGCCCTGAGCAGCCCCCGCTCGACATTGCGCGCACGCCGGATCCAGGCGGTCGCTTCGGCCGGCATCACCGGCTCGTGGCGGTCCAGCGTCGCATCGAACTGCGCCCGGCGCTCGTCGTCATAGACGAAGATGGCGAAGGCGAGCTGCCGTCCGGAATTCGGCGTCAGGAGGCCGACTAGGCCACGCGCATAGGCCATGGTTCCGGTCTTGGCGCGATAGCGCAGCGTGACCGTCGGTGCCTGCTCTTCCTTTGCCGGCTTGGCCTTGGCCCTGCTCTTCTCCGCCTCGCCATTGCCGTTGGCCTTGACCTTCTTCGCTCTGGGCTGCGGCTCGCTCTTCCGCTCGGCCGGCTCGCTGTCGGCGAGCTCGCGCTTCGGCAGAAGCTCGATCAGGTCGGGAATGCGCAGCGCCGCGTGGCGGACGAGCCCCGCCATCTGCCTCGGCGTCGTCCGCGACTGCGGAGACAGGCCGGAATGATTGGCGCGGCGGTTGCCGGTCCAGTCGATCTCCGGGAACCTGGCGGCGAGCCAGCCATCGACGACCGAGACCGAGGTGGCGAGGCTGCTCGACCGGCTTTCGCCGACCTGCATCGCCGTCGCGAGCCCGACCATCTCCGCCGCCATGTTGTTGCTGTGCTCGAGCATCCGCTTGACGATCTCGCCGAGCGGCTGGCTCGAATGAAGGTAGAGCGGCTTCGCCTCAGCCGGCCGCCGGCCCTCGACCGGGATCGGCAGCCTGATGCCTTCGCGCTCCGCCATCCGCCGGATCACCATTGCCGCGTTCAGCCCCGGCCGCTTCACCGGCAGCCAGGTACGTCCGGCCTCCGGCAGGTTGGCCAGCAGCCAGCGATCGGGGCCGTCGGCGCGCAACCGGTAGGGCGTCGGGGTCGACGATGTCAGCAGGCTGACGGCATCGGCCTCGAGGCGAAGCGTGTCGGATATGGCGAGCGCCGAGAGCTCGCGCCCGCCTCCCTTCCATTCGAGCATCACCCGGTTGAAGTCGAGCGCGAGCGCGCCGATGCCGGGATTGTAAGCCGAGGCCTCCGGCTGCAGCGGATCGATCTCGGGCGATTCCGGCCAGGCGGTGACGTCGTAGAGATAGCGATCGACCTGGACGCCGCTGTCGCGGAGCCGGCGAAGCGCGGGACGCAGATCCTCGGGCACGAGCAGCGGATCGCCGCCGCCGACGAGGACGAGCGTCGATCCGGCAATGGCCAGTTCGGTCGCGAACCGGTGCTCCTGGCCGAGCGACGAGACCGCGGCGATCGCGGTCGGCAGCTTGGCGACCGATGCCGGAACGACGAGGCGGTCGCCCTGGTGCTCGGCCAGCACCCTCCCGCTCTCGACATCGACCAGGACGAAGCCGACCTGGGCCGGCAGAAGCTTCTGGGTGGCGGTGAGCTCGACAAGCTCGGCGCTGCCGGCGGGCGGGCAAATGCCGAGCCCGATCGCCAGCGCGACCAAGAGAAGACGTCGCATCGCTCCCGCCATCCGGCCTATCTCGCTCGATCCTGCCCGCGATGCAACCCCTGACGTGGCATTCCGGTTCGGTTACCCTGTACTGAGGAACGATGTTCGATCGCGTCCTGACCATTCTCGGGAGCCTGAGCACGGCGGTCCCGCACCCGCGCGCCGACGAGCGCCTGGTGCGCCTGTTCGAGACGCTGCAGCGCGCGCCCAGCAACGACGTCGCCGAGACCATCGAGGGTGAGATCTGGCAGGTCTGGTCCGCCGCGACCGACGATGCCGGCCGCCGGCTGATGCAGGAGGGGATCGCGGCCCTGGCCGGCGGCCGCGTCGAGCCGGCGGAGATCACCTTCGGCCGCTTGATCGCGCATGACCCGGATTTCGCCGAAGCCTGGAACAAGCGCGCGACCGCGCGGTTCCTCCTCGACGACGCCTCCGGCTCGGTCGCCGACATCGAAGAGACCCTGACGCGCGAGCCGCGCCATTTCGGCGCGCTCTCCGGCCTGGCGCAGATCATGATGGCAGAAGCGGAATGGGTCGGCGCCGCCAACGCGCTCGAAGCCGCGCTCCGCGTCAATCCTCACCTCAAGAACCTGCGCACCGCCCTCGAAACCCTCAAGCGCAAGATCAAGCGCTCGCTGCACTAGCCGCTCAGAGCGGCGGCGGTGCCTGCTCCAGGCTCGAGACCTCGTTGGTGACCGTGGTCCGACGCATGTCGCGGACCTGGGTCGAGTCGTAGCGCCGCGCGCGGTGCATGGTGACGCGGTTGTCCCAGATGACGAGATCGTGCTGGCGCCAGACATGGGTGTAGACGAATTTTCGCTGCGTCGCGTGCTCGACCAGGTCCATCAGGAAGGCGCGCGCCTCGGGCACCGGCCAGCCGACGATCGTCCCGGCATGGGAGGCCAGGTAGAGCGAGAGCCGCCCGGTCACCGGATGACGGCGCACGAGCCGCTGCTGCACCGGCGTGCAGAGGCGCTTCTCTTCATCGGTGAACTCGGTGAAGCCCAGCAGGCTGCGCGAGTACATCTGGCTGTGCTCGCAGATCAGGTCGTGGACCTGGCGCTTGGTCGCCTCGTCGAGCGTGTCATAGGCGGCGCGCATATCCGCGAACTCGGTGTTGCCGCCGGAGGGCGGAATCACGCGCGCGGAGAGCAGCGAGTACTTCGCCGGCACCTTCTTGAAGGAGCTGTCCGAGTGCCAGAGCAGATTGCCGAGACCGAAAAGCCGGCGCCGGTCGTCGCGCGCCATGATCTTGCTCTTCTCGTCGAGATTCGAGATGTCGTTCAGGTCCATGCTGATCCGGCGTTGCGGGCGCAGATCGCTGATCGCGTCCTCGAGCGGGCCGAGCTGGCGCGAGAAGGCGACCTGCTGCTCATCGGTCAGGATCTGATCGTGGAAGACCAGCACGCCGAAGCGCGTCATGCCGTCATGGATGGCGGCGACTTCTTCCTCGCTCAGCGTCTTCGAGAGATCGATGCCGGAGACCTCGCCGGCGAAGTCGGGCCGCGCGACGGGATCGATGGGGCGGACGGAAATGGCCATGCACCAACGCTAAGCCGCTTCGCCGGGGCCGGCAACCGGGAGCGGAACGCCGCGGATCGCTGCAGCGTTCTACCGCCATGGGCCGCAAACTCGCGCATTTCCTCGCCATCGCGTTCACCGCGGCCGCCATGGTCCCCGGCGGCGCGCATCTGTTCGCGATGGCGGCGAAGATGGGCATGGCGCAGGAGCCCTATTTCACCGTCCAGCAGATTTATCGCGGCTGGGCCTTGTTCGGCATCGCCATCTTCGGCGCGATCTTCGCCAATGCCGCGGTCGCGATCCTCGTCCGCCACCAGCGCCCCGCCTTCCGCCTGGCCGCGGCGGCCGCGCTTCTCCTAATCCTGACGCTCGCGGTCTTCTTCACCTGGACCTTCCGGCGAACCAGGCCACGGCCAATTGGACGGCGGTGCCGACCAACTGGTCCGACCTCCGCGTGCGCTGGGAGAATTCGCATGCGGCGAACGCGGTGCTGACCTTCATCGCGCTCTCCTGCGCCGTGCTGGCGCAGCTAACGGCGCAGGAGAGGAGCGCGTAAGGCGAAGCCGCTCTCAGGCGGCCTTGCGGTACTCTGCCTCGACCACCGCGCCGATCCGGGCACGCGCCGCGTCGATCGCCTGCGCGCGCGCTTCCGGACCGAAGGCGAGCTTCTCGGCGCGGATGAAGGTGACGTCGGTGATGCCGACGAAGCCCAGCAGGGTGCGGAGATGCGGCTCCTGCGAATCCATCGCCGCCGCAGGGCCTTCGCTGTAGAGACCGCCGCGCGTCTCGATCACCACCGCACGCTTGCCAGGGAGCAGACCTTCCGGTCCCTTCTCGGTGTAGCGGAAGGGGTCCTGTCCAGAATCTTTCGCACATTTGATCAGGCGGCGGCTCCGGATTGTGGGACCTGCGGCTGATAGAGTGGCCGCATGTTCATGTAGCACCTGGCTGACCACGCCGATCCTGCGATATAG
>VGEH01000142.1 GCA_016869375.1 Alphaproteobacteria bacterium | reverse complement strand
CGATGCGAGACCTCGGCGAGGCCGAACTGGTCGAGCGCGATCGCGGCACGGCGCAATTCGTCCTCGGGAACGTGGAGAGTGAGGCGGCCGAGCGAGCCCAGCAGCACGGTCTCCATCGCCGAAAGGCCCATGCGGCCGCGGTTCTCCTGCGGCATGTAGCCGATCGCGTTCTGCCAGGCTCGGAGCGAAGTCTGGGACAGGCGCTCGCCGTCGAGCAGGATCTCGCCCGAGGCGGCGCGGTGATCGCCGAACAGCGCACGCAGCAGGGTCGACTTGCCGGCGCCGTTGGGGCCGACCAGGGCGGTCAGCTCGCCATTGCGGAAGGCGAGCGACAGGCGCTCGACCACTTTCAGATCGCCATGGGCCAGCGAGAGGTCTTGAACCTGCAGCATCAGACGGCGAGCCTGCGCCGCGAGAGGATCAGGTGCAGGAAGAACGGCACGCCGACCACGGCGGTGACGATGCCGACCGGCACCAGCACGCCCGGCATCAGGATTTTTGATACCACCGATGCGGCCGAGAGCAGGAGCGCGCCGACGAGGCCGGAGAGCGGCAGCAGGAAACGCTGGTCCTCGCCGACCAGGTAGCGGGCGAGATGAGGGGCGACGAGCCCGATGAAGCCGATGGTGCCGACGAAGCTGATCGCGGTCGCGGTCATGAACGAGATCAGCGCGATGGTGACGAAGCGGAGCCAGACGATGTTGACGCCGAGCGCACGCGCCCGCTGCTCGCCGAGACGGAGGGCCGTCATTTTCCAGGACTCGCGCATCAGCAGCGGCACCGCGATCAGGCAGGCGACGGCGGTGATCTGCACGCTGGTCCAGGTCGCCTTGGCGAGGCTGCCGAACAGCCAGAACACGATCTGCTGGCCGACCTCGGGCGTCGCCTTGAACTGCAGCAGCGACTGCAGCGAATGGAACATGAAAAGGAGCGCGATGCCGGCCAGCACCATGGTGTCGGTGCCCATGCCGCGGATATTGCCGACGCCGTAGATCGTCGCCGCCGCGAGGCAGGCGAAGACGAAGGCGCAGGCTGGCACGATGAAGCTGGGATTGAGACCCCAGCCGCCGTTCTGGATGCAGAGCGCGGCGCCGAAGCCGGCGGCGGCGGCGAGCCCGAGCGTGTAGGGGCTCGCGAGGGGATTGTCGAGTAGCGTCTGCATTGTGGCGCCGCTGGTGCCGAGCGCGACGCCGACGGTGATTGCCATCAGCGCCATCGGCAGGCGGAGATCCCAGACGATGGCGCGCATCGTGAGATCGGCCCCGGCCGGGCCGGCCAGTGTCGCCAGCACGTCCGAGACCGGCAGTAGCGCCGGTCCCGTCGCGATGTCGAGCACGAGCAGCCCGCCAAGCAGCAGGAAGAGAGCGAGAAACGCCACCATGCGCCGGCGCTCGGCGCGCCGGTGCATGGCAATGGCGAGATCGACGGCGGGGTTGGTCACACTTTGCCCGGCGTCAGGTTCAGCATGAAGGTTCCCTCGGGAACGATGGGTAGATACTTCCTGTAGAAGCTCCGGTAGGTCGCCTCCGGGTCGAGATCGGCGAACAGATCCGGATAAAGCACCTTGGCGACATGCTGGAGAGCCGCATGCTGCGGAATGGTTCGTGACGCGCCGTGATAGACGGCATGCACGCGGCCTTCCTTCACCGCCGGCAGGTCGGCCCAGCCCGGACGTTTGAGGAAGCCGTTGAGACGCGTCCGCGCTTCGTCGGCGCTGACGCCTTCGCCCATAAGCTGCGCCGTCGCGTGCCTCCGCCATTCCGAGCCGGCGATCAGGATCACGTCGGGCTTCGCCGCGAGCACCTGCTCGGGCGACACGGCCGCCCAGGTCTTCACCACCTGGCGGGTGATGCTGGCGCCGCCGGCCTCGTTGGCCATCGCCCCCCACATGTAGTCGCCATAGCTGACGCCCTGCTCGGCAGGGCCCTTGTTGCCGAGCTCGATATAGATCTTCGGCTGGGCGCGCCCGCTCCTGGCGACGCGATCACGGATGAGGGTGAGGGTGTCCTCCTGCTCCTTCACGATCGCCTCGGCGCGCGCCTCGGTGCCGAGCAGCGTGCCCATGAGGCGCGTGCTCGCATAGTGCTTGGCGAGATCAGGCGTGTGGTAGTCGGTGACGACGACCGGGATGCCGAGCTTGACCAGGCGCTCGAAGTCGGCGCCGATGCCCTTCGCCTGCCAATCGCCGAGGATCACGAGATCGGGCCTGAGCGCGATCACCTTCTCGACCGAGAAGGTGTTGACCTCGACCTCGCCGACATCGGCGAGCTGATCGAGCGACGGGCGCTTGGTGAGATGCACCTCCCAGTTCTGCGGGCGCCAGTCCTTCCACGCCGCCTTGGAGATGCCGACGACGCGGTCCATCGCCTCGGTCCCGCCGACAGCCAGGAAATCCTCGAAGTAGAAGCCCAGCATGATGCGCTTGGCGGGGAGGGTAACGGTGACCTCGCGGCCGATGACGTCGATCACCTTGATCGGTTGGGCAAAGGCGGGAAGGGAAAAGGCGGCAACTGCTGTCAGCGCAGCAAGCAGCGTTCTGCGGCAAAAGGATCGAAACATGGAATCCTCGCGGTGAGCTGTGGCCGTCACCGCGAATGAGCTGCCGGGCCTTCAGGGAAACCGGCTCGCTACCATCAGGGCACCCCGCCCGACGGCTTCGCTAAGTGACCACGGCGGACGGCAGGTCTCCTGGCTCACGGCTCCTTGCCCTCCATCGCCTTCCCGGACCGAGGAAGTCCAGTGGCGTGATGATGGAGGACTCGCCGCTCACAGTTGCGGGGGCAGCCGCGGATCGGGGCGATGGCCCTTACCGCGTTCCCATTGATCCCTTGCGGGAACCGTCCAACCCGGATGCTACGCGGGTGAGCCGGCCGCGGTCAAACGCCTCACTTCTTGGCGGCGCGAAGGGCGGAGCGGACGCGGGCGACGATCATCTGGATCGAGGCCGGCTTGACGATGTAGCCGGAGATGCCGAGCTCGCGCAGCTTGTGGACATCCTCGGCATCAGAGGAGGCTGTAAGCGCGATGACCGGAATCTCGGCAGTGCTGACCGGCGTCTCGCGCAGCGCCTTCACGAACGCGAAGCCATCCATATTCGGCATCTTGAGATCGCAGAGAATGACGTCCACCGGCGAGCCCGTCTTCGCCAGAAGCTCGAGCGCCTCCTGGCCGTCGCGCGCCTGAAGGACTTCCTTGAAGCCGATGCCGCCCAGCATGCGCGCCGTCATCGAACGGATGAACAGCTGGTCCTCGATGAGAAGGATCCGAATGTTTCTGAATTCACTCACGATCTTCCCCTGCCGTGTCGAGCTGTGACCTTGCCCGGAGGACCCCGACAGGCACATAGCATACTGGTGGGGGAGCCGCGGCGGAACGGCTAGACCGGCTTCCTCCGCGTCGACCGGCTCTCAAGCCGTTTCGCCAGGCTGCGATACCGCATCTCGGTCCAGGGCGCGATCAGGAGGGCGAGGAGGACGGGCAGCGCGATCGCGAGCGCAAGCATCACGTATCGTGGCTGGCCATAGGCCTGTCCTAGCCGAACGAGTGTCTCCTGGATCGAGTAGTGAATCATATACAGCGTGAAGGATGCACCCGCGAAGAAATGGACGAAGCCGGTTCCCCGCTTCTCCTCCCCCTCGCCATCCAGCATCCGGAGGCCCGCCATCAAGAGGACGAAGGCCAGAGCCATAAGGATCACGAAAACCGCCTCGTAGGCCTCCCATCCGACGAGCGACAGGCGATAGATGGCCGCGGCAGCCACCAGCAGGCAACCGAGCAGATACGGACCGGCGAGCTGGAAGCGGGAAAGACGCGACACGAACAGGTAGCCGGCGGCCCCGACCAGCCAATAAAGGAACAGCGCGTTGCCGCGCCCGTTGACCAGGTTGAATACAGGCACGATCGCGAAGGCGAGGACGAGCAGCCAGTCTCCGGGGCGACCGGCGAGCAGGGCTTCTCGCCGGAAGACCAGCCACCCGACGAAGAGGTAAATCCACCATTCGATGGCAAGCGTCCAGAGCGGTCGGCCGGATCCGAAGGAAGTGACCCCTGAGACGAGATCGAAGGTCACCGGCCAGTCCTGGAGCATGAGAAGGTTGCCGGCGAAGGTCTTGAGAGTGAGCGCTCCATCGTGGCCATAAGGGAGGCCCCATGCCTTCGCGGAAAGGTCGACCGCCAGGATGAACAGGAGCGCTGGGACGTAGCCGCTGTAGATGCGGGCGAAGCGGTTCAAGAAAAAATCCCCGAAGCTTCTTCGCTTGTGGAGATAGCTCTCGATCTGATGCGCGATCAGGTAGCCCGAGACGATGAAGAACAGGGCCACCGCGATGTTCTGGATGTATGGTCCGTTCGGCGGGAAGAACTTCAGCTCGGGCAGGAAGAACGAGATCGCGTGTCCGACGACGACGGCCATCGACGCGACGCCGCGGATCAGGTCGAGGGCCGAGGACGATACCGCGCCGAGAGCGCGCGTGACTTGCGCAGCCGTCACTCCTTCACCGCGCCGGTGAGGCTCGAGACGTAGTATTCGACGAAGAAGGAATAAAGAATCGCGACGGGCAGAGAGCCGAAGAGGGCGCCGGCCATCAGCGCCCCCCAGTGATAGACGTCGCCCTCGACGAGCTGGGTCAGCACGCCGACCGGAACCGTCTTGTTCTCCGAGGAGGAGATGAAGGCGAGCGCGTAGATGAACTCGTTCCAGGACAGCGTGAAAGCGAAGATGCCGGCGGAGATGAGGCCGGGCACGGCGAGCGGGAGCGTGATGCGCCAGAGGATCTGCAGGCGCGTGGCACCATCGATCAGCGCGCATTCCTCGAGCTCGTAGGGGATGGACTTGAAGTAGCCCATCATCAACCAGGTGCAGAACGGGATCAGGAAGGTCGGATAGGTGAGGATCAGCGCCCAGTTGGAGTCGTAGAGGCCCATGCCGTAGATGATCGTCGCGAGCGGGATGAACAGGATGCTCGGCGGCACCAGGTACGCGAGAAAGATCATGAGCCCGATCGCCTGTGCGCCCCTGAAGCGAAGGCGCTGGATCGCATAGGCGGCGAGCACGCTGGCGAAGATCGCGAGGCAGGTCGCGACGATCGCAACCGTCATCGTGTTGAGAAGCCAGTCTGGATAGTTGGTGTTGAACAGCAGCTTCTCGACATTCGCGAGCGTCGGGTTCCTGATCCAGAACGGATTGTTTTCCCGGAAGTTGTAGAGTTCCTCGTTCGGCTTGAAGGTCGTGACCGCCATCCAATAGAACGGAAACAGCAGAACGATCATGAACACGGCGAGCGGCGTGTAGAGCGTGACCAGCCGCCGAGGCAGCGTGTTCAGGTAGGCCATGCCGGTCGAGTCGGCGGCCTTCTTGTTGTCGACTGTGGTCTCAGCCATCGGATTCGCCCTGCTGCCATTTGCGGCGCTGAAGGCCGAAGTAGCTAGACAGCGTGGCCGCGACGAGGAACGGGATCATCGCGGTCGCGATCGCGGCGCCCTCGCCGAGCTGGCCGCCGGGAATGGCGCGCTGGAAGGCCAAAGTCGCCATTAGGTGCGTAGAGTTGACGGGACCGCCGCGCGTGATCGCGTAGATCAGCTGGAAGTCGGTGAAGGTGAACAGCACCGAGAAGGTCAGCACGATCGAGAGGATCGGCATCAGCATCGGCACGGTCACGTGGCGGAAGCGCTGCCACGATGTCGCGCCGTCGAGCGCTGCCGCCTCGTAGAGTGAGGGCGAGATCGTCTGCAGGCCGGCGAGCAGGCAGATCGCGACGAAGGGAATGCCGCGCCAGACATTGGCGGCGATCAGCGAGGCGCGGGCGTTGTTGGGCGTGCCGAGGAAGTCGATGTACTGGTCGATCAGCCCCATCTTCTCCAGCATGTAAGAGAGGATCGAGAACTGCGCGTCGTAGATCCACCAGAAGGCGATGGCCGAAAGCACGGTCGGCACGATCCAGGGCAGCAGGACGATGGCGCGCAGAAGCGCCTTGAAGGGCAGGTGGTTGTTGAGCAGGAGAGCCAGGTAAAGCCCGAGCCCGAACTTCAGCACCGTGGCGACGGTGGTGTAGAGCAGCGTGTTGAAGACGACGAGCCAGAAGACCGAGTCGTCGAACAGCGAGACATAGTTCTCGAGGCCGATGAAGAAGCCGGGCCGCCCGATCTTGGTGTCGGTGAAGCCGAGCCATACGCCGAGGCCCAGCGGGTAGGTGAGGAACGTCAGCAGCAGCGCCGCCGCCGGCAGCATGCAGAGAAAGGCGAGGACGTTCCGATTGTCGAGAATCTCGGCCAGCGGCTTGCGCGCGAGACCGTTCGACCGGCTGACTGCGGCTGTCGTCATGAGACCCTTCTGAGGCGAGAGGGGCGCGAGGCCGAGCCCCGCGCCCCCGAAGACATCCCGCCGATCAGATCTTGTAGTAGCGCTCGGCCCGCTTCTGGGCTTCGGCGGCGGCATCCTTCGGCGACTTCGCGCCGGAGGCGACCGAGGCGAACATGGTGACGACGATATAGTCCGCGAGCGCGCCGGCCGAGGCGTAGCCGAGTGAGCCGGCATATCCCAGCCACAGCGCGTTCTTGATCACCGAGTTGTACGGCGTGTGCTTGGGGTCCGACGTCCAGATCTTGTTGTTCTCGTAGTACTTCAGCGGATGGCCCCAATAGCCGATCGAAGCCTCGAGCCACGGCTCGTACTGCTCCTTCTCCATCATGAAGCGGATGTAGTCCTTCGAGGCGTTCGGAAACTTCGAGTACCGGAACACATAGGCCGGGACCATGCTGCAGGACTCGGACGGCTTGCCGATCGGGCCGATCGGGAACGAGGCGTGTTCGATGTCGGCGGCCATCTCCTTCAGCTTCGGATCGGCCGCGGTCTTGGCGGCGTAGTAGACCGAGATGCCGTTGGCGGTCAGCGAGATCTGACCGTCGAGGAAGGCCTTGTTGTTCGACGGGTCGAGCCAGCTAAGCGTGCCCGGGATGAACGTGTCATAGAGCTGCTTCACATATTCCAGCGCGGCGATGGTCTCCGGGCTGTTCAGCGTCACTTGGTCCTTCTCGTTGACCATGCGCGCGCCATGGCCCCAGAGGACCCAGTGGCACCAGCCATTGCCGTCGCCGATGGCGTTGCCAAGCGCGAAGCCGATCGGCGTGCCCTTGGTCTTGAGATCCTGGGCCATCTTGAGGAAGCCCGGGAAGTTGTTCGGCGGCGCGTCGTAGCCCGCGGCCTTCAGCATGGACCTGCGGTAGACCATCTTGGAGCCCGAGGCGCCGAGCGGGATCGAAATCCAGTTGTTGCCCTTCTTGCCGTATTTCTGCGCGAGGTCGTACCAGCCGCCGTACTTGGCGCCGAGGTAGTTGGCGACGTCGTTCAGATTGAGGACCTTGTCAGGGTACTGGTGCACGTTGTCGTGCCAGCCATAGATGATGTCCGGCCCCTTTCCGACATTGGCGGCCACGGCAGATTTTGGCACCAGGTCTTCCCAGCCCTCCGAGTCCACGCGGACCTTTACGCCGGTCATCTTCTCGTACTTGGCGGTGTTCTCGAGGAACAAGGTCTCGTCGCCCTGGACGAACTTCGCCGGGCGCATGACGCGGATGCTCGCGCCCTTCTCGGGCTGGATCTTCCACTCGGGCGCCTGGGCGAGGGCCGGGCCGCCGAGGACGGTGGTGGCGGCGAGGCCGGCGCCGATCTTGACGACGTCGCGCCTGTTGAAGTCGGACATGGTTCCCTCCTTGCTTGTCGCTCTTTTGATTTAGAGATGCTGGCCCGAGGCCGCATCGAAGAGGTGCACGACATCGAGCCGCGGCTGCAGGCGGATCTCCTGGCCCGGCCTGAAATCGTGACGTTCCGAGAAGACGGCGCAGGTGTTCACGCCGGCGATCTTGGAGAAGACCAGCGTGTCCGCGCCGGTCGGCTCGACCACATCGACCTTCGCCTGGACGCCGCTCGAGCCGCCGGAAAGCGTCAGGTGCTCGGGACGGACGCCATAGACGACTTTCTGGCCGTCGGCACCGCCGACATTGCCGGGCGCGGGGAGCCTGGTGCCGTCCTCGGCCTCGACCCAGATGCCGCCGTTGCGCTTGAGCGTGCCGGGGTAGAAGTTCATCGCCGGAGAGCCGATGAAGCCGGCGACGAAGATGTTCGCCGGATGATCGTAGAGCTCGAGCGGAGATCCCACCTGCTCGACGATACCGTCATGCATGACGACAATCCGGTCGGCCATGGTCATGGCCTCGACCTGGTCGTGCGTGACGTAGATCGAGGTGGTCTTCAGGCGCTGGTGCAGCGCCTTGATCTCGGTGCGCATCTGCACGCGGAGCTTGGCGTCGAGGTTCGAGAGCGGCTCGTCGAACAGGAAGACCTGCGGGTCGCGCACGATGGCGCGGCCCATGGCGACGCGCTGACGCTGGCCGCCGGATAGCTGGCGCGGATAGCGCTCGAGATAGGGGTTGAGCCCGAGGATGTCGGCGGCCTGGCGCACGCGCTGGTCGATCAGCGACTTCTCGGCCTTCCTCAGCTTCAGGCTGAAGGCCATGTTGTCGTAGACCGTCATGTGCGGATAGAGCGCGTAGTTCTGGAACACCATGGCGATGTCGCGATCCTTCGGCGCGACATCGTTGACGACCTTGCCGCCGATGGCGATCTGCCCGTCGCTGATCTGCTCGAGGCCGGCGATCATGCGAAGCAAGGTGGACTTGCCGCAACCGGACGGGCCGACCAGGACGACGAACTCCTCGTCCGCGATCGAGATGTCGACGCCGTGAATGACCTTCGTCGGGCCGAAAGCCTTGTGGACGCTGCGGATATCGACTGTCGCCATGACGTTTCCGGTCCCTAAGCGCCGTTTACTTGTCGTACATCCGGCATCCTAGCCGCGCTTGCGACCCTTCGCCAGCGCGCGCGGATTGCTTAAAAATTCAGCATTCACGCAATTGCGCAGACGGCCCTTGCCGAGATAGTCGAGGCAGGTCTCGACCGCCTTGGTGCGCGCATCCGCCTGACTCGCCGCGCTCGACCAGGCCGAATGCGGCGTCAGGATCAGGCGATTGCGAGTCCAGGGCAGGTTCTTGCGGAAAGCCTCGACTAGGCGGCCGCCCGAGCGCGGCGGCTCTTCGGGCAGCACATCGATGCCGGCGGCATCGATCCATTCCTTCTGTAGCGCTTCGGCCAGCGCGTCGGTGTCGATCACCGGTCCGCGAGAGGTGTTGATCAGGATCGCGCCGCGCTTCATGCGCTTCAGCTGATCGTGGCCGATCATGCCGCGTGTCTCGGGCGTCAGCGGCGTGTGCAGGCTGACGACGTCGGACGCCGCCAGCAGCTCGTTCAGGCTGGAAAGGCGACGAACCCCGACTGCGATCTCCTGGCCGTTCGAGAGATAAGGATCGTAGGTCAGCACCTCGTAGCCAAAGGCCTTCGCCCGCAGCGCCGTCGCCGTGCCGATGCGACCCAACCCGACGATGCCGAAGCGCGAGCCGCGCATACGCCGGGTCGTCGGGCTGGAACGATAGTCCCAGCCCTTGACCGGATCCGCCTTCAGCGCGTTCTGCGCCGCGACGATGCCACGCGTGAACGAGAGAAGGAGGGCGATCGCGTGGTCCGCGACCTCGGAGGTCCCGTAGTCCGGGACGTTGCAGACGGGGATGCCGGCCTTGCCGGCGGCTTTCAGGTCGATGTGATCGAAGCCCACGCCGCAGCGGACGATCGCCTTGCAGTTGGAAAGGCGCCCGATCACCTCGGCGGTGATCGGGACCTCATGCCAGCAGAGAAGCCCGTCGGCTTCGGCCCAGTCCGAGGCGGAGACCTTCTGTGCTCCGCGCTCCCGGTAGATCTTCCAGCGAACCTTGTTGCCGGCTGTTGCCCGTTCGAGCTTCCCGTCGTCCGCGAACTGGAAGTCCGGGACGACAATCGTATAGACCATGCTCAGTGGGACTCGCGCAGCAGCGGGGTGCCCGACTTGCCGACCAGGAAGTCGAGATCGACGCCTTTGTCGGCCTGCAGCACGGTGTCGACATACATCTTGGCGTAGCCGCGCTTGACCGGGGATTTGAAGCCCTTCCAGGCCTTGCGGCGCTTCGCCAGCTCCTCGTCGGAGACGTGGAGGTGGAGCTTCCGCGCCTTGACGTCGAGCTCGATGATGTCGCCGTTCTGTACGAGCGCGAGCGGACCGCCGGCGGCAGCCTCAGGGGCCGTGTGCAGGACGACGGTGCCGTAGGCGGTGCCGCTCATGCGCGCATCCGAGATGCGCACCATGTCGGTGATGCCCTTCTTCAGCACCTTGGGTGGCAAGCCCATGTTGCCTACCTCGGCCATGCCCGGATAGCCCTTCGGCCCGCAGTACTTGAGGACCATCACGCAATTCTCGTCGATGTCGAGCTTCGGGTCCTCGATGCGGTCGTGATAGTCCTCGATGCTCTCGAACACGACGGCGCGGCCTTTGTGCTTCATCAGGTGTGGCGAGGCGGCCGATGGCTTCAGGATCGCGCCGTTCGGACAGAGGTTGCCGCTGAGCACCGCAATGCCTCCCAGCTTCTTGAACGGCTTCTTCAGCGGGAAGATGACTTCGCGGTTCCAGTTCGGCGCGTCCTTGCAGTTCTCCCATAGCGACTTGCCGTTCACCGTGAGCGCGCTCTTGTTGAGATACGGTTCGAGCTCGCGGATCACCGCCGGCAGGCCGCCCGCGTAGTAGAAGTCCTCCATCAGGTACTTGCCCGACGGCATCAGGTTGACGAGGCAGGGGATCTCGCGGCCGAGGCGGTCCCAGTCGGCGAGCGTGATGTCGATGCCCATGCGGCCGGCGATCGCGAGCAGGTGCACGACCGCATTGGTCGAGCCGCCGAGGGCGCCGTTGACCATGATCGCGTTCTCGAAGTTCTCCTTCTTCAGGATCTTCGACATCCGCATGTCTTCATTGACCATCTGCACGATGCGTCGCCCTGCCATGTGCGCGAGCGAGTAGCGGCGCGCATCGGCGGCGGGGATCGCCGCGTTCATCGGCAGGCCCATGCCCAGGCTCTCGACCATCGAGGCCATGGTCGAGGCGGTGCCCATGGTGTTGCAGTGGCCGCTGGAACGCGAGTTGCCGGCTTCCGCGCTCATGAAGGCTTCCAGCGTCATCTCGCCGGCCTTCACCATCTGGTCGAACTTCCAGGTGTTGGTGCCGGAGCCGATATCCGTTCCTTCATACTTCCCGTTCAGCATCGGCCCGCCGGAAATGGCGATGGTCGGCAGGTCGCAGCTGGAAGCGCCCATGAGGAGGGCGGGCGTGGTCTTGTCGCAGCCGACCAGCAGCACGACGCCGTCCATCGGCAGGCCGCGGATCGCTTCCTCGACATCCATGCTGGCAAGGTTGCGGAACAGCATCGAGGTCGGGCGCAGCTGCGATTCCGAGTTCGAGAAGACCGGGAACTCGGCCGGGAAGCCGCCCATCTCGTAGATGCCGCGCTTAACATGCTCGGCGATGCGGCGGAAATGCGCGTTGCAGGGATTGAACTCGGACCAGGTATTGCAGATGCCGATGACCGGCCTTCCGTCGAAGAGATGGTCGGGCAGGCCCTGGTTCTTCATCCAGCTGCGATGGGCGAAGCCGTCCTTGTCGGCCTTACCGAACCACTGCTGACTCCTGAGCTGCTTCTTCTTCGCGGCCATGGGCGCGTTTCTCCTGACGAAAACCTTGTTGCGGGATTGCTTTATGATTGGAAACGAGGCGTGCGCCGAAATCTAGTCTCGATGCTTGGAGCGACGCAAACGTTTCACGCTCAGAGCGTAAGCCCGCCATCGACGCCGATCACCTGTCCGGTGACATAGGCGGCAGCGGGCGAGAGCAGGAAGGCGACGACCTCGGCGACTTCCTCGGGCTCGCCGACACGTCCCATCGGGATGCGTTTGCCGAGTTCGCCCCAGCGCGCCTCGGGAATGCCGTGGCGCTTGGGGTCCTTTCGGATATAGCCGGGCGCGACCGCATTGACGGTGATGCCGGAGACGGCGAACTCGGCTGCCGCGCTCTTTGCCATGGCTTCCAGGCCCGCCTTGGCGGCGGCGCCGGCCGGGAACTTGAGGTCGAGGTTCTGGAACATCTGCGCGATGAAGGAGCTGATCGCGACCACGCGCGGGCATCTGCTCTTCTCCAGGTAGGGCCGCGCCGCGCGCAACAGTTCGGCGAAGGCGACCGGCATGGTCGAGAGCGAGCGGTTGAGGCGCGCCGCGTCGAGCGCCTCGATCGGCGTCCTGTCGGCGAAGCCGGCGGCGTGAACGACGGCGTCGAGGCTGCCGAATGCCTTCACGGTCGCTACGACGAGATCGGCAGCGGCGCCCGGCACGGTAAGATCGGCAAGCTGATGCGCGGTCCTGGCGCCTTTGGCCTCGACCTCGGCGGCCGTGCGCGCGAGGCCGTCGGCGTTGCTGCCGGTATGAAGGAAGACCCGTACGCCGGGCGAGGCGAGGCGGCCGGCGATGGCGCGGCCGATGCCGGTCGCCGTTCCGGTGATCAGGACGATCATGGCGCCATGAAAAAGGCCCTCATGCGGGTGCGACCGGCATGAGAGCCCATGAACCTTTCAGGATGAGCTAGCGGACGAGCTCGATCGATTGGGCTTCGCGGCCCTTCTGCGTCGGAACCACGGCCATCTTCACGCGCTGGCCGGGCTCCAGGCTGGCAAGCCCGCAGCGCTGCAGGACCGCGACATGGACGAACACGTCCTTGCCGCCGTCATCGCCGACGACGAAGCCGAAGCCGCGGACTGCGTTGAACCATTTGACCTGGCCGACGATCTCCTGGCGCTCGCCGGTGGCGCGCGGACCGAAATCGCGGGGCGGGTGGGGACCGGAGGGGGGCCAACGCGCGGGCGTCGGCGTTGCCGTCGAGGTGTCGACCTCGAGCAGCCGCGTCACTTGCGGTCCCTTCATGCCGGCGACGATCGCGCACGTCACGGTCGAGCCGGGCGGCAGATCCATGACACCGGCGGACTGGACGACCTTCGCATGAAGGAAGGCATCGGGCGTCCCATCGGCAGGGGAGACGAAGCCGAACCCTTTTTCCGGATTGAACCACTTGACGGTGGCGCGCACGGCAGGACGTTCGTCGAGCTGACGATCGCCCGGATACGGATCGCGTCGCATGCGTAGTATGCCTGTTTAAGTCCCCGGTTCGACGGTTAAGAGCCGTCATTTAACAGGTTAGCACCACGATTCGTCTGAGACAATTGGATAACGTACAGAATCTTTCGCACTTTCGGGAATGGTGGCTTCTTCTAGAGTGAAGGAGCAAACGATGAGCAGTGAGACTGCGATGGGCCAGGTGATCCAGATTGAGCTGGCCCCCGTTTCCTTGGACATCCATTTGTCGAGAGAGGACCGAAGATGGATGCTTCCAGGATGTCGAGAAATCAGCAGCGCGATCGGGTTGATGTGGATGATGTGCCTGT
>VGEH01000141.1 GCA_016869375.1 Alphaproteobacteria bacterium | reverse complement strand
CGCACCGCACAGACGGTCGGCCTCAGACGCAAGGAGTGCATTCAGCGTCTCCTCGACCGTGCCGCGCACCATCTCTCCCAGATGATCCCTGATCCGAGCCTCGTCGATCTGGATCACCTGGCCCATCGCAGTCTCACTGCTCATCGTTTGCTCCTTCACTCTAGAAGAAGCCACCATTCCCGAAAGTGCGAAAGATTCTGTACGTTATCAAATCGAACGGGGCCGCGCCGATTATTACTTCAAATGCTATCTTTTCGGAGTGGGCCCATGCGGATCCCCTCTTGGCGGCTCCTGACGTTCGCGGCGGTGGTGGTGGCAGGCACGACCTGGATGCTTGGCGCCGGCTGGCAGGTCAGCCGGCCCTGGCCGGTCCGTGACGCGCTGGCGAAGCTCGAACTGTCGCGTGAGGAGGTCGCCTGCAATCATCGCTTCGGCGCGGACAACCAGCAGCGCTGCCGAGACCTCGCCCGCATCATGAGCCAGGCGGATCACGCCAGGGCGTATTTCGAGGATGGCCTGGTCGTCTTCGGGCCGCTCCTGCCGCTCGCCGGGTTTGCTTGGTGGCTACTGCGTGGCTCGCGCGGCGGCCACCCGCCCCGCATCGGTCGTCCTGGCTCGGGATATCCGCATCGCCATCGGCCTTCGGCGGCATAGCGCGGCTCTGCGGTCGTCCTTATAACCGGGGAATGTCTGGCTATTGTCGGGTCGCCATCGGCCACCCCGTTCACGGGCCTTACCACGACGACGAACATGGCTTCCCGGTCGATGACGACCGGGTGCTGTTCGAGCGCCTGATCCTGGAGATCAACCAGGCGGGCCTTTCCTGGCTGACGGTTCTTCAGAAGCGCGAAGCCTTCCGGAAGGCCTATTCGGGGTTCGATCCGGCCAAGGTCGCCCGCTACGACGACAAGGACCGGGTACGCCTGATGGCCGATGCCGGGATCATCCGCAACCGGCTCAAGATCGGGGCAGCCATCCACAACGCCCAGGTCGTGCTCGATCTCAGGAAGAGCCATGGCAGCTTTGCCGCCTGGATCGCGGCCCAGCATCCGCTGACGAAGGAGGCGTGGGTGAAGCTCTTCCGCAAGACCTTCCGATTCACCGGCGGCGAGATCGTCGGCGAGTTCCTGATGAGCATCGGCTATCTGCCCGGCGCGCACGCCGAGGACTGCCCAATTTACCGGAAGACCCTGAAACTGAAGCCGGCCTGGAAGACGAGGGGCTGAAACGAAACAAGGGCCTTCCGGCCCTTGTAGTCGTCCCCCGAGGATCCTCCCCAAACCCGCGCAACAGCCGTCGGTCCTTGCGGACCGCAGCTTTTCATTCTTGTTCTTATGTCCAAGATGTAACCCAAAGCCCCTGCTGATGTCACGCCCATTTTTTGGCCGAATGCCGCTTGCCGCAGCGTGCTTTGGTCGAGTTGACGGCAGAAAATCGGAAACAATGCCGCGATTTGCGGCGCGTTGACAGCTTGGGGCCACGGCACGTACGGTCACGCCGATTTTCAAACCCGCCCGCCGGAGCTCCCTCATGGCCATCAAGCCGTTGCACGACCGCGTCGTGATCAAGCCGCTCGACCAGGAAACCAAGACCAAGGGCGGCATCATCATTCCGGATACGGCGAAAGAGAAGCCGCAGGAGGGCAAGGTGATCGCGGCCGGCCCCGGCGCCCGCGACGCCGATGGCAAGCGCCAGCCCCTCGGCGTGAAGGTCGGCGACAAGGTCCTTTACGGCAAGTGGTCGGGGACCGAGGTAAAGGTCGACGGCGAGGATGTCGTCGTGATGAAGGAGTCGGACCTCTTCGGCGTCATCGGTTGACGGTGCGGATCGATCTCGAGGCCGTCGCCCGGCACCTGGCCGAGGTCGCTGCCGAGGAGATCATGCCGCGCTTCGGCCGGCTGGCGCTCTCCGACATCCAGGAGAAGAAGCCGGGCGATCTGGTCACCGCCGCCGACATCGCGGTCGAGCATCGCCTCACGCCGATCCTGCGCGACCTGGTACCGGGCTCGCTCGTGGTCGGCGAGGAGGCGACGGCCGCCGATGCGGATGTCCTCAACAGGCTGAGGGACGAGAGCCCCGTCTGGGTCATCGATCCGGTCGACGGCACCTCGAACTTCGCGGCCGGCATTCCGATCTTCGGCGTCATGGTGGCGCTGATCCGGAAGAGCGAGGTTGTCGCCGGTTGGATCCACGATCCGCTGCGCGAGCGCACGCTGATGGCCGAGAGCGGCGGCGGCGCGCATATCGACGGTCAGCGCGTACACGTCGCCAAGCCGACAGAGCCTTCGCGCATGGCCGGCAACGTCGCCTTCCATACCGGAGAGCGCGACCAGGCGGCGACGCTTGCGCGCAATGTCGTCAAGGTCGGTTCGATCATCAATCTGCGCTGTGCCGCCGCGGACTACTTCAACCTTGCTGAGGGCCGAACGCATTTCGCCCTCTTCAACCGCACCTGGCCGTGGGACCACGCTCCCGGGTGGATCCTGCACAAGGAGGCCGGCGGCTACAGCCGCTTCCTGAACGGCCAGCCCTATGCGCCGCTCGACATCCATGGCCGCCTGCTGCTCACGCCGGACGAAGCGAGCTGGCATCGTCTGATCGAGACCTTGTGGGCGGCTTGAGCCGTCCCGCCCGCTTCGCTACAGAAACCGAGCCCCTCATCCTGGAGATCGCCGATGTCCGACGCGCCAAAGCCCGCTCAGAAGCCCCGCACCGTCGCTTTCCTCGGCCTCGGCGTCATGGGTTACCCGATGGCGGGACATCTCGCCAAGGCGGGCCACAAGGTCACCGTCTACAACCGCACCGAGGCGAAGGCGAAGGGCTGGGCCGGCGAGTATGGCGGTAAGTCGGCGCCGACCCCGGCCGAGGCGGCGAAGGGCGCCGAGATCGTCTTCTGCTGCGTCGGCAATGACGACGACTTGCGCAGCGTCGTCTATGGCGACAAGGGCGCCTTCGCCGGCATGACGAAGGGCACCATATTCGTCGACCACACCACGGCCTCGGCCGAAGTGGCGCGCGAGATAGAAGCGGCGGGCGAGAAGCTCGGCATCGGCGTGCTCGACGCACCGGTTTCCGGCGGCCAGGCGGGAGCCGTCAACGGCAAGCTCACCATCATGGTCGGCGGCAAGCCCGAGACCTATGGCAAGGCCGAGGAGACCATGGGTACCTATGCCCGTGCCGTCACCCATCTCGGCGCGGCCGGCGCCGGACAGCTCTGCAAGATGGTCAACCAGATCTGCATCGCCGGCGTGGTCCAGGGCCTCGCCGAGGGCATCAACTTCGCGATGCGGTCGGGCCTGGATGCGAAGAAGGTGGTCGAGGTCATCTCCAAGGGCGCGGCGCAGAGCTGGCAGATGGAGAACCGCGGCAACACCATGGTCGACGGCAAGTTCGATTTCGGTTTCGCCGTCGACTGGATGCGCAAGGATCTCGGCATCTGCCTTGCCGAGACCAAGCGCAACGGCGCGATCCTGCCGATGACGGCGCTGGTCGACCAGTTCTACGCCCATGTGCAGAAGCGCGGCGGCGGGCGCTGGGACACCTCCAGCCTGATCCACCTGCTGCGGAACCTCTAAAGACGGATTGCCGCCCAGAGCAGCGCGAGCAGGATCAGCGCGGCGACCGCGAAGACGGCGTCGGCGGGGCCAGGACGCGGCACGCGCCAGGCGCTGCGGCCGCTTGTCGCCGAAAGGCCGCGCAGCTCCATCGCCAGCGCTGCGGTCCCGGCGCGGCGGATCGCGCCGGCGAGCAGGATGATGCCGAGCGCCGGGCTTAAGCCCGCGAACCACAGGCGAAGCCGCGACGTGCCTGCCGGCATCGCCGCCCGCGCGACGATGCGCGCGAGCCTGGCTTCCTCGGCGAGCGACGGCAGGAACTGGATCGCGGCGAGCGCACCGAAAACGAAGCGTCGAGAGAAGCGGAGCCGGTGGACGAGCGCGCGGCCGAGATCGGCCGGCTCCGTCGTATAAGCGAATAGCATCGAGACGAGGCCGACCGCGACCGTGCGCAAGCCGACGGCGAGCGCCACCTGCCACCCGGTCCAGCCATAGACGTTCGCCGGCGCGACCGCATAGATCCAGGACGAGGTGACGGCGAAGAACAGGAAGGGCGCGAGGCCGAGCAGGAAGGTCCGGACCGGCATGCGCTCGACTGCGAGCAGCAGGAAGGCGACGAAGAGCGAAAGGGTCGCGAGCTCGATGCTCACCTGACTGAGCGTCGCATAGCCCACATAGACGAGCGCGACGCCGAGCTTCACCAGCGGATCGAGGCGCGTCACGGCTCGAAGCTCCAGCCAAGCCGAGCAGCGAGCTTCGCCGCGGGGGGAGGGCGAAGCGGCAATCGGCCTTCGACCGCCCGCTTGAGGATGTGTCGGCTCGGTCCCTCGGCGAGGCTGCGGCCATCTTCAAGAACGAGGATGCGGTCGGCGACGGAGGAGAGCCAGTCGAGATCGTGGGCAATGACCAGCACCGCGGCGCCGCGAGCGCGCAGCGCCTCGATATCGGCATCGAGCGCGGCGAGGCCGATGCCGTCGAGCGCCGAACTCGGCTCGTCCAGGGTGACGAGGCGCTGGCCCGGCATTGCCAGGGCCAGCGCAACTGCCAGCCGGCGGCGCTCGCCGTGGCTGAAGGCGAGGGGATGGCGGTCTCGATCCGGCGCCAGCCCGGCGCGCGCGATCGCCGCCGCGGCTTCGCTCCACGAGAGGCCATGCCGTGCGGCCTCGGCTTCTAGGCTTCCGGTGGCGAAGGCCAGCGCGGGGTTCTGCGGCACATAGACCGGTGTCCCGCCGGAGCGGCGCATGCTGCCGCTCGCGGCAGCGAGTCCGCCGGCGGCCAGCAGTGCCAGCGTCGACTTGCCGGCGCCGTTGGGGCCGGCGATGCCAATGACCTCGCTGGCATGCGCAGCCAGCGAGACGTCGTTCAGCACGGTCTTGCGGCCGCGCCGAACCGAAGCGTCGCGGATTTCGAGCAGGGCGGGTCCCAAGGACACCGAGCGCTTTCGATCGAGGCCGAGCGTCGCCAACGCGACGGCGAGCGCTTCAGGCGAGCCTTCGGCGACGCCGGCGCGTGAGAGCGCGTCGGCGACGCGGATCTCGGCGGGGAGGCGGAGGCCGAGCGTGTCGTTGCGCGCGGCGACCTCGCGCAAGGTGGCCTCGGTTGCACCGGCGGCAACGGGAGCGCCGTCTGCACCAAGCACCAGCACGCGATCGGCGAGATGCAGGATGTGGTCGATGCGGTGCTCGATCAGAAGTGCCGCGGCACCGTCCTGGCAGGCGGCCTCGACCGCGGCAACCGCTTCCGCGGCAGCATCGCCGTCGAGATGCGCGACCGGCTCGTCGATGACGAGCGTGCCGGCGGCTTCCGCAAGTGCGGAGGCGAGCGCCAGGCGCTGACGCCAGCCGCCGGACAAGGTCAGCGTGCGGTCGCGTCGGGCGAGGCCGAGACCGGGCGGCCGCATCAGCGCCTGCTCGATCCGCGCGTCGATGTCGGAAGGTGACAGGCCTCGGCTCTCAAGCGCGAAGGCGATCTCGTCCTCGACGGTCAGCGCGACCAGCTGCGCATCGGTGTCCTGCAACACCGCGGCGGCGATGCCTGTGCCGGTGGCCAGCACACGCTCGCCGAGGCCCGACCAGTGGACGTTGCCATGGCGCGCCGCCGGCACCAGCGTCGGAATGGCGCCGAGCAGGGCCAGCGCCAGCGTGGTCTTGCCGCTGCCCGAGGGGCCGAGCAGAGCCAGGCGCTCGCCGGCATGCAGGGTCAGCGAGACGTCACGAACCGCGTCGCGCGCAGCACGGGGGAAGCGGACGCCGACGCCCTCGGCGCTAAGGACGTTGTCGTCCTTACGCGGCACGCCGGTCTTCGTCGATCCTCAAGCCATCGAGGGTGCCGGTCTTCTGCAGCGAACGCGCGATCACGCGGCCGAGCCAGCCGGCCAGTATCATGCCGCTGGCCACGCGGATCGCGAACATCGCGACCAGCAGGGTCGGGCTCAGATTGCCGTAACTGAAGCGGATCCAGGTGTAGACGAAGCTGAAGACTGCGGCGCTGGCCCCTGCGGCCAGCAGCACGGCAAGGTCGTAGCGCTTCCAGCGCGTCGCGGCGAAGGGAAGCTCGGCGCCGGCACCCTGGACCACGCCGGTCAGGAGCAGGATGAGTCCGGCGGGATTGCCGGTCGCGACCTCGGCAATGGCCGCGGTCACTTCTGCGAAGAAGGCAGCGCCTGGCCGCCGCACGATGTAGGCGGCGATCACCGAGGCGACGCACCAGAAGCCGAAGAAGATGTCGAGCGAGATCGGCCCTATGATGCTCTGGGCGACCAGCCATAGCTGCACCCAGGCGAGGTAGAGCACGCCGAAGACGACGCCGATCGCGGCGACGACGACGATCTCGCGCTGCGTCCACTGGTTCATGGGCTCAGCTCCCGCTTGGGCTGTTGGCCGACACGGTAATGGTCAGCACGACATGCGCGTTGGCCGGCGCGAAATCGAGATAGGAGCGCTCGATCGCGGCGAAGACTTCGGCCGCGTCGCCCCTGAGCTTGGTGCAGAAGTTCTTCGAGCGGTCGAAGACCTTCGCGCGCTTAAGGAAGTCGATGCAGGCACCGATCCGCGCCATATGCGCCTCGGTGCCGAGCGGGTAGAGCGAGATCTGCGCGGAGGCTTTCAAGCCCGACAGCTTGCCCGGTGCGTAGCGGGCGAGGGAGGAGGCGACGAGATCCTCGCCCTCCTTCATCGGCGGGATCGCTTCCGCCGTGCAGATCGGATCATCGGATTCGCCGGGGCAGCCGCGTGAGAGCGTCGCCGAAAGGACGACATGGTCGCCCTTGCTCGCGGTCGCGATGAACGCGTCGCGCATGGCCCGCACGATCGTGTCGGGCGGCCCGACCATCAGGGTCGAGAGGTCGTCGGTCTCTCGGCGGACCTGGTCCTTATAGGCGTCCAGCGCGGCGATGCCGCGCAGGATGGCCGGGACGAATTCCGCGGTCATCGGATAGAGGGAAAACTGCGTGCCTGAGAACATTCGGTCTCGCTCCGCTGGTATTACCCAGATCAGCTTGAAGGGTTGGACCTCGTCCTCTCAGCCCCGCGACGGAGCACCCCTGACGGAACGGGAAGCTAGCGTGAACCCGTGCCGGGGTAAAGCGAGATGCTCAGCTGTTCCGCCTGGCGAAGCCGGTTCTTGATCGCGGCGGAGAGATCGGGCGAGTTGCCGCGTTGCATGCGCGCCTCGAGCCACAGCGCTGAGAGCGCGGCCGCCACCATGCGGTTGAGGCGCAGGCGGCGGAGCGTCATGTCCGGAACCGCATAGGCGGCCAGGAACGCTTCCTCCTCGGACGGCGTCATGTCGGTCGCATGCGCGAGGTAGCCCAGATCCCAGGCTGGATCGCCCATGCCGGCATATTCCCAATCGATCAGCACGAGTCCGGCCGGGGCGACCAGGAAGTTCTCGAGATCGGGATCGCCGTGAATGGGCGCGGGCGTCACCTGCGCGGCGAGCTCTGCCTGGGCGCGCCCCAGTGCATCGTACAGTCGCGACGAGCCGACGGGGTTCGCCAAGCCGGCACGAAGGCGATCGAGCGCACCGTAGTGATCGATGGCAGGTTGCAACCGCTCGCCGGAGCGATGCCAGCGGCGAAGCAGGCCAGCGAGCTCCGCCGGCATCCGTGCATCGGCGCGGAAACGCTCATGCGTCAGCGTTACGGCACCGGCGACCCAGCGCGTAACTAGGAGACCGGATCGCGGCTCGGCATGAACCAGTTCGGCACCGATGCCGAGGCGGCTCGCGCTCGGCGTGGCGTCGATCGCCAGCCGGCGATCCGGGCCGTGCGGATCGACGATCGGAATTTGGAGGACGAAATGGCCCACCGGCGTCTCTACCTTGAGATTCCGATGCGAGAGTCCGCCAAGCGTGGAGATCGCGATGTGCTCCGGCGCGACGTCGGAAATGCCAGGCACATCGCGAAGTAGCGCGAGGACCTCGTCACGATCTGACAGGGCTACCATCTCGGCCGGAGACTAGGCCGAGGCGAGGGCTTCCTGGAAGAGGGCGGGATCGACATTGCCGCCGGAGGCGACGACGACGACGGTGCGGCCTTTGATCGGCATCTTGCCCGTCATCACCGCGGCGATGCCGACCGCACCGCCGGGCTCGCAGACGATCTTGAAGTGGCGGAAGGCCAGCGCCATCGCCTTTTTCACTTCAGCATCGGTAACGGCGAGACCACCCTTGAGCCGCTGGCGCGCGATGGCGAAGGTGATGTCACCCGGCGAGGGAGACATCAGGGCGTCGCAGATCGTGCGTGCGGCGGGGTCGTTCTTCTCGACCCTCCCGGACTCTAGCGAGCGCGCCATATCGTCGAGGCCGACGGGTTCGACTGAGTAGACCGCCGTCTCCGCCAGGCCGCCGGAAAGGCCGAGGGCGATGCCGGTAATGAGGCCGCCGCCGGAGCAGCCGGCGAGCACGGCGTCGGGCTTAACGCCGAGCGCCTTCGCCTGGTCGGCGATTTCGAGGCCGATCGTGCCCTGGCCGGTGATGATGCCGGGATCGTCGAAGGGCTTCACCAGCGTCGAGCCACGCTCTCGCGAGATGCGGTCGCCGATCTCCTCACGGGAATCGCGGAAGCGGTCGTAGAGAATGATTTCCGCGCCGAAAGCGCGGCTGTTCTCGATCTTGAGCTTCGGTGCATCCGATGGCATGACGCAGACGGCCTTTACGCCGAGCATCTGCGCCGCGGCCGCGACACCCTGCGCGTGGTTGCCCGACGAAAAGCAGACCACGCCGTCCTTGCGCTTGTCGTCCGGGATCATCGATATCCGGTTGTAGGCGCCGCGGAACTTGAAGGACCCGGTCCGCTGCAGCATCTCGCACTTGATCAGAAGCCGGCCGCCCAACTCCTCGTTGAGGAGCGGCGACTCGATCAGCGGCGTGATCGCCGCCACCGGGCGCAGCCGGTCGGCGGCACGACGCACATCGTCATGGGTCGGAAGCAGGTCCGTCATCGGCAGCTCTGTGGGGATAGGCGCGGCCTTAGAAGCCGAGCAGGGAAGAGAGCTCGGAGAGGCTCTTGATCTCGAAGTCGGGCGAGGCCGGAAGCGTCTCGCGTGGCAGCCCGGTGCGGTTGACCCAGGCAACGCGGAAACCGGCATGGCGGCCCGCATGCGCGTCCCAGCCATTGCCGCTGACGAAGAGGATCCTGTCGGCGGTGACTCCGAGCCTGTCGGTGGCGAGCTTGTAGACCGAGGGATGCGGTTTGAAGACCTGCGCGTCGTCGACCGAGAGGACGAGATCCAGCACGCCGCGAAGATTGTGCCCGTTGACGGCGCCGGCAAGCATCGTGGTCGAGCCGTTCGAGAGGATCGCGGTCCGGAGCCCCTTCGCCTTGATCGCCTTGAGAAGACCGGCGGCGTCCTCGTAGAGCGGTGGCTCCAGATAGAGCTGCATCAACATCGAGCGCAGCCGGGGATCATCGACCTTGATCGCGGCGAGGGCGTAGTCGAGCGCCTCGCCGGTCACGTGCCAGAAGTCGGTATGCGTCCCCATCAGGCTGCGCAACCAAGTGTACTGGAGCTGCTTTTCGCGCCAGAGCCGCGCCAGGGTATCGGTCTTGTCGCCAAGCTGGGCGCGACAGGGCTCCGCCAGCCGGGCCACGTCGAAAAGCGTGCCATACGCATCGAAAACGCAGGCGGCTGCGTTTGCCAAAGTCGGGTGAGCTGTCATCAGTCCTTTCCGCCTGTGCGCGGGATGTCGCGTCTGGGTGCGGAGGGGCGAGCCGGACCCGGCCGCTCCGTCGCCGGAACCGCGACCGGCGTCGCCTTGATGACCGGCACCGGCTCGACAGCGGGCGTCTCGTCGCGAGCGACGACGTCTTCGTCGCCGGCGCAGTTGCGGTCGGTCTCGGCATCGCAGGCGTCGTCGGCGCCGGCACGGCCGATGCGGGCCTTGGCGAGGTTGGTCTCGAGTACGCCGCCGCAGCCATAGAGGCACCAGCGGTTGAGCGCCTGCGCCATGTCCGTCGCCGGCGCCTTCGTCATGCGAGAACGATAGATGAAGAGTGCCTCCAGCACGCGCTGGACGTAGTTGCGAGTCTCGGAAATCGGGATCTGCTCGATCCAGTCGAGGACGTCGGCCTCGCCCTTGCGGATATCGCCATTGTCCCGGAGCCAGCGCTTGATGCGGCCCGGACCGGCATTATAGCCGGCGATGGCAGCGATGTAGGAGCCGTCGAAGTCGTTGACAAGGCCGTTCAAATACGAGCTGCCGAGCGTGATGTTGTAGCTCGGGTTCTGCGTCAGCCCGTTCATGTCGTATTTGAGCCCGAGCTCCTTGGAGACGATCTTCGCCGTCGCCGGCATCAGTTGCATCAGGCCCTGGGCCTTGGCGCGGCTCACGGCTCGCTGGTCGAAGCCGCTCTCCTGACGGATTACCGCGTGGATCAGCGCCGCCTCGGGCCTGTCGCCCTTCGGCAGGGTGATCATCGGATAGCCGTCCTCGATCAAAATGTGCCCTTCGCGGAAAGCAACGCGGCGCGCTACGGCGACGGCGGTATCGGTACGGCCCAGGCTGCGGATGTGGTTGAGCGCAAGCGCGCGCTCACCCGGCGTCTTTGCACGCTCGACTAGGGCGATCGAGAAGGCGACGAACAGCTCGTTGGGGCCGATTTCGTCGAGGATCGCGACGATGCGGGTTAGCTCGTGGCGGCGGAAGGCCTGGGCCTCGGCCGGCGTCGGCTTCGCGTCCGGCGCCAGCACGGGCGCGTTGTCGGACAGCTTTCCGGCGGCGATCTGGCCGTAGAAGGTCGTAAGATGCTCGGCAGCCTTGGTGTACCAGGCCTTGGCGCCGGCGCCGTCCTTCATCGCCTCCGCGGCTCGACCAGCCCAGTAGGCGCCGCGCGACCTGCTGATAGGCGAGTTCACGCCTTCATACAGGCGCTTGAAGTGAGCCAGCGCCGTCTTCGGATCCTCCAGGAAGCGAAGCGCGACGAAGCCGGCGAAGAACTCGGCGTCCGGCTGGATCTTGCCGTCGCCGGGCTTGTGAGACGCGGCGAGCTTATAGGCTAGGGAGATGTCGCCGTCGCGAAGCGCTTGGCGAGCCTGATAGTCGGTCTCGCGCCACCAGAGATCGGCACGCACGAGCTTCGACGGCGGCTTGATCAAAATGGAGCGGGCGTCGTCGTTCTGGCCCCGCATGCGCCGCCACTTGGCGCGTTCGAAGAGGAAGCCGGGATCGGATTGCAGGTTGGCGGGAACCGCGGCGACGGCCTTGTCGACGCCGCCGGCGCCGGTCTTAAGGCGCATGCGCGCTTCGGCCAGCGCCCTCTGGCCGGGCTCGACCCGGGCCAGCATCCGCGTGTACGGCGCGCCGGTCTTGCCGTCCCACAGCATTCGATCGAGACGCGTCCAGTGGTCCTGAGTGCGAATCGTGTCGCGATAGCGGAGAAGGAAGCTCTTCTCCTGGTTCACGTCGAAATCGCCGGCGACCCAGGCCTCGCGGACGATTTCGTCGGCCTTCGTCTTCTGGCCGGTACGTGCGTAGGCCTCCGCGAGACGAAGCTTGCCGGCGCCGAGCGGCGGGTTCTTCTGAAACCAGGCGATGACATCGCGATCCGACATGTCGGAGGGCATAGCCTCCTCGGCGCGAAGCCGAAGCGCGTGCCTGCCCGGCCAGTCCGGATTGGCCGCCATGAATTCGACGATTTCGGCGAAGCTGGAGCGCGAGCTCGCCCTGCGCAGCTCCATCCAACGGATCAGCTTGGTCAGCGCGGGATCGCGGGCGGCCATCGCCTGACCGCGGTTGTAGTCGCCGCCATCGGCGGCCTGGAGGGCTGCCTTGGCGTAGCGGATTTCGTCGGCGCCGAGACCAGCAGCGACGGCCGGTGACAAAACGGAAACCGCGATCGCGCAAGCGATCGCAAGACCGGCCCCCACCGGATTCATCCAAAACCTCATCAGGTTCTCTTATCCCCTAGAGAAACCCCCGCCGACCGGCATTCTAGTCGCGAGCCTCTCGGGCAACAACCTTGCGGACAAAGTTTTACCTGAATATCGTTCCGTTACACCCCACTCCCGGGCGTGTCCCCTAAGGAGATCGTCATGTTCAAGGGTTCGCTCGTCGCCCTGATCACACCGTTCACGGCCGCGGGCAAGCTCGACGAAAAGGGCTTCCAGTCCTTCGTCGCGTGGCAGCTCGAGCATGGGACGCACGGCCTGATTCCCTGCGGAACGACGGGCGAATCCCCGACTCTCTCGCATGACGAGCACAAGCGAGTCGTCGAGCTCTGCATCGAGGTGGCGAAGGGCAAGCGCCCGGTCATCGCGGGCACCGGCTCCAACTCGACCGACGAGGCGATCGAGCTTACCCGGCATGCCAAGGAAGCCGGAGCGGACGCCGCCCTCGTGGTAACCCCGTACTACAACAAGCCGACCCAGGAAGGCCTCTTCCTGCACTACAAGGCGATTCACGACGCCGTCGACATGCCGATCGTCATCTACAACATCCCCGGCCGCTGCGTGATCGACATGACTCCGGAGACCATGGGACGGCTCGCCAAGCTGCCGAACATCGTCGGCGTCAAGGACGCGACCAACGACCTGACCCGCCCCTTCAAGACCAAGCGGACCTGCGGTGACAAGTTCTCCCAGCTCTCCGGCGAGGACGCGACGGCGCTGGCCTTCCTCGCCCAGGGCGGCGACGGCTGCATCTCTGTCACCGCCAATGTGGCGCCGCGCCAGCTCGCCGACATGCACGAGGCCTTCGCCCGCGGCGACATCAGGAAGGCGCAGACGATCAACGACCGCCTGATGCCGCTGCACGAGGCGCTGTTCGTCGAGACCAGCCCGGCGCCGGTCAAGTTCGCCGCCTCCCTCCTGGCAAAGGCGCGGCCGGATTGCCGCCTGCCGCTCGCTCCGCTCACCGATGCAACCAAGGAAAAGGTGTCTGTCGCCATGCGCGGCGCGGGCCTGATCAACTAGCCGAGGTCTCATGCCGCGCCCGGGACCTGAGGGGGTCGCGGCCCAGAATCGCCGCGCCCGCCACGACTATTTCATTCTGAGCACGCTCGAGGCCGGGATCATGCTTTCCGGCACCGAGGTGAAGGCGCTGCGCGCCGGCTCGGCATCGATCGCGGAGGCCTATGCCGGCGAGCAGAATGGCGAGCTTTTCCTGCTCAACGCCTATGTGCCCGAGTACAAGGCCGCGAACCGCTTCAATCACGAGCCGAAGCGGCCGCGGAAGCTCCTGGTCAAGCGTCGCGAGCTCGACAAGCTGCTCGGCGCGGTCAAGCGCGATGGCGTGACGCTGGTGCCGCTCTCGATCTATTTCAACGAACGCGGCATCGCCAAGGTCGAACTCGGCCTCGGCAAGGGCAAGAAGAAGGGCGACAAGCGCGAGAGCGAGAAGAAGAAGGACTGGCAGCGCGAGAAGGGCCGCCTCCTGCGCGACAAGGGCTAACAGGCTGTTGAAGAATCTCGCCGAAGCGTGATGAGAGTGGTCTGTCGCGGCGGGCGGGATCTGGGCAGGCTCTGGTTTCGTCCGATCTCACTGACGTCCAGGCGACCGGGGCCTCGCGGGGGGCTCA
>VGEH01000140.1 GCA_016869375.1 Alphaproteobacteria bacterium | reverse complement strand
CCGCCGCAGCTCGTCGCGCTGCCGCCTTCCGTCGGCCGGCCGGGGGCCGATGCCGACTACCTCGCCTCGGTCCTCGCCTGGCTCGAGCGCCACAAGGAATACCCGCGCGAGTCGCAGCGCCGGCGCCAGCAGGGGACCGCGATCCTCTATTTCGAGCTCGACCGTCAGGGCAAGGTGCTGAATTACCGGATCAAGACCAGCTCCGGCTTCGCCGAACTCGACCGCGAGGTCGAGGCGATGATCAAGCGCGCCGAGCCGCTGCCGCCGATGCCCGCCGAC
Source organism: Alphaproteobacteria bacterium (assembly GCA_016869375.1). Classification (GTDB taxonomy): domain Bacteria; phylum Pseudomonadota; class Alphaproteobacteria; order SHVZ01; family SHVZ01; genus SHVZ01. Next base: position 13,297 of record VGEH01000140.1, on the reverse strand, counting down.
ATGGCCAAGGCGAAGCTCGAGCTCCAGGTGCCGGTGCAGTTCCGCCTGCGCTAGGCGGCCGGGAAGGTCCTGAAGCGCGTGTCGCCGTCGCGCTCGATCTGGCGGACCAGCTCGACCTCCCAGGAGAGATACTCCTTCATCGCCTCTTCCACGCCCGTCGCGCGGTCGTAGGGACGGTACCAGACATCGTCGGGCTGGGCGGGCAGGCCTTCGGTGCCCGAGGCGGTCGGCAGGCCTGCGGCGACCCAGGCGTCGGTCCCACCGAGCAGCGCCGTGGTCTCGTTCCCGGTCAGCGCATGCACCTCGTCGGCGGCGAGCTTGGCGACGAGGCCGTCGCCCGAGGTCATGACGATGCGCTTGCCCTTGGGCAGGGTCGGCACGAGATCCTTGAGGCGCGAGCGGATGCCGAAGACGGCGCCGGGAATATGGCGTTCGCGATGGCGCAGGCTGGTGTCGAGATCGACCACCACGACCTCGCCGGCATCGATGAGCGCCTTGAGGCCGTGCGGATCGGTCCAGGCCGAGCGCGTGCCGGCAAGCCCGAGAACGCGGCGTTGCTCGGCTCCGGTTTCCAGCACGCCGGAGAGCCCGCCCTCCACGACATAGACATCCTCCCAGCCCATCTGGATCAGCCAGGAGGCGGTCATGGTGGCGCGCACGCCGTTGTCGTCGATCAGCGCAATCCGCGCGTTGCGCGTCGCCGCGTAGGAGTCGGTCGCCTGCACGAGCTGGCCGCCCGGCGCCGAGCGCGATCCGGGGCGGTGGCCGGCGCGGTACTCCTCGGGCGAGCGCACGTCGAAGACATAGAGGCTGCGCTGATCGCTCTCGGCGTCGAAGCGCGCGAGATCGCACGGGCCGATGCTGCGCACGCCGAAGCGCCCGGCGACACGCTCGGCGGCTTCCTTCGCCTTCTTGAGTCCTTCGGCGGAGGGGAGCGGTGCCATCACCTTCTCGCCATGTGCGAGCTTCAGGCCGGCGAGGTGCCAGCCCATTGTCCCGTTCTTGAGCGCCACCACCTTGTTCGGCATGCCGGCGTTGATCAGCGACTGTGCGCCGATGATGCTGCGCGTGCGCCCGGCGCAGTTGACGACGACGAGGGTGTCCGGCGAGCGCACCAGGCCGAAGGCACGATGCACGAGCTCGGCGCCGGGGCAATCGATGCCGCCGGGGATGCTCATCTTCCTGAACTCGTCCAGGGGGCGGCTGTCGAGGATGATCATATCCTGGCCCTTGTCGGCCAGCGCCTTGATCTCCGCCGCGTCCATCCGCGGCGTCTCTTCTTCGTGTTCGACGAACTCGCCAAAGGCCTTGCTCGGCACATAGGTGCCGCTGAACAGCTCGTAGCCCGCCTTGCCCCAGGCCTCGATGCCGCCGTCGAGGATCGAGAGGTTGCGATAGCCGAATTTCATCAGCCGCGCCGCGGCGCGCTGGGAAAGCCCGTCATCGGCATCGATCAGCACGATGCGGGTCGAGCGGCGCGGCACTAGCGCGGCGACGCGAAGCTCGAGCCGGCTCAAGGGAAGCGAGGAGGCGAAGAGCAGATGGCGGCGCGAGAACACGCCTTCCTCGCGCACGTCGAGGATGGCGAGCTCCTCGCCGTCGGAGATCATCGCCTTGAGATCGCGCGCGGGCAGGAGAGGGGCGCCGATATTAGGCGCGCGCATGAAGCGCTCATACGCATCCGCTTCCGGCGTGGCGAAGCCGATGCGGTTCGGGAGGTGCTCCAGGCTGAGGCCGTAGAGGTGCAGATGCAGGCCTTCTTCGTTGCCTTGCGTCTGGATGGTGTGGAAATCGTCGGGCAGGTAGGAGACGGCGACACCTTTGGTCACCGTGCGCTCGCCGGTCTTCTTCAGCTTTCCCTTGCCGGGTACCGAACGGTCGTCGACGCGCTCGTACATGACGTTGTGCTCATGGCCGTAGACGCCGGCGATCACCGCCCAGGTGGTGTGGTTATGCGGCGGCTGGTACTTGCCGAGCGCGCCGGCCGACGCATAGAGCGCGAAGCGATGGTCCGGATCTTCGGCGAGCCGATAGATCGTCGGCTTCCCCGGCTTGATCGAGAACTGCTCCTTCGGGAACAGCTCTGTGCGCGAGGCGAGATGAACAAGCTCGCGCTCGATCGCCGCTAGCGCCGGCCGCGTCACGCCCAGCCGCCGCTCGATCTCGCGCACGCGACCGATCATGTCCTCGACCGCGGCCGAGCGGCGGTCGAGCAGGTCGGTCGAGGGCGCGGTATTGGCGAGCGTCATGGATATCTCCACGAGTGAGTTCAACCCTGCCTCAGGGCGATACGAAGATGCAAACTCTCTTCTTCGGGCAGCGCTCGATAGGCACTATTCACTCTTGGGAGTGAGCGCGCCTAAGGCCCTTAAGAGCGCCTCGGGCTCAGGCTCCGGCCCACGGGTCTCGACGTGCGCAAGATATCTCGCGGAGTCGGCTCCCCAATCGAAGTAGAGACCGGCTTGCGGGTGTTGGAGAGAGATCGCTACATCGCGTGAGATCGTCAGGTTTTGCGAGAAGAGACGCTTAGGGCGTTTGTCCCCGACGATCTTGGCAAAAACCTCAAGAACGTAGTCGCCTTCGATAAATGCGAATGATGGGTCTTGAGGAGGAGCCAGAAAGTGGTGGCTTGCTGAAACGCCTGTTTCCCCTACGAACATTCCGCTTCCACGCACCAAATCGTCGTCGCCGTGAACTCATACATTGAAAGTCTGGCGAGCTTCGTTGCGCGAAACCGTTACGTGCATGCTTTCGATTACCCGCCCACGCCGGGAAGTCGCGAATAGTAACGTTCGCAAATAGACCTTCGGCGCTCCTCGTGCATTCGGTTTTCTTGGGCGGTCAGGACCGAAGAAGATGACGGTGGGTTGCGTCATCTTCACCGTACCAATGCGAAACAGCGTTAGCCAAGCTGTTATCGCCGATATCGTCAGCGCGAGGACTGAAACGGTCAATGCAATCGGGTCAGCCATGCATGAGCTTAGCTATATAAGCGGGGCTCGCTAGAAGATTGCTCGTTCCTTGGAAGTCTTCACGACCGGATCGACCGCGTCCTTGACGGCCGTTGAGCGCTGGTCGAGCGGGTCGACGGGTGCCGCAGAAATGCGCTTCCCAGGCTAGGGGCCACGTTTACCGACGCCAGAAAGTTCTGTTGCAAAACTTCATGAAAGTGTATTAGATTTAGAAATACATGGACTGAGGGCGGAGACATCTATGGCGAAGACATTGGCCACGAACGACGCACGAGGCCGCCTCCTTATGGCGGGTCGAGTAATGGCCGGGCTTGATCAGGATCAGTTGGCTAGGCGTTCTGGTGTTTCTGCGGCGACGATCTCGAATATCGAGCGTGGCAATGGCGGCCGTGACGAAACCATTAGCTCGATTAGGAGTGCATTGCGAAAGAGCGGCGTTAGCGTGCTTTGGGATACGAAGAACGGCTTGGCGTCTGTTTCACTTGTGTACGAGAAGCCGGATAGCGAAGAGTAACCCTAGCCTCTGTTGCCGCCATACGATCCGGCGAAGACGTCCATCTTCGCGATGCGGTCGTAGGAGAGGCGGGCGAAGTCGGGCTTCACCGTGCCGGCCGATATCCACTCGGCGAGCTCGCCGGCGATGGCGGGGGCGATCTTGAAGCCGTGGCCGCTGCCGCCGGAGAAATCGGCATAGCCCTGCAATCCGGCGCGCGGGCCGACATAGGGATACCAGTCGACGGTGACGTCGTAGAGCGCGGCATAGGAGTCGACGAGCTTGGCGCCCTCCATGGTCGGGAAGCGCATGGTCAGCCGCCGCTGCACCTCGGCGACGAAATCGTCGTCGGCGGTCTGCTTGTAGTTATAGGGATCGCAGTCGAAATACTCCTTGGGGAAGCCGCGGCCGACCACGTAGCGGTTGCCGCCCAAGGGTCTGAGATAAGTCGCGTCCACCGCGTTCGAGATCGAGTTCGGCGGCACCGGCCGGCCGGGGCGCGCTTCCCACACCGTGTCCTGCTCTCGGATCGCGCGCATCTGCATCTCGATGTTGGCGCTGGCGGCCAGCATCGTCGACCACGGGCCGGCGGCATTGACCACCGTGTCGGCTTCGATGTCGCCGCCATCGGTCGAGAGGCCGGTGATGCGGTCGCCCTTGCGGATGAGGCCGCGCACCGGCGTGCGCTCTCGGAACTCGCCGCCGAGATCCTTGAACATCGAGACCATCGTCTCGGTGGTGCGCACCGGATCGGCATAGCCGCCCTTCGGCTCGAAGGTGGCGCCGCCGACGCCCTCCATGTTGAGCCAGTCGCCGGCCTTTTTCTTGAGCGCCACCGGATCGAGCCATTCGGTCTCGACGCCGACAGTGCGCTGCATCGCCATGTTGGTCTGCGCGGTCGCCGCCTGATCGGGCGGGACGAGGAAGAGATAGCCCGGCTGCTCGAAGCCGCAGGCCTTGGCCTGGGTCTGGAAGATGTCGAGCGAGGCGCGCGCCATGCGCGCCATCAGCGGCGTCGAGTAGTGCTGGCGGACGATCGCGGCACTCTTGCCGGTGCCGCCCGAGGCCGGGCGGTTGCGCTCGGCCAGCAGCACGCGCTTCACGCCACGCTTCTTCATCTGCCAGGCGAGGCTGGCGCCGCTGACGCCGGCACCGACGATCACGACATCGAAACGCTCGCTCATGACTTTCCCTTCGGATAGGCACCGCGCAGATACTTCTCGGAGAACTTGCCGGACTCGGCGTCGCGCTTGAGGAGATCGGCCGCGCGCTCGGCCGGATCGCCATAGCCGCCGGCGCCGGGCGTCTCCATGACCACCGCCTGCTTCGGCGTCAGCATCACCTCCGCCGGCTTGTTGTCGAGGCCGATCAGCGACCCGTCCGGCTCGCGCCGCTGGAAGCGGCCGGGCTGGCCGTCCTTGCCACCGAACAGCCCCCAGGGGGAGAAGCGGAAACGCTCGCCGGTCCCGCTGAAAACGGCATCATGCCCGACCGGTCGAACGACGCGGCGCAAGCCGAGGCCGCCGCGATACTTGCCGGCGCCGCCGGAATCCTCGATCAGGCCGTAGCTCTCGACGCGGAGCGGATACTCCATCTCGATCGCCTCGACCGGCAGGTTGGAGGTATTGGTGATGTGGACCTGGACGCCGTCCTTGCCGTCCTTGGTGGCGCGGCCACCGAAGCCGCCGCCCAGGGTTTCAAGATAGACGTAGCGCTGCCTGGTCGCCGGATCGATGCCGGAGAGGACGGCGGTGGTGTTGGCGCCGTTGGCGGCGGCGACGGCGCGGTCTGGGATCGCCGGCGCCAGCGCGCCGATCACGCAATCGACGATGCGCTGGCAGACATGGGCGCGCGCCGCGGTCGCTGCGGGCGGCGCGCAATTCACCACGGTGCCTTCGGGCGCGGAGACGTCGATGACGTCGAGGACGCCCTGGTTGTTGGGCACGTCGGGGTCGAGCAGCGCCTTGATCGCATAGGCGACCGTCGCGCCGGAGCCGTTGATCTTGAGGTTGATGTTGCCGTCGACCTCCGGCGCCGAGCCGGTGAAATCGGCGCGGATGCGGCCATTGCCGACGGTCAGCTCCAGCACGATCGGGATGTCGATCATGCCGAGCCCGTCATCGTCCATGCGATCGGCGAAGCGATAGGTGCCTTCGGGGATCGTGCCGATGGCGCGCTCCATGCGCTGGCGCGTGCGCGTGATGATCTCGTCGAAGGCCTCGAGCAGCACCGGGGCGCCATAGCGCTGCGCCATCTCCTTGAGCCGCCGCTCGCCGAGGCGGCAGGCGGCGACCTGGGCGAAATAGTCGCCCTTGCGCTCGTCCGGCACGCGCACGTTGAGGAGCAGCAGGTCGAAGATGTCTTGCACGATCTCGCCCTTGCGGAAAAGGCGGACGACCGGGATGCGCAGCCCCTCCTGGTAGATCTCGCGCATGCCGCCGGCCATGCTGCCGGGAGCCATGCCGCCCATGTCGGCGTGATGCGCGATGTTGCAGACGAAGGCCATGACCTTGCCGTCGACGAAGACCGGCATCGCCATGTTGAGGTCGGGCAGATGCGTGCCGCCGGCGACATGCGGGTCGTTGGCGACGAAGATGTCGCCTTCGCTCATGTCATCGACCTTCACCTTGGCGAGCACCGCGGTCATCAGGCCCCACATCGAGGCGAGATGGATCGGCAGAGAGTTCTCCGCCTGCGCGATCAGCCGGCCGGAGAGATCGATCACGGCGCAGGAATGGTCGCGCCGTTCCTTTATGTTGGTCGAATAGGCCGACTTCATCAGGGCGATGAAGGATTCATCCGTGATCGAGCGCAGCCCGTTATGGATGATCTCGAGGGTGATCGGATCGGTGGTCATGGCGCGACCTCGACGAGAAGAGAGCCGGCGGCGTCGACGACAAGCTTATCGCCGGGATAGAGCAGGGTGGTGGCGTCGAGCTGCTCGACCACGGCGGGGCCGGACAGCGTGTGGCCCGGGAGCAGAGCATCGCGGCGATAGAGCGGAGTGTCGTCTGCGGCTTCCCAGCGGAAATGCACCGGCCGGCGGCCGACCGGCTGCGGCGCCGTGGACGGCGCTTTGACGGACGCAGGCGCTTTCGCCTCCGCGCGCTTCGCCCGGCCGGTCAGTCGGAAATTGATCACCTCGATCGGCGCCTCGAGATTGGCGTAGCCGTAGCTCTGCTCGTGCGCGGCGGCGAAGAGGCGGGCGAGCGCCGCGATCTCCGGCAGCGCCGCGCTCAGCAGGCGGACCGGCAGCTCGAAATTCTGGCCGACATAGCGCATGTCCAATGTCAGCAGCATCTCGCGCTCGGATGCCGTGACGCCTTCGCTGTCGAGCCAGCGCCCGGCCTCGGCGGCGAGCTCGGCGATGACGGTCTTCATCGCCGGCAGCTCCGAGGCGGCGAGGCGCGTGCGGCGCGTGCGGACGAAGTCTTCCTTGAGGTCGGAGACGACGAGACCCTGGGCACAGAGGATACCCGGCGCCGGCGGCACCAGTATCTCCTTCATGCCGAGCGACTTGGCGACATCGGTCGCATGCAGCGGGCCGGCGCCGCCGAAGGGCATCAGGGCGTAGCCGCGCGGGTCGTGGCCGCGTTCGACCGAGACCGTGCGGATGGCGCGCACCATGTTGGCGACGACGATGGCGAGCATGCCATGCGCGGTGCGCTCGACCGAGAAGCCGAGCTTCTGAGCGATCGGCTCGATCGCGCGGCGCGAGGCGGCGGCGTCGAGCGCGACCTTGCCGTCGAGCAGGCCCTTGGGGCTGAGGCGGCCGAGCACGAGGTTGGCGTCGGTCACGGTCGCCTGGGTGCCGCCGAGTCCGTAGCATGCGGGACCCGGCACGGCGCCGGCGCTGTTGGGGCCGACCTTGAGCAGGCCGTCCGGCGCGAACCAGGCGATAGAGCCGCCGCCGGCGCCGATCGTGTTGATGTCGATCATCGGCAGGCGCACCGGGAAGCCGCCGACCTGGCGGTCATGCGCGGTGTCGGTCGCGTAGTCGCGGATCAGGGCCACGTCGGCCGAGGTGCCGCCCATGTCGAGGGTGACGACGTTCGGCCGGCTGGACAGCTTGGCGACGTGGATGGCGCCGACCGCGCCGGCCGCGGGGCCGGAAAGAGCCGTCCTGACGGGGAAGCGATGGGCGCGACCGATCGACATCAACCCGCCGGAGGACTGGTTGATGCCGATCTGGATCCTGCCCGAGAGCTTGCCGACCTGGTCGCCGAGATCGGCCAGGTATCGCGCCAGCACCGGCTGCAGATAGGCGTTGAGCACCGTGGTCGAAAGGCGCTCGTATTCGCGGAACTCCGGCTGCACCTCGGAGGAACGCGAGACATAGATGCCGTCGAGCCTGGACGAGAGCACCTCGGCCGCCTTGCGTTCATGCTCGGGATTGAGGAAGGCAAAGAGGAAGCCGATGGCGACTGCGTCGACCTTCGCCGCCTTGATCTCCTCGGCAACACGGGCGACGCCGGCCTCGTCGAGCGCGCGCTCGGCGGTGCCGTCCGCGGTCATGCGCTCGTCGACCTCGAAGCGCCAATGGCGCGGCACCAGCGGCTCGGGATGGTCTTCCTGCAGCGAGTACATGTGCGGGCGCACCTGCCGGCCGATCTCGAGCAGGTCGCGGAAGCCCTTGGTCGTCACCAGGGCGACCTTGCCGCCCTTGCGCTGGATCAGCGCGTTGGTCGCGACCGTGGTGCCATGCGCGAGGCGGCGGATCGCCTGGAAGTCGACGCTGAGCCGGGAGGCGACGGCACGCACGCCCTCGACGATGGCGCGGGCCGGATTGTCGGGGGTCGACGGCGCCTTGTGAACGAAGGCTTCGCCGGTAAGCTCGTTGAGGCAGTGAAAATCGGTGAAGGTGCCGCCGACATCCACCCCGATGAACCAGGACATCCACCCTCGCAAAATTTGAATACACGGTGTATGCAGCAGTATGGGTAGGACCACGAAGCCGGTCAAGCGCTCCAAGGGTGAAGGCGGAGAGGCTGCCTATCAGGCGCTGCGCGAGCGCATCCTGTCGCTGTCGCTGGCGCCCGGCGCCGATCTCGAGGAGAGCGCGCTGGTCGAGGCGCTGGGATTGTCGCGCACGCCTGTGCGCGAGGCGATCATCCGGCTTGCCTCGGAAGGGCTGGTGACGCTGACCCCCAATCGCGGCGCGCGCGTGGCATCGATCTCGCTCGACGAGGTGCGGGGATTCTTCGAGGCGCTCGATCTCTGCCAGCGCGCGGTGACCCGGCTGGCCGCGGCCAGGCGGCGCGAGGGCGATCTCGCCCGCATCCGCGAGGTCGGCAAGGTCTTCGAATCCGCGGCGCGCAAGCGTGATGCGGATGCGATGGCGAAGACCAATTTCGATTTCCACATGGCGGTCGCCGATGCCGGCGGCAATCCGTGGCTGGCGCGCTTCTTCGGCGAGCTCCTGAACCAGGGCATGCGGCTCTCGCGCCTCGCCCTCGTCTACGACCCGCCGATGGGGCGCAGCCGCGGCCAGCACGGCCAGGACATCGTCGAGGAGCATCGCGAGATGATGGAGGCCGTCATCGCCGGCGACGCCGCGGCAGCGGAGGACATCGCCTCCCGGCATACCGATCTGTTCCGCCGCCGCGTCATGGGCTTCATCGCCGAGAACCTGACCGCGGCGATGGTGCTGCGCGCGTAAGCCTTGCGCGCCCGGCGCGCGTCGTGCGAGACTTCCCTCCGACGATGCGGCGGCTCCTCCCAACGCCGCGAACCCTTGGAGGCTCGCGATGCGGAGCCGGTTCATTGCTCTTGCCTGTGCGGCGTTGACGGCGCTGGCGACTGACGCCGGCGCGCAGACTGTTCCCGACAAGAAGACGCTGCGGATCGTGCCGCATGCCGATCTTCGCAACATCGATCCGATCTGGACGACGGCGATCATCACCCGGAACCACGGGTACATGATCTACGACACGCTGTTCGCGGCGGACGAGAAGCATGTGCCGAAGCCGCAGATGGTCGGCGAGTACAAGATCTCCGCCGACAGCCTCACCTTCGACTTCACGCTGCGCCCGGGGCTCAAATGGCATGACGGCGGCGAGGTGACCTCGGCCGACGTCGTGCCCTCGCTCGAGCGCTGGATGAAGCGCGACACCGAGGCGCAGGGCCTCGTCGCCGTGCTCGCCGGCCTCGAGGCCACGGGCAAGGACAGCTTCCGCCTCAGGCTCAAGGAGCCTTACGGCCTTGTGCTCTCCTCGCTCGCCAAGATCGCGAGCAATGTGCCCTTCATCATGCCCGAGCGTGTCGCCAAGACCGATGCGATGAAGCAGATCGAAGACACCACCGGCTCCGGCCCCTTCATCTTCGACAAGGCGGGCTGGCGGCCGGGTCACAGCGCCACCTATACGCGCTTTCCCGGCTACGTGCCGCGGAACGAGCCGGCGAGCATGCTGGCTGGCGGCAAGGTCGCCAAGGTCGACCGGGTCGAGTGGCTCTATCTGCCCGACTCCTCCAGCCAGGTCGCGGCCCTCAACCGCGGCGAGATCGACCTGATCGAGGCGCCGGCGATCGACCTCTTGCCGGTGCTGCGGGCCAACAAGGATGTGAAGGTCGGCATCTCCGATCCGCTCGGCATGCAGGTGATCCTGCGCCCCAACCACCTGCACCCACCCTTCAACAACGTGAAGGCGCGCCAGGCGCTCTACTACCTGATCGACCAGGCCGAATACATGCGCGTCATGGCCGGCGATCCCGAGTACTGGACCGTCTGCGACTCTCTCTTCATGTGCGGCACGCCGAGCGCGACCTCGGCCGGCGCCGAGATGATCAACAAGCCCGACATCGAGAAGGCGAAGGCGCTGCTCAAGGAAGGCGGCTACAACGGCGAGCCGGTGGTCGTGCTCTACCCGACCGACCATCCGAGCGGGCCGGCGGCACAGGTGACCGCGGATCGTCTGAAGAAGGCGGGAGTGAACGTCGAGCTGCAGGCGATGGACTGGGCGACGCTGACGACCAGGCGGAGCTCGAAGAACCCGCCATCGCAGGGCGGCTGGAACATCTTCCACACGCGCACAGATGCGGTCTCGGCGATGAGCCCGCTTGCCAACAACCCGGCGAGCAGCGGCTGCGACAGATCGTGGTTCGGCTGGGCTTGCGATCCGGAGACCGAGAAGCTGAGGCTCGCCTGGGCGCGGGAGCCGGACGATGCCAAGCGCAAGCAGATCCTCGAGACGGTGCAGACCCGCCTCTACGCCAACGGCAACTTCGCCGTGGTCGGCCAATACACGATGCCGAGCGCCTATCGCGCCAATATCGAGGGGCTGATCAAGGCGCCGGTGCTGGCGCTGTGGAATATCGAGAAGAGATAGAACGGCGGGGGTAGGGCGAAGCGCATTTCGCTTCGCCCTACCCCTCGGCTCCCTCGATCCGGATCGGCTTGCGACCGCCGTAGAAGGTCTCCTTGCACGCGGCGAAGAAGGCCGAGGCGTCGCCGACGAACTCGGCGAAGACGTTGGGAAACTCCGGCGACATGCGGCCGGGTACGCGCGGCTGGCAGAAGCGGTCATAGGCCCAGGTGATGCGGCTCTCGGCCTCCGGGAAGCCCAGCCGCCAGCGCTCCGGGTAGTGCATGAACATCACGTCGCCCGGATGGATCAGGCCGGTCTGGTTCTCGGCGGGCGCGACCGCCTTCGGGTTCAGCTCGAGCGCGCAGGCGGTGCCGGCGAGCAGCACGTGGCCGCAGGGACCCGAGGCCGGCAGATGCGACCAGATGAGCTTGCAGGTCTCCGGCGCGAGATCCTCGAACAGACGAGCGCGCGCTTCGGTCCCTTCCATCCTGAAGACGAGGAAGCGGGCCATCTCTATTCCTCCAGCCGCGTGATCTTGATCGGCTTCTTGCCTTCGCGCGCGAGGCGTCGGCTCATCTCGGCGAATTCGCTCCAGTCGCCGTCGAGCCGGGCGAACCAGTTGCCGATGACGTCGTGGATCTTCCCGGGCGAGCGCGTGACGTTGAAGCGGTCATAGGCCCAGACGACCTCGCTGACGCCGCGCGGGTTGGCGTAGCGCTCGCGCGGGTCGTAGTGGATGAACACGACATCGCCCTTGAGCAGATGCGCGCTCGTATTCTCTTCGGGGATCAGCACCGAAGGATCGAAATGGAAGGCGCAGTTGGTTCCGGACTGCACCGCATGTCCGCCCTCCGCCTGATGCGGCAGCAGATCCCAGATCGTCCTGCAGGTGATAGGCGCGGCGTTGAAGTCCATCCGTGCCCGCGCCACCGCGCCGGCGAGGTCCATGACGAGGAATCGTGCCATTCGGAAGCTCCGATGGCGGCGCCGGACCTCGATCGATCCGGCGCCGGGGAAAGCGCTACTTCTTCTCGGTGTTCCAGTTGGTCACGTTCAACGTCTTCGGCATGCCGACGATGTTCTTGCGATAGGCGACCGGCGACTGGAACTGGCCGGTGATGGCGAAGGGCATCACCTCGTAGTAGCGCTTCTGGATCGCCTCGATGGCGGCCTTGCGCTCCTCGGGCTTGATCAGCGGGATATAGGCCCTCCGCAGGCGCTCGAGCTCCTCGTCGCAAGGCCAGCCGAACCAGTTCTTGCCGTCGCACGGCGTCGGCATGGCGAAGTTGGTGACCGGGCTCTGCATGATCACCGAGGAGGACCAGGTGGTGAAGATGTTCCAGCCGGGCGAGCCCGGCCCGGGCGCCGCCTTCTGCCCGCGCCGTGTCGTGACGGTCGCCCAGTCGGTCGCCTGCAGGTCGACATTGAAGCCGATCTCCTTCAGCGTCTGCGCCGCCATGATCGAGATGTTGTGGATGATCTGCTGGTCGGTCGGATCGAGCACGACGACCGGCCGTCCGTCATAGCCGGACTCCTTCAGCAGCTGCTTCGCCTTTTCGAGGTCGCGCTTCTGGAATGGCTCCGAGCCGACCGTGGTCTCGTTCGGCGATCCGCATTGGAAGACCGCATAGCATTCCCGCTCGTATTCGGGATTGCCGATCATGCCGGCGAGATACTGCTTCTGGTCGATCGCCATGGCGAAGGCCTGGCGTGCCTTGGCGTTGTTGAAAGGCGGATGCAGCGAGTTGAACCGCACCATGCCGTGGACGCCGGGCTTGTTGAACACCTCGACGACGATGTTCGGATCCCTCTTCAGGAGCGGCAGCAGATCGACCGGCGGGATCTCGAAGATGTCGGCCTCGTTCCGGAGGAATGCCTGGGTTGCCGTATTCGGATCGGGGATGTAGGTCCACTCGACCCTGTCGAGCTTCGGCTGCCGGCTGCCGGAATAGGCGTTGGTCGGCTCGCTGCGCGGTGTGTAGTTCGGGTTCTTGCGGTATATGACCTTGTCGCCGGGCTTCCATTCGTCGCGCACGAAGATGAACGGCCCCGAGCCGATGGCCTCAGTGAGCTGCGTGTTGGGGTCGGTCAGAGCGTCCTTCTCGCGCATGACGAAGGGCGGCAGAAGCGGGTTGGCGAGAGAGTCCAGCAGCGGGCCGAACGGCTCCTTGAGCACGATCTCGAAAGAGAGCTCGCCGGTCGCCGTCATCGAGCCGACCCGGGCCATCATCGCGGCGCCGTCGGTCGCCTTCTTGCTCCACCGGGTCAGCGAAGGAATCACGTCCTTCGCCGTGACCGGCGTGCCGTCGTGATACTTCATGCCGGCGCGGAGCGTGAACTTATGCGTCAGGCCGTCGGGTGATGCGGTGTAGGACTCGACCATCTGCGGCTTCGGCTGCATGTTGGTGTCGAGGCCGAAAAGATTAGGTAATCCCTAACGATTTCGGACCAGGATTTTGTCGATTTCGTTGAGTGGAGTTGATCGTAAAAGCCTTTGCAGCAGCGGGTAAAGGTCCTCGTCGCGGTGG
>VGEH01000139.1 GCA_016869375.1 Alphaproteobacteria bacterium | reverse complement strand
CGGCATATCACTCCTTCAATGGAGAAGTGGAGGCTTCAACTACCCCCACGATATGCCGCCTTCACGATCTACACCGTCACCAACTTTCGACCATAGCTCTCAGGCAAGCCTCCGGTAGGGCTAATTACCTTCTGATCTTCCGGGCTGCGTCCTGCAACGTTGTGCCAGTTCGTCACAAGATAGTGTTTGCCACCAATTTCATAGAAGAAGCCTGTCCCCAACGACAGTTCCGTGTCTCCGTAGAACATCCGCAACGGTGTAGTTGCGACCGAGTGGGGTTGAATATGAATTGTGGCCATTGAGACTCTGCCTGAGCCGTTCTCCCCGGAGACGGCCAACTTTCTCGACAATGAGTTAGCCCGGCACCTTGCGCACGGCGCCCTTGTCGGCGCTGGTGGCGAAGGCGGCATAGGCGCGGAGCGCCGTGGTGATCTTGCGCTGGCGCTTGGTCGCCGATTTCCAGCCCGCCTTGTCCTGCGCCGCGCGTCGCGCGGCGAGCGTCGCGTCATCGACCGCAAGCCGGATCGAGCGGTCCGGGATGTCGATTTCGATCATGTCGCCGTCGCGCACGAGGCCGATGAGGCCGCCATCGGCGGCTTCCGGCGAGACATGGCCGATCGAGAGGCCCGAGGTGCCGCCGGAGAAGCGGCCGTCGGTGACCAGCGCGCAGGCCTTCCCCAGGCCCTTCGACTTCAGATAGCTCGTCGGATAGAGCATCTCCTGCATGCCGGGGCCGCCGCGCGGGCCCTCGTAGCGGATGACGACGACGTCGCCCGGCTTGATCTCGTTCAAGAGGATCGCTTGCACGGTCGCGTCCTGGCTCTCGAAGACGCGTGCCGGGCCCTTGAACCTGAGGATGCTCTCATCGACGCCGGCGGTCTTCACGACGCAGCCATCTGGGGCGAGGTTGCCCTTTAGCACGGCCAAGCCGCCATCCTTCGAGAAGGGATGATCGACGCTGCGGATCACGCCTTCCTTGCGGTCGAGATCGAGCGCGTCCCAGCGGCGATCCTGGCTGAAGGCGGTCTGGGTTGGCACGCCGCCCGGGGCGGCCATGAAGAAGTCGCGCACCTTCTGGCTCTTGCTGGTGGCGATGTCCCACTGGTCGATCGCCTCGCCCAGGGTCCGCGTGTGCACCGTCGGCTGGTCGCGATGGAGGAGTCCGCCGCGGTCGAGCTCGCCCAGGATCGCCATGATGCCGCCGGCGCGATGCACGTCTTCCATGTGCACGTCGGACTTGGCGGGGGCGACCTTGCACAGCACCGGCACCTGACGCGAGATCCGGTCGATGTCGGCGAGCGTGAAGTCGAGCTCGGCCTCATGCGCGGCAGCGAGGATGTGGAGCACCGTGTTGGTCGAGCCGCCCATGGCGATGTCGAGGGCCATTGCGTTCTCGAAGGCGCCCCTGGAGGCGACCGCTCTGGGTAGCACGCTCTTGTCGTCCTGGTCGTAGTAGCGCCTGGCGAGATCGACGATCAGGTGCCCGGCCTCGATGAACAGGCGCTTGCGGTCGGCATGGGTGGCGAGCGTCGAGCCGTTTCCGGGCAGCGACAGGCCCAGCGCCTCGGTCAGGCAGTTCATCGAATTGGCGGTGAACATGCCCGAGCAGGAGCCGCAGGTGGGACACGCCGAGCGTTCGATGACCTTCACGTCTTCCTCGCTCACGCGATCGTCGGCGGCGGCGACCATCGCATCGACAAGGTCGAGCGCCTGCGCCCTGCCGGCGAGCACGACCTTGCCGGCCTCCATCGGTCCGCCGGAAACGAACACGCAGGGGATGTTGAGGCGGAGCGCCGCCATCAGCATGCCGGGCGTGATCTTGTCGCAGTTCGAGATGCAGACCATGGCGTCGGCGCAATGCGCGTTGACCATGTACTCGACGCTGTCGGCGATGAGCTCGCGCGACGGCAGCGAGTACAGCATCCCGTCATGGCCCATGGCGATGCCGTCATCGACGGCAATGGTGTTGAACTCCTTGGCGACGCCGCCGGCCGCCTCGATCTCGCGCGCGACGAGCTGGCCGAGATCCTTCAGATGCACATGGCCGGGCACGAACTGGGTGAAGGAATTGACCACGGCGATGATCGGCTTGCCGAAATCGGAATCCTTCATGCCGGTGGCGCGCCAGAGGCCGCGCGCGCCGGCCATGTTGCGGCCATGCGTGGTGGTGCGGGAGCGGTAGGCGGGCATGATCGTCTTCCGGGGCTGGTTTCGCGCTCTTATCGGACACTTGGCCCCGGCTTGTCCATGTTAGGGTCGTGGCCATGACCGACTTCTTCTCTCCGACCTACGCCGAGGCGCGGAAACGCTTCCTCAAGGCGGCCGGCACGGCCGTCGTCACCAGCTATGCGCATCCGCTGAAGGGGCCGGATGGCGGCGATCTCGCCACCGACCTCGTGCGGCTCGGGCCGAAGGACGCCAGGCGCGTCGTCGTGGTCGAATCCGGTACGCATGGCGCGGAAGGCTTCTGCGGCTCGGCGATCCAGCTCTCGCTGCTGCATGAGCCGCCGGCGCTCCCCTCGGTTACCGCGATCCTGCTCGTGCATGCGCTCAATCCGCATGGCTACGCCTGGGTGCGGCGCGTGACCGAGGACAATGTCGACCTCAACCGCAACTTCCTCGACTTCTCGAAGCCGCTGCCCGAGAACCCCGGCTATGACGAGCTGAAGGATGCGCTGCTGCCGAAGCAGTGGAACGAGGCCTCGCTGGCGGCGGCGCGCGAGACGCTCGAAGCCTACCGCGCGAAGCATGGCGAGCGCGCCTTCGTCACCGGCACCGGCGGGGGGCAGTACAAGCACGCCAGGGGCATGTTCTATGGCGGCACGCAGCCAACCTGGTCGAACCTCACGGTCGAGAAGATCTGCAAGGAGCATCTGGCCGGCGTGCCGCATGCGGCGCTGGTCGACATCCATTCCGGCCTCGGCCCCTATGGCTATGGCGAGCCGCTGACCTCGCTCGATCCGGCAAGCGCCGAGGCATCGCGCGCCCGCGCCTGGTATGGCGAGGAGCTGCGCAACACGCGCGCCGCCGACTCAGCCTATGCCGGCACCGAGGCCAGCATCATCACCGGCTACACGCGCTATGCGCCCTGGGCAGCGTGGACACCGATCGGGCTTGAGTTCGGCACGCGCTCGCGCGAGCAGGTGCGCGGCGCGCTCCGCCACGAGCATTGGCTGCATGCCTATGGCGATCCGAAGGGCCCCGACGCGCCGGCGATCAAGGCTGCGCTCAAGGACGTGTTCTGCCCCGACGAGCCGGAGTGGAAGGAAAAGGTGATCGCACGCGGGCGGGAGATCGTGGCGAAGGCGCTTTCGGGGATAGAGAAGCAGTAGGCGCCTTTACAAGGCCCCCTCCCTATCCCTCCCCCGCCTTCGGCAGGAGAGGGGATCCGAGGAGCGCGCCATCATGCCCCCTCGCCCTGCGAAGCAAGGGGAGGGATGGGGAGGGGGCCTCGTCAGCTCTCGCCGGAGTCCACTGGCGACGCCAGGTCTCTCAGCCCGTCGCCGAGCGCGTTGATCGCGATCACCAGCAGGATGATCAGCGCGCCGGGAAGCGCGATCAGGTAGGGCTTGAAGAACATAAAATTGCGACCCTCGCTGACCAGCAGGCCCCAGGAGGCGGTCGGCGGCGGCACGCCGAGCCCCAGGAACGAAAGGCTCGCCTCGGCCAGGATCGCCGCGGCCATCTCGAGCGTGGCGACGACGATCAGCGGGTTCAGGATGTTCGGCAGCACGTGCTTCCAGAGGATGCGCGTCTCCGTGGTGCCGACCGCGACGGCACCGGCGATGTAATCCTGGGCGCGCACCTGCTGGGTGGCGCTGCGCACGACCAAGGCGAAGCGGTCCCACAGCAGGAATCCGAGCACGGCAACGACGGAGACGAGCGAGCCTTTGATCACGGCAAGAAGCGCGAGCGCGGTCAGGATGCCGGGGAGGCTGAGCCGCGCCGCCACCACATACATAATGACCGCATCGATGCGGCCGCCGTAATAGCCGCCGAGCAATCCGAGCGTGGCGCCGATAAGTCCCGCGATCAGCGTCGCGAGCCCGCCGACGATCAGCGAGACGCGGCTGCCGATGATGAGGCGGCTCAAATAGTCGCGGCCGAGATGATCGGTGCCGAGCGGATGCGTCCAGGTGCCGGCCGCATCCCAGATCGGCGGCAGCAGGCGCTTCGACAGATCCTGCAGATAAGGATCGTGCGGCATGAGCAGCTCGGCGAAGATCGCCATGAACGCGGCGATGGCGACGATGATCGCGCCTGCCATGAACCCGGTGTGGCGGCGTGCGCGGCGCAGATGGATCCGCCAGCGCGGTTCGGGAAGCACCTCGTCGCTCATCCGAGCCGGATCCTGGGATCGATGAACGCGTTGGCGAGATCGGCGATGAGCGTCAGCAGCGTGTAGACGAGGGCGACGAAGATCAGGATGCTCTGCACCACCGGGAAGTCGCCGCGCAGGATCGAGCGATAGGCGAGCAGGCCGATGCCGTCGAGGGCGAAGACGGATTCGACGATGACCGAGCCGCCCAGCAGGGTGCCGAGCTGGACGGCGGCGAGCGCCAGCACCGGCAGCAGCGCGTTCGGCAGCGCATGCACCGCCATCAGCGTGCGCTCGCCGAGGCCTTTCGCCCGCGCCGTCCTGATGTAGTCGGTGGAAAGGGCCTCCAGCATGCCGCTGCGCGTGAGCCGCATCAGGCCGGGCAGGGCGGAGGCGGCGAGCGTCGCCGTCGGCAGGATGAAATGCGCCCAGGTGTCCGAGCCCGATATGGGCGTCCAGCGCAGCATCACGCCGAAGACGACGATGAGGATGAGCGCCAGCCAGAAGCTCGGCACCGCCTGGCCCAGCACGGCGGTGACCAGGCTCAGCCGGTCGATCCAGGAGCGCGGATGCATGGCTGCCAGCATGCCGAGCGGAATGCCGAGGACGATCGAGACGATCAGCGCGTAGACGGCGAGCTGCAGCGTCACCGGCAGGCGCTGGAGGATCATCTCGGCGACCGGCTCGTTCGAGAACAGCGAGCGGCCGAGATCGCCCTTGGCGAGGGCGCGCGTCCAGTCGAGGAACTGCAGCGGCAGCGGCCGGTCGAGGCCGTGCTTGACGCGCATCGACTCGATCTCGGCCGGCGTCGCGGCTTCGCCGGCGAGCTCGGCGGCGAGGTCGCCTGAGAGCCGCAGCAGGCTGAATCCGACGACCGAGACGGTGACCGCCACGAGCACCGCCACGACGAGGCGGCTCATGACGGCGCGCAGCACGGAAGCCTACTTCCAGCCGATCTGGCTCAACACCGGCACGTCGACGCGCGTCGTCGTGTAGTCCACCTCGGACGTCATCACGTAGTTGGCGGTGTTGGTGTAGAGCGGCACCGTATAGGTCTTGTCGGCGATGCGTGTCAGCGCCTGCCGGAAGAGCTGGGCGCGGCGCGTCTGGTCCATGGTCGAGCTCGCCTGCTTGATCCAGTCGGAAACCTCGGCGTCGCGCGCATAGTCGGCATTGCCGCCATCGAAGAATACCGGCAGCGCCGCGCTCGTATCGTAGATGCCGCCGCCGCCCCAGCTCAGCACGCTCATCTGCGACTTGCCGCCGAGGAAGTTGGTGCGCCATGTCGGCAGCGGCGCCGTCTCGATGCGCGTGCGGATGCCGACCGCCGTGAGATAGCCCTGGATCGCCTCCGCCACGGTCTTGAGGTCGATGGCGGCGGCGAAGTTGAGCGTGAGATTGCTCTGGCCGGCGGCCGCCAGCAGCTCGCGCGCCTTCGCCGGGTCGTAGGCCACGCGCGGCAGGTCCTGCGCGCAGTGATTCATCGCCGGGTGACATTGCGCCAGCAGCGCCTTCGAGCCGCCGCCGATCAGGCGGTTGGCGATCGCGTCGCGGTCGATCGCATGCGCGATGGCGCGGCGCACCCGCTCGTCCTTGAGCGCGCTCTCGCCGGCGCGCTGCGCCGTATCGAAGCTGAGGAAGGTGATGCGGATGGTGTCGCCGTAGAGAACCTTGAGCGCCGGATTGAGGCGCAGATTCTCGGCCTGGTCCGGCGGCATGTCCTGGGCGAAGTCGAGGCGGCCGGCCATCAGCTCGGCTACCTGCGTCTGCAGATCGGGGATGATGCGGATATTGACGGTCGGGATCTTTGCCTTCGGCTTCGGCCCGTCGAAGTACCCCTCGTAGGCGGTGAGCGTGATGCCTTTGCCCGGCGCGACCTCGCGGGCGCGATAGGGGCCGGTGCCGACCGGCCTGGTCGCGTGGATCATGTGGCCCTGGGCCTGGGTATACTTGGCCGGCCACATGATGAAGCGCGCAGCGAGCTGGAACTCGGCGACCGGCTCGGCGCGGTTGAGCGTGAGGCGCACCTTGTGGGATCCGAGCTTCTCGGCCGCTTTCACGAACAGGAAGCTCGACTCCTGCTGGCGCAGCCTGTTCTGGGGATCGATGACGAAGCCGACCGTGTAGACCACGTCGTCGGCATCGAAGGCGTCGCCATTGTGGAACTTCACGCCTTCGCGGAGGTCGAGATCGAGCGTGCGCTCGTCGACCCAGGTCCAGGACTTGGCGAGCAGGCCGGTGACCTGCCCGGTCGCCGGGTCCTGGTAGAGCAGCGTGTCGTAGATCGCGGAGGACAGCAGCGACGATTCCCGCGAATCGGTGTGGATGCGATCGACGAAATCCGTTTCGCGCTGGAAGGCGAATTCGAGCGTGTTCGAGCGCTTGCCGGCGATCGCGTCGGAAGCGAGGAGCAGCCCAAGCGCGAGAACGAGGAATCGGAGCGTGATCATGTCGACCTGCCGCGAGGTTGAAACGACATCATAGGATCGAAATCGCCGCGAAGTCTTCAAGGGGCCATGACATTGCCCTCTTCGGCTGGTACCACTCTCCGCGCCCACACCTCCCCCGGTTCCCGATGACGCCCCGCCGCCTCCTAGCGGTTCTTCTTCTTATCATGCTCGGCGCCTGCGCCGGCCCCGCGCCGAGCCCGGCGCCGGCCGCGCGGATCATCGAGGAATCCTGGTCGATGCCGGGCGGGCCGGGACCCGACGGGCGGCCGGCGATGCTGAAGGCGAAGGTCTTCTTCCCGGAAGGCGCCGGGCCTTTCCCCGCCGTGGTGATCAATCATGGCTCGCCGGGCGAGCCGGCGCGGCAGTTCATGGAGATGCCGGAGTTCCGGCACGTCGCCGAATGGTTCGTCCGCCGCGGCTATATCGCCGTGGTGCCGATGCGCCGCGGCTATGGCGAGATGGGCGACTGGCCGGAGAATCCGGGACCCTGCGCCGATCCCGACTTCCTCTCCGCCGGAAGGGCCGCGGCCGACGACATCCTCGGCGTCGTCGGGCGCCTGAGGGCGCTCCGCATCGTCAGGCCGGACAGGATCCTGCTGGTGGGGCAGTCGGCCGGCGGTTTCGGCGTCGTCGCCGCGATCAGCCGCAACCCTGCCGGCGTCTTCGCCGCGATCAACATCGCCGGCGGCCGCCTCGGCGGGCAGGAGAATGCGCGCTGCGCGCCCGACCGGCTGGTCGCCGCCAATGCGAAGTACGGCGAGACCGGCCGCGTGCCTTCGCTCTGGCTCTACACCGAGAACGACAGCTATTTCGGTCCCGATCTCTCGCGCGCCATGGTCTCTTCCTATGGCGATGCCGGCGGCCGCGCCGTCTACATCCTGCTGCCGGCTTTCAAGGATGACGGCCACAAGATGTTCGCCGACGCCGAGGGGCTCGGCCTGTGGACGCCCTATGCGACCTCGTTCCTTGAGGCGCTGGAGTAGCGGCTATTTGAAGCTGCACTCGTTGTCGGCGCAGCGGCAGGGGCCATGGTCGCCGCTCGGATCGGTGCACCAGCCCTCGCCGTGGCGCGCATCGTCGACCCAGTCGCCGTCATAGCGCCGGCCATCGGCCCAGATGCGCAGCCCCTTGCCATTGGCCTTGTCGCCTGAGAAGTCGCCGACATAGAGGCTGTCGTTCGGCCAGAGATAGGCGCCGTGACCGTGGCGTCGGCCGTCGACGAGGGTGCCTTCGTAGCGCTCGCCATTGGGCCAGATATGGACGCCCTCGCCGGTGCGCTCGTCCTCGAGGAAATCGCCCCAGTAGCGTGCGCCGTCCGGCCACAGGCGAAAGCCGCGCCCGTGGAAGCGGCCATCGACGAGATCGCCTTCGTAGCGCCCGCCGTCGGGATATTCGTAGAGGCCATGGCCGGTGAGCTTGTTGTCGAGGAAGTCGCCGGTGTAGCGGTGCCCGTTGGCGAAGGCATAGACGCCCTTGCCTGTGCGACGGCCGTCGACGAAATCGCCTTCATAGCGGTCGCCGGCGAACCCGCTGCCCTCGCCCCAGGTGCGGATGCCGCGGCCGTTGAAGGCTCCGTTGCGGATGCCTCCTTCGTAGCGGCTGCCATTCGGCCAAGTGTAGACGCCATGGCCGCTGGCAACGTCGTCGACGAAGCTGCCCTCGTAGCGTTGGCCGTTCGGCAGCTCGAAGGCGCCGTCGCCATGCATCTGCCCGGCGACGAGCGGGCCTTCGTAGAGGAAGACCGCACGGTTGCGCGCGACCCAGATGAGGCGGCCGGTGCCCTCGGCGACGCCGTTCCGGCAGGGACCCTCCCAGACCGGCAATTCGCCGGGCGGGCGGTTCTCGCTGCGGACACGGCAGCCGTTGCGCGGATCGGCGGTCCAGGATTCCGCCAGGGCCGGAAAGGTCAGGAGAACAAGGCTGAGGAAGAGGCTCAGGCGCATGCCGCAAGGATAGCATTCAACGCCGCGCCCTTTCGGCTACACTGCGCCGCTTCCGAGGGGTCGCCGATGAACCGCCTTTTATCTGCGCTCGCGATCGTCTGCCTGCTTGCCGTCCCGGCGACGGCATCAGCGCAATCCGATCCCTGGGCCAAGGCGGAGCGCAAGCCCGGCTTCGTCCAGGTGATCTCGACCAAGTTCAATGAAGAGGCGTGGTACGTGCCCGGCGGCTTCGGTGCCGTGCTCAAGGCGCGCGTCTTCCGTCCCGCCGGCGCCGGCCCATACAAGGTCGCGATCATCAACCATGGCTCGCCGGCCAAGGCCTCCGATCGCCCGACCATGACGGTGCCCGCCTATCGCGCCGCGGCCGAATGGTTCGTCGGACGCGGCTACATGGTGGTGATCCCGCTCCGCCGCGGCTATGGCGAGAGCGGTTCCTGGCCCGAGGACTACGGCAGCTGCGCCAGGCCCGACTTCGTCGCCGCCGGCAAGGCGGGCGCCGACGACATCGTCGCCGTCGCCGCCTATCTGCGTACGCTGAAGACGGTCCAGAGCAACCGCATCCTTCTGGTCGGCCAGTCGGCGGGCGGCTTCGGCGTCGTCGCCGCCACCTCGCGCAACCCGGACGGCGTCTTCGCCGCGATCAACGTCGCCGGCGGGCGCGGCGGCCATCAGGGCGGTAACGAGAATGAGAACTGCTCGCCCGACCGGCTGGTGACGGCGATGCGCACCTTCGGCTCCGGCGCCAAGGTCCCTTCGCTCTGGCTCTATACGAAGAACGACACCTTCTTCGAGCCGGCGCTCTCCCAGCGCATGGCAGAAGCCTACCGCTCGGCCGGCGGACGCAGCGAGTATGTCCTGCTGCCGGCCTACAAGAAGGAAGGCCACGAGATGTTCGGACAGGCCGACGGCCGCATGCTGTGGACCGGCCCGGTCGCGGAGTTCCTGAAGAAGGTCGAGTAGACCCTAGTCCTTGTAGTCCGGCTCCTCGCGGTCGAGCACGCGGAGCCAGGCGTTGAGATGCGCCTGCTGGGCTCTCGGCGTCAGCGTCTTGTCGCGGTCGGGCGAGGCCCACAGCGTGTTGTCGGACATGCGGTGCACGGGCTGGCCCATCTGGCGCGACAGGATCGTCAGATGCGCCCATTTCTCGACGAAGTAGAAATTGTCGAAAGCGTCGGCGATGGTGCTGCCGACCGTGGTCACGCCATGCATCGCATGCATGATGATGGTCTTGTCGCCGACCTTGCTGACGACTCTTTGAATCTCATCCTCGTTCGGCGGTCCGCCCATCTCGTCGTCGTAGCAGACCTGTCGGGCGAACAGCATCGCATGCGCGCTCGAATGATCGAGGCGCCCGCCTTTCACGCAGGCGATCGCCGTGGCGTAAGGCGGATGTGCATGAATGATCGCCTTCGCCCTCGGCAAGAGCGTGTGGAGACGCGGGTGAAGGTAGAAGGCGGCGCGGCGCACCTGCCCCTCGCCCGAGATCACATCACCCTTGCCGTTCACCAGCAGGAGGTTCGAGGCGGTGATCTCGCGGAAATGCAGCTCGTAGGGATTGAGCAGGTAGCGGTCGGGCGCGACCTCGACCGAGAAATGATTGGCGATGCCCTCGTTCCAGCCGAGCCGGTTGGCGATGCGGAAGCAGCCGGCGAGCTCGATCCGCGCCTGGCGCTCGGCGGTGTCCGCGGGCTTGATCTGGTGAACGGTCATGAGAGGTCCTCCGTTATGCTTCGTCGTATCGGAGAGGTGAGGGGCCGGCAAGCGATGCGCGCATTCGATAAAATCCTGCCTTGACGCCGACTCAGCTCCTCGTTCATGCTCAGGCCATGAACCGATCGATCATGATCGCACGGCGTTGGTGGTGGCGGAGCTGACAGGCGGCCGCCGCGAACGACTTTGATCGATCGAAAGGGGCCGCCGGGAGACCGGGCGGCCCTTCGAGTTTCTAGACCCTCCTTAGAAAATCCAGAGCCCCCGGTTCCCCGAACGGTCCAGAACCGTCGTAACCGGGAGCTTGAAGATGTCACGTCCTGCCGAGCCGCGCTTCGACCGCTACGTCACCAAAGGCGGCATCGCCGTCGAACGCCACAGCGTCGTCCTGCCCGAGGGCGACGTCGCCGAGCCGCTGGTCCGCGCTTTGGATCACAAGCTGGGCTGCTTCTTCTCCTCCTCGGTCGAGTTCCCCGGACGCTATTCGCGCTGGGACATCGGCTTCAAGAACCCGCCGATCGTCGTTGTTGGCCGCGGCCGCAATTTCCGCGTCCAGGCGCTGAACGAGCGCGGCCGCGTGCTCATGCGCGCGATCTGCGGCGCGCTCGAAGCGGCAGACACGGTCGAGGCGCTGATCGCCGATGACGGCGTGCTCACCGGCCGGGTGCGCGAGCCGGCCGAGCGCTTCACCGAGGAGCAGCGTTCGCGCCAGCCAAGCCTGTTCTCGGTGGTGCGCCGCCTGATCGACCTGTTCGGCTCGGAGGAGGAGCCGCATCTCGGCCTCTACGGCGCCTTCGGCTACGACCTCGCCTTTCAGTTCGAGCGCATCCGCCAGCGGCTCACGCGCACCGCGGACCAGCGCGATCTCGTGCTCTATCTGCCGGACGAGATCCTGGCGATCGACCATCAGCGCCACCAGGCGATGCTCTATCGCTACGACTTCGTCGTCGACGGCTATGCCACCTCCGATCTGCCGCGGGATGGCGGCGACCATCCCTTCCGCCTCGGCAATGGCGGCGATGCGGTGACCACCGACCACGCGCCCGGCGAGTATCCGAACATCGTCAAGACGGCGAAGGAAAGCTTCGCCCGCGGCGACCTGTTCGAGGTGGTGCCGGGTCAGACCTTCGGCGAGGCGACGACCGCGTCGCCATCCCGCGTCTTCGAGGTGCTGAAGGATCTCAACCCGGCTCCCTATGGCGCGTTGATGAATCTGGGCGAAGGCGAGTTCCTCGTCTCCGCCTCGCCGGAGATGTTCGTGCGCGTCGATGGCCGGCGCATCGAGACCTGCCCGATCTCCGGCACCATCGCGCGCGGCCGCGATGCGATCGGCGATGCCGGCCAGATCCTGAAGCTGCTCAACTCGCAGAAGGACGCGGCCGAGCTCACCATGTGCACGGACGTCGATCGCAACGACAAGGCGCGGGTCTGTGAGCCGGGCAGCGTGCGCGTCATCGGCCGGCGCCAGATCGAGATGTATTCGCGCCTGATCCACACGGTCGACCATGTCGAGGGCCATCTGCGCGAGGGCTATGACGCGCTCGACGGGTTCCTGACCCACGCCTGGGCGGTGACGGTGACCGGCGCGCCGAAGCTCTGGGCCATGCAGTTCCTCGAGGATCACGAGAAGTCGCCGCGCCGCTGGTATGGCGGCGCCATCGGCTGGATCGGCTTCAACGGCAATCTCAACACCGGGCTGACGCTGCGCACGATCCGTATGAAGGATGGCATCGCCGAGGTGCGCGCCGGCGCGATGCTGCTGTTCGATTCCGAGCCCGAGGCCGAGGATGCCGAGTGCAAGCTCAAGGCCTCCGCCATGCTGGCGGCGATCCGCAGCGCCGGCGCGGCACCGAAGCCGAAGATTGCTCAAGCCGCGAAGCCGCAGCCGGGCAAGGGCCTCAACGTGCTGCTCGTCGATCACGAAGACAGCTTCGTCCACATGCTCGCCGACTATGTGCGCCAGACCGGTGCCTCGGTGACGACGTTGCGCCACGGCCTTGCCGCCGAGGCGATCCAGCGCTCGCCGCCGGACCTCATCGTGCTGTCGCCGGGGCCGGGACGGCCTTCCGACTTCGCGATGACGGCGACCTTGGATGCAGCGCTCGGGAAGGGCGTGCCGATCTTCGGCGTGTGCTTAGGCCTCCAGGGCCTGGTCGAGCATTTCGGCGGCTCGCTCGGCCAGCTCGACGAACCGATGCACGGCAAGGCCTCGGTGGTGACACCGGAGGCGGGGCGCTATCTCGCGGCATTACCGGAGCATTTCACCGTCGGCCGCTATCACTCGCTGTTCGCCAAGCCGGAGACCCTGCCGGCGGCGCTTCTGGTGAAGGCGAAGACCGAGGACGGCGTGATCATGGCGATCGAGCACAAGGATCTGCCGATCGCTGCCGTGCAGTTCCACCCGGAATCGATCCTGACGCTCGAAGACGGCGTTGGATTGAAGCTGATCAACGAGGTGGTGTCGCGGCTGGCGCGTCGACGTGAAGAGGAGCAGCGGACGGGGACGAGCGGTTAGAAGCTAGCTCGGCTTCCTCTGCAGCACGGTGCGGATGCGCTCGGCGAGGGCGTCCTTCTTCACCGGCTTGACCAGGAAGGCGTCGACCTCGAGCTGACGCGCGCGGTCGATGAACTCGGGCTGCGCATGGCTGGAGAGCATGATGGTCGGGATCTTCTCGCCGCCGGTCTTGCCCCTGTCGCGGAGCCGCGTGATCAGCTCGAAGCCGCCCATCGGCTCCATGTTGATGTCGCAGATCATCAGTCCGGGCGCGGCCTCGTCGACGATCTTGAGCGCGGCCTCGCCGTCGGGCGCGGTCGCGACATTACCGAAACCGATCTGCTTCAACTGATTGGCTACGAGGTCGCGGACGAAGTCGTTGTCCTCGACGACGAGCGCCGTGACATTCGCGAATTCGCCCTGCGGCGCCTTTGCCGCGCTGACTGCCGCCATGCCGTTCCTCACTCCGGTCTATTCCCAACCGGCCGACGCTCTCATCGGCGCCCTGCCAGGACCCTACCACGCCCTTCTGATAAGCTGAACGCCCTTTCAGAGTCGTTAACCTAGAGCCGCCGCACCTCCGCCTCGACCGATAACGTACAGAATCTTTCGCACTTTCGGGAATGGTGGCTTCTTCTAGAGTGAAGGAGCAAACGATGAGCAGTGAGACTGCGATGGGCCAGGTGATCC
>VGEH01000138.1 GCA_016869375.1 Alphaproteobacteria bacterium | reverse complement strand
GATCGGTCGGATCGGCCAGTACTCGCCGTCCTGATGCCACGGCGTCTTGCGTCCCTTGAAGGCCGGCTTGGCGAAGAAGCTAGAATTCCAAAGCGCGAAGTCGGAACCGAGAATCTGCTCGACCATGTCGAGGATGGCCGGAATCCGCGCATAGTTGAGGAAGGTCGTGTCGTAGGCGAGCACCGTCGGGCAATAGTCGACGAACTGCGGGTAGCGCTCGATCAGCCGGTCATGGTCGCGCCTGATATCCTCGATCACCGGCATCGGCAACCGGAAGTCGGGGATGACGAAGCCGTTCTCCGCGTAATGGGCCAGGTTGGCTTCGGTCAGCATGGAGTCCTCCTCGTCACGTCCGGCGTCCCTTGATCTCGCTTCTGATCGACCACAGGCACGAGACGAGCGCAATGCAGATCAGCGCGAGCGGTATTGGCCGGGTGAACAGCGGCTCGATCGAGCCTGCCGATATCATGAGGCCGGAGCGCAACTTTCCCTCGGCCAGCGGCGCCAGCACGAAACCGACCACGAACGGCGCCAGGGGGAACCGAGCATACTCCATGGCGAGCCCGACCGCTCCGAAGATCAGCATGATCCAGACGTCGGACATCTGGCTGTCCGGAGCGTAGGCGCCGAGGATGCAGAAGACGATGACCACCGGAAACAGGAAGGCGCGAGGGATCAGCATAAGCCGAGCGAACAGCAGGCAGCCGACCGTCATGAAGAGGAACATCAGTATATGGGCGGCGAGATGTGTCGCCATGATCGCGTTCACGATCTCGGGGCTGGTCGAGTAGAGGAGCGGGCCCGGCCGCAGATTATGGATGATCAGGGCGGCGAGCAGGATCGCATCGGCGAGACCGCCCGGGATGCCCAGTGCCAACAGCGGGATCAGCGTGCCGCCGGTCGTGGCGTTGTTGGCGCTCTCGGCGGCGACGATCGCCTCCTCGCTACCGCTGCCAAAAAGCTGCGGCTGCCTCGAGACGTTCTTCGCCGTCGTATAGGCAGCGATCGAGGCGACGGTGGCCCCGACGCCCGGAAGGATGCCGATCCAGATGCCGATAATCGAGGAGCGCAGCATGTTCCAGCCGTGCACGACGTAGTCGCGGAGCGAGATCATGATCCCGCGCATGTTGGCGCGGATGTGGTCCGTGCCCTGCTCGATATGCAGCGTGTCGGCGACGATCTGAGACAGCGCGAACAGGCCGACGACGACCGGCAGGAGCTGGAAGCCGTTCGTGAGGGCATCGAGACCGAAGGTGAGCCGGACGATGCCGGAGGTCGCGTCGACGCCGGGCATCGCCAACAGCACGCCCAGAAACGCCGCGATCATGCCTTTGAGGAAGGAGCCGCGGCTCAAGGAGGCGATCAGCACCAGCGCCGTGGTGACCAGCGCGAAGTTCTCCCAAGGCCCGAAAAGGATCGCGATCTTGGCCAGCGGCTGCGTCAGCAGCACCAGAGCGACCCAGGAGAGCGTGCCGCCAACGATCGAGGCGGCGTTGCCCAGCCCGAGCGCGCGGCCGGGAAAGCCACGCTTGGCCAGTGGATAGCCGTCCAGCGTCGTCATGATCGCGTTCGGCTCGCCCGGGATCCGCATCAGGGTCGCGGTGATCAGGCCGCCAGACACACCGCCGACGAACATGGCGACGAGCATGATGATCGCGTCGACGCTCTTCATTCCGTAAGTGAAGGGAAGCGTGAGGGCCATCAGCATGCCGGCGGTGATGCCGGGCATGACGCCGACGGCGATGCCGATCAGGACCCCGCCGACCATGATGGCGAAGGGGATCGGCGTCAGCAGATGGAGGAAGGCGTCGGCCAGGGTCACGGCAGCTGGACGAAAAGGACGCGGCGGAACAGCACGTCGATGAGGATCGCACCGATGACGGCAACCGCGGCCGCGATCAAGAGCGAACGTGGCCGACGATCGCTCAGTGCCCCGCCGAGCACCAGCAGGAATGCCAGCGCCGACCACAGGAACGGCAGGCCCGCGCTCATCGCCGCGACGAACAGGATGCTGGCCACGAAGGTGATGAGCGCGAGATCAGGTCGAAGGCGATAGTCGGCCGGCGCCGATCCGCCGAGGCCCAGGATCAGGCTCTGCGCCGACTGGCCGACGCGAAGCCCCACCAGCGTGCGGACAAGGAGGATGACGGCAAGGAAAGCGAGAGCGGCAGAGACCGCCATCGGTGCGGTTCCCGGTCCGAACGGGTCGTAGAGCGGCGCTGGCTCGCGCCGCGCAGCGAAGAACACCACCACGGCGACGACGAGAACGACGAGGGCGGCGAGCGCGTCGATGCGTCGACGGCTCGCCTCCGCGGCGTCCATTAGCTAGTTCTGCGGCGCGGCGGCCTTGGCCACCGGCTCGATCGCCTTGAACACGGCGTCCAGGCGTTGACGGTAAGCCTCGCCCTTCATGAACTGGTCAGTCTGCGCCTGCTTGTCGAAGAAGGCCTTGAGTTCGTCGGTCGCGACCGCCTTCTCGAGCGCGTTGGCGAGTCCGTCGATGGCTTCCTTGGGCGCGCCCTTCGGGGCGAACCAGTAGTTCTCGATGCAGAACTCGAAGCCGAGGCCAAGCTCACGGGTGGTCGGGATCGACGGCTCGAGCTTGAGGCGCTCCGGTCCCGAGTAGGCGAGCGCGCGGATGCCATTGGCCTTGTAGGTCTGATACTCCGAGCTCGACAGCACGGTCGCCTGGGTGTGGCCCCCCGTGATCGCGGCGAAGTTCTCGCCGCCGCCGCCAATCTGCACGAAGCGGAACTTGGCACCCGGATAGCCCCGCTCGAGGAAGACGCCCAGCATATGGTTGAGCGCACCGATATTGACACCGGTGACGATCGTGTTCGGCTTCTCCTTCGCCGCCTCGAGCAGATCCTTCAGCGTCTTGTAGGGAGAATCCTGGCGCACGATCGGGTGCAGGCAGAAGCCGCCGGTCAGCGCCACCGGCTCGAAGTCGCGATATCCCACACCTCGGCGCGGATCGACGATCTCGCCCGAGAGCAACGCCAGGTGGATGACGAGGAAGGTATAGCCGTCCGGTGCCGCGCTCATCACTTGGCGCGCGCCGACGGAGAAGTGCCCGCCGACATTCTGGATCACCAGCGGCTGCGGCAGGATCTTCTTCTCGTCCATCACCTTCTGCAGGCTGCGCGCCAGGATGTCGGTGGTGCCGCCAGGCCCGAAGGGAACGACGACCCGCACCGGCTTCTCCGGCCAGGCCGCGAAAGTGTCCGCGCTGAAAAGGCAGATCGCGGTCAGCGCGGACAGGAGCGGTCGGATCATCGTTTCCCCCATTTCGTTCTCGTTGCCGGCAGGGTCGCGCTCGACCCCGACGCCGTCAAGCGGAACCGCATTCGCGGACCACGCGCCCCATCGCATCCAGCTTGGCGTCAGCGAGGTATCCATAGCGATTGACCCAGGCGCGGCGGTCCGATGCCGTCCAGGCGGCGCGGAAGCGGCGCTCGAAGTCCCCGACCGGTCCATAGCCATGGGCCAGCGCGATGATCGGCGTGTGCCCGGCCTCGGCGCGGGCCAGCGCGATCTTTCGCGCCTGCGCGGTGAGCCCGACCGGATGCGCTTCCTCGGGTTCCGGGTAGCGCCAGTCGTCGAGCCGGTCCATTCCGGGCCCGTCGACGATGTCGAAAAGGGCGGCGAGCGCGCGCGGCAGCTCCGGCCGGCCGGCGAGAGAGGGGTTGGCGGCAACGAGCACGTCGCCCCAGGCACGCATCATCATCGGCCAGTGCATGGTGAAGAGCTTCACCATGATCGCGTCGGCATGCGTCACCGCCCGGGCGAAGGAGAAGCCGGAGAGCGCGGTCCAGGGCGGTGGAAAGGCGCCCGGCACAAGCAGCTTTCCGGGCGCCGCAGCGGCCAGCGCGCGTCGGAAGGTTTCGACGATGCCGACGGAGAGATCCGATTTGAACGACAGCCATTGGGCGAGCGCCGGCCGGTCGATCAGGGCCTGGGCCAGGCGGAATCGACCGGCGCCGGGCTCCGCGAGATCGGCGAGATCCTGTGCCGTCAGCCCGCCAAGAACGCGGCTGCGAAGCGCCGCGGCGGCTTTGCGCATCGCCTCGAAATCGTAGCCGCGGCTGCGGGCCGCGATCTCCGCATGCGGCCCGAAGTCGAAGAAGGCGCCGTCGAGCGAGTAGGGCGGATACTCCGGCCAGTCGATACGGATGCCGTCAGCCTCGGGATAGGCGCGCACCAAGTCGGCGACGAGCGTACGCGCATAGTCGTGGATGTGCGGGCTGGCGAGCGAGCCGTTGTTGTCGACGCGGACAGCCGGGGTCGACCCATCCGGCAGGCGCGGGCGGTCCTCCTCGACCGGGCCGCCGAACTGCACGCGATAGCCGGGCGGGATCGCGGCCTGCACCTGCAGCAGCACCTGGAGCCCGCGCGCCTTCGCCGCCTTGATAACCTGCGAGACGATCGCGCCCTCGCGGGCCGTCAGATCGTCGGCCTCAGCGGGCTGATAGCGCAGGCCGCGATAGAGCGACCGGTCCGGCGTCCAGCTCGGCGCGGTGCGCACTGAGAGCTCGCGCCTTCCCCAGAGAGGGCGGTCGAGCAGCCGGACCGATCCGGCGCCTGCATCGATCGGCGGCTCGCGAGATCCCCGGCCCTGGGGGGCCGGCGTCATGACATAGGGCGATGTGGCGATGGCCGTGACGCCGGCGCGGCTCGTCAGATTGTCGAGGACGGCATCGACGCCTTCGACCTGGAAATACTCCGGCATGACCGTGACGCCGATCAGCGGCCGTCGATCGAGCGAACCGGTCATGCGGCGCTATCCATGCTCATCGATGCGATTGTGCTCGGGCCGGATGTACCAGCGATGCTGATCCTCCGGCAGGATCTGGCGTGCCCAGGCGCCGATCACATCCTTGTCGCGTCGGCGCTCGCGCATCCGCTCGGCGATCGCCTCCGGATCCCAGTCCGCGAGCAGCTTCGCCTCAAGCGTTGCGCGGATGTCGCGATGGCCCGGATCCTCGGCGAGGTCGTGCAGCTCGCGCGGATCCTTCGAGAGGTCGAAAAGCTGCGGCCGGTAGCCGCGGTAGTAAATCAGCTTCCACTGGCCGGCGCGGATCATGCGCTGATGCACGGCCATGCCGCCGGTCCAGGCAGGAATCTCGTCGGTGCAGTACTCCGAGAAAGTCTCGTTCTCCCATCGCGCCGCAGGATTCCGCGCCGCGGCGAGGAAGCTGCGACCCTGCGCGTGCGGCAACGGCGCGGCACCGAGAGCATCCAGCACCGTCGCGGTCAGGTCGATCAGGTTGACAACCTGCGCGCGCCTCTGGCCGGCGGGAAGGTGGCCGGGCCAGCTCAGGATGAGCGGCACCGTCACCGACTCCTCGTAGAAGGTATGTTTCCACCAGAGGCCGCGCTCGCCGAGCTGGTCGCCGTGATCGGATGAATAGGCGATCAGCGTGTTCTCGGCGAGGCCGAGGCGGCCGAGCGTGTCGAGGATGCGCCCGATCATGATGTCCATGCGGGTGACCAGGCCCCAATAGGCCGCCCGCGCACGAAGCCCGGTGGTCGCATCGACATCGGCGATGCCGCGATCGTTCCGCCACCAGTTGAGCCACGGATGCTCCTGCGCTCCCGGTGCCGGATCGTTCGGTGCTGGCACGCGACCGGCGTAGAGCGCGTAGTCCTCCGGCCAAGCCACATAGGGCGGGTGCGGCAACATCAGCCCGACGGAGAGCGCAAAGGGCTTGCTGTCGCCCTCGCGCCGTCTGGCGGCGATGCGCGCGAGCTCGACGCAGGCGGCGTCCGTGGTGTCGACGTCCTTCACCTGATAGGCGCTCTGTCCCGGACCCGAAACGTCGAGGCTGGCGCGCCACGGATCGTTGGTCTGATGCAGCGGCCCCATGTCGTGGCGCGGGATGCCGGCGTAGTTCGAGGAATGGTCGCCGGTGTCGCGCGTGGCGTAGCCATGCATCTGGTCGGGGCCCATGGCATGGAGCCGGCCGGAGAGATGCGGCCGGTAACCCGCGGCCCCGAGCGCGTGCAGCCAAGTCGGGCTGTCGGAGGCGAGGAAGTCGTCGTTGGTCCAGCAATCCTGCGCCGAGGGATGGCGTGCGGTCAGCATCGACATGCGGCTCGGCACGCAGATCGGCGAGGGGCAGTAAGCATTGTCGAAGGTCACGCCGCTTGCCGCGAGCCGGTCGAGGTTCGGCGTCTGCACGAGCTTGTCGCCATAACAGCCGGTGACATGCCGCGCGTGCTGGTCGGAGAGGATGTAGAGAAGGTTGGGCCTGGTCATGGCGGGGAGGATGCTAATGCAGATCGGCGGCGAGCGTCACGCCGAGACCGGGCGCATCTTCGAGAACCAGGCAACCATCCTCGATTCTCGGTGGCGCGGAGACGACGCGCTCGTAGAGCGGGTTGGGGTTGCCGTCCGTCTCCAGCCAGTCGGCGCCGAGCGCGGCCGAGAGCTGCGCCGAGGCGATCAGGCCGAGCGGTCCGCCATACATGTGGAAGCAAAGCCGCTTCCCGGCGGCTAGCACGCGCTGGCCGACGACCATCCCCTCGCTGATGCCGAGCGTCTTGGTGATGTCGGGCTGGATCACGCCGGCAGCCGAGTCGATGCACGCCTGCAGGCCATCGACGCCGCGCGCGTTCTCGCCCCAGGCCAGCGGCGCCGGGCATCGCGCGGCGAGGCGCGCATAGGCCCCGACCTCGTCGACGGGGAAGGGCTCCTCCAGCCATTGCAGCCGCGCCGCGGCGAGGTCAGGAAGCAAGGTCTCGGCCTCGCTCTCCGTCAGCGCCTGGTTCGCATCGGCCATCAGCGGCGCCTCGCCGCAGGCGGTGCGCGCCTCGCGCAGCATCCGCCGCGCGACCTCGATGCCGAAGGGGATGCGGATCTTGAACCGGGTGTGACCCGCCGCACGATTGGCTTCGATACGCTCGACGGTATCGTCGGGACCGATGCCGCTGGCATAAGCCGGCACGCGATCCGGTACGGGTCTTCCGGCGAGCAAATGCCGCAACGGCACGCTGAGATCGCGCGCATGCGCATCCCAGAGCGCGATGTCGACGCCGGCGACGGCCTGGTGCACCGGACCCGGCGCGCCCCATTGCAGCGCGAGAAGACGGGTACGCTCCATCATCAGGTTATAGAGGCGGCGCGGATCGTCGAGCGTCTGGCCGATCAGAAGTGGGATGAGGCACTGCTCGACGATGTCCTTGCGTTCGCCGCAGCCCCAGGGCGGGAAGTTGGCCCAGACCTCGCCCAGACCGCGCGAGCCGCGGTCGGTCTCGATGACTACGATCAGGTTGTGACGCGCGGCGAGCTGGCCGAACGGCCCAGCCATCGGGCGCGCCAGAGCCTGACGGACGAGAATGGTCCGGACCGAGACAATCCTCGACATGGTCAGCGCGGGATCACCGGAAGGGTGATGCGCGAGGGCCGCTCGGCATCGTGGAAAATCGTCTGGTCGGCCGGCTGCCCCTTGCTCTCGGTGCCGACGCGGCCGCCGGTGTTCAGGTTGCGGTCGTAGCGCGGGAAGTTGCTCGACGAGATCTCGACCCGGATGCGGTGGCCTTTCTTGAACAGGTTCGAGGTCGACCATAGGTCGATCTTGACTTCGGCCGGCGTGTCAGGCGTCAGCAGCTCCGGCTTGAAGGCCGGATCGTAGAGCTTCTCATAGGGCGCGATGCCCTTGTGCCAGTCGTCCGAGGTCCAACCATCGGCGGCCTTGCGGAAACGGGCGCGGCAGATGCCATCGGTCAGCAGGATGGCGCGGCCGTCCGGGTGGACATCGACCAGCGTCGCGGTGAAGTCGGTGTCCTTGGCCGAGGAGGCGGCCCAGATCGTGGCGCTCACCGGGCCGGTGACCTCGATGTCACGATCGAGCGGCTCGGTCGTGTAGACCAGCACGTCCTTCCGCTCCTCGATCTTGCTACGGTCGCGCGGACCGCCGAGATCCTTCATCTGATAGCTGCCGCCCCAGGTCGTCACCGGATCGGCGGGGTCGTAGCGGAATTTGTCGGATGCTTCGGCGCCTGAAGCCCTCTTCTCATCGAGCTTGCCGCCGGCGTGCAGGTGGTAGACGGTCCAGCGCGTGCGCTGCAGCGGCCACTCATTCTCGAAGCGCCAGACATTCTCGCCCATGACGAAGAGGCGGAGCGGTGGCTCCTCGTCCATGCCGTTCTTCTTGTCCTTTAGCCGGGCGTCGTACCAGCGGACATGCTCATCGATGATGTCGAGATAGGAATTCGGCCCAAAGGTGCGGTCGTCGAAGACGCCGTCCTTCTCCCAGAGATAACCCTTCTGGCCGCGGCCCCAGGGCGCCACCTGATGGCTCCACGGACCGATGATGATCTTGGTGAGTTTCCGTGCCGCTTCCGAGCGGGCGTTCTTCCGCCAGCCGAGGAAGACCTTGATCGTCTCGTTGAGCAGGGAGTCGTACCAGCCGGTCATGAAGTATGACGGGACATCCACCTTCTCGTAGCGGTGACGGAGCGAATAGCTGGACCAGAATTCGTCATAGGCCTCGTGCTCGACCACGCCCTTGAGATAGGGGCTGTCGGCAGTCTCGCCCCAGACATCGTTGAGCGGCAGGCGCGACTGGATGGTCTGCAGGTTGAGCTGCGCCATCGCCTCGCCCTGCATGGTTCGTCCGATCATGTTCGGGAAGAACACTGTGTTGGCCCAGGCGATCAGCCCGTCGCAACGGTGATGGCCGTAATTGTCCTGCTGGGAGGCGATCGGCACCAGCGCCTGAAGATGCTTGCTGCCGTCGGGCGCCGGGCAGCTCTGAGTGAAGCCGGGATACGACACGCCGAAGGTGCCGATCTTGCCGTTGCTCCAGGGCTGCTTGCCGATCCACTCATGCGTGTCGTAGCCGTCCGGGATCTCGCAGGTATAGGGCTCCCAGGTGCCGTCCGAATCGTGGCGGCCGCGGCAATCCTGCAGGACCACGGCATAGCCCGCCTTCACGAAACCCACCGCCCAGCGGACATAGCGCGGATCCTTGCTGTGATAGATGGTTCGGAGCAGCAGCACCGGATGCCGGCCCTCGCCATTCGGCAGGTAGATGTCTGCCGAGAGGTCGATGCCGTCGCGCATCGGGATCTTCCGATGCAGCATCAGGCGGAAGGGCTGGTCGGTGTAGTTCGGTCCGGTCATGCGTGCTCCCCCGAGGCGGCCCCTCAGCCTCCACGGTTGCAGGCACGATTCAAGCCGGTTCCGCCAGCGGCGGTATGCGTCAATCCGCGACCGCTGGCAGTGCCGACCGCCGCATGTCGCGTTCCGCCTTCAGCTCCTCGGCCAGCAGGAAGGCGAGCTCGAGCGCCTGCGAGCCGTTGAGGCGCGGATCGCATTGCGTGTGGTAGCGCTCGCCCAGGCCTTCCTCGCTGATCGCCTGGCCCCCGCCGGTGCATTCGGTGACGTCGAGCCCGGTCATCTCGACATGGATGCCGCCGGCATGGCTGCCCTCGGCGCGGTGGATGTCGAAGAAGTTGCGGACCTCGGCAAGGATGCGGTCAAAGCGACGCGTCTTGTATCCGCTCGCGGCCTTCATCGTGTTGCCATGCATTGGATCGGAGGACCAGACGACGGAACGACCCTCGCGGGCGACGGCGCGAACCAGCTGCGGCAAGGCGGCGCCGATCTTGTCGGCTCCCATGCGTACGATCAGCGTCAGCCGGCCCGGCTCGTTCTCGGGGCTGAGCGCGTCGATCAGCGCCAGCAGCTCGTCCGGCGTCACCGTTGAGCCGATCTTCACGCCGACCGGGTTCTTGATGCCGCGGCAGAACTCGACATGGGCGCCATCGAGTTGGCGCGTGCGCTCGCCGATCCAGGGCATGTGCGTTGAGCAGTTGTACCAGTCGCCGGTCAGGCTATCGACGCGGGTCAGCGCCTCTTCGTAGGGCAGCAGCAGGGCTTCGTGGCTGGTGTAGAAGGCGGTCTGGCCGAGGCTCGCGACCGTATCGGAAGAGATGCCGCAAGCAGCCATGAAGGCCAGCGCTTCGTCGATGCGCTGCGCGAGCCGTTCGTAGCGCAACCCCTGCGGCGACGTCGCGACGAAGCCGAGATTCCACTGATGCAAGCGCTGCAGATCGGCGAAGCCGCCCTGGGCGAAGGCGCGCAGCAGGTTGAGCGTCGAGGCCGACTGGCTGTAGGCCTTGAACATCCGCTTCGGATCGGGCACGCGCGCCACTTCGTCGAAGGCGTGCCCGTTGATGATGTCGCCGCGATAGCTGGGCAGCGCGCGGTTGCCGACGGTCTCCATCGCCTCCGAGCGCGGTTTGGCGAACTGGCCGGCGACGCGGCCGACCTTCACCACCGGGCAGGCGCCGCCGAAGGTGAGCGCGACCGCCATCTGCAGCAGCACCTTGAAGCTGTCGCGGATCGAGTCGGCCGAGAAGGCATCGAAGGACTCGGCGCAGTCGCCGCCTTGCAGCAGGAAGGCTTCGCCGGTCGCGACGCGCGCGAGCGATGCTTTGAGCTCGCGGGTCTCGCCGGCGAATACCAGCGGGGGGGATCGTCGGAGGCCGTCTTCCGCCGCGGCCAGCACCACCCCATCCGGATAGGCAGGGGCCTGCCGGATCGGCTTCGACCTCCAGCTTTCCGGTGTCCAAGTAGGCGACGTCATGCTGACCTCCTCAGTGCGGAGGCCGCTCTTCGTCGGCGGATGTCGTGGCTTGAGGGTTACCCCTGAAAACACAAAAGCCGCCTCGGAAGGGCGGCTTCGGGTTTACGCGTGAACGCGATCCTTAAGCCGCCGGTCCGTACCAGCGGGTAAAGTATCGCGCAAAATAGAGAGCGCCGGCAACCGGCTGCATCTTCGACATGGCGGGTATGTTAGTCGCGACCGCGATCAAAGGCAAGCCTTCGCTATTTCGCTGCGAAACGGATGGCGATGCGGCCGATCGGACCGAACTCGCAGACGACCTCGTCGCCCGGCACGATCGGCAGCGGAATGACGCAGGTGCCGGTGGTCACGATCTGGCCCTGCTTCAGCGGAATGCCGAGGCCGGACAGCTCGTTGGCGATCCAGGTCAGTGCCACGCGCGGATCGCCCAGCACATTAGCGCCCTTGCCGTCGCGCTCGAGCTTGCCGGTGACGATGCCCTTCACCGGATGCTCGACCAGATCCATCGTCCGCCACGGTGCCGTCGTCGCCGGGCCGAGGACGAAATCATGGGCGCAGGCATTGTCGGCGATGAGCTGCGCCGCGCCGACGGCGACGAAGTCCTCGAAGCGCGAGTCCGGCACCTCGACCGCCGGATGCAGGCTCTCGACCGCATCCAGCACCTCGGAAACCGCATAGGGTTTAGCTCGCGGCGCGAGGTCGCGGGCGAAGCGGAAGGCGAACTCCGCCTCCGCCACCCGCATGGCATTGCCGCCGAAAGGCAAGGGCATGGCCGCATCGCGCACGCGTTCGGCGAGGATGCGGCCGCCCAGCGGGCCATCCACGTTGATGTGCTTCTGCCCGGCGACGCTGGTCGCGGCGATCTTCCAGCCGAAGAGAGGAGCCTGGCTTCGCTTCTCGAGCTCGGCCTGGATCGCATAGCCCTCGGTGCGGGTGGCCGGGCTAAGCTGCGCCGGCAGCGCGGCAAGGCGCCTTCCTTCCTGCCAATGCGTCCAGAGAAGCTCGGAGGCGGCTTCGACCTGTTGTGTCGTTAGCATGCGTCGACTCTCCCGCATCGCCTGGACATAGACAACGGCGTTCGTTACCACGCTCGGCATGGCCGAGCCCAAGCTGCCGACGCCGAGGCGAAGCGTTCTGTACCGCCTCGGCGTCGACGCCGGCGCCTACGAAGGTGCCGCGTCCCACCATCCTGACTGCCTCCTGTTCGAGATCGAGGATTCCGTCCCGCCCGGCGACAAGGACGCGGCGCGAAGCCGCGTGATCGCGACGCTGGAGAAGGGTGGCTTCCGCCACCAGGAGAAGCTGGTGACGGTGAACGGCCTCGACACGCCCTGGGGCTACGATGATCTGAAGGCGCTGGCCAAGGCGTCGGTCGACGGCGTCGTGCTGGCGAAGACCGAGGGGGCGGACCATGTCCGTGCCGCCGAGGCGGTGCTGGTCGCCAATGGCGCGCCGCCTACGCTCCGCATCTGGGGCATGATCGAGACGCCGCGCGGCCTAGTGAACGTGAACGACATCGCCAGCGCCTCGCCGCGCGTGGTCGGCCTCACAGTCGGCCTCGGCGATCTCTCGCGCGGCCTCAACGCGTTCCGCCGTCCGGCGCCAAACCGCTGGCCGGTGGTGCCGGCGCTGGCATCGCTGGTGCTGGCGGCGCGAGCGAACAACCTCGCCGTGATCGACAGCTCGTTCCGTGAGCCGAAGGATCCGGAGGGCTTCCGCGCTTCGTGCCTCGCCAGCCGTGAGCTCGGCTTCGACGGCCGCGTCTTCGAGGACCCGGCGCTGATCCCGATCGCCAACGAGGCCTATGGGCCAACGGCGGATGAGGTCGCCTGGGCCAAGAAGGTCATCGTCGCGCGCAAGAGCGCGACGCCCTCGGGGGAGTACTACGTCGACGGCGCCCATATCGACCCGCAATACGAGGCGTTGGCCGAACGAATCCTCTCCTACCGGATGGCCATCGACCGGATCGAGCGCGGCTAGCCTGTATACCGAGGGGCGTCCGACGGGGTCTGAAACCCGTTGACCAGGTCTTGCAGGCGTATTTCTGTATACAGCTCGGATACGGAGAGTACCTGCCTGCCGATGGCCGTCGCCGCCGAGATCGAACCTGAAAGGTCGAATTCGCAGACCGTTCGAGCCCAGCTCGCGGTCCGTGACCTCGTGCTGACCGGCGCGCTGAAGGCCGGCGAGCACGTCTCCGAGCTCTCGCTGGTCGGCCGGGTCGGCGTGTCCCGTACGCCGGTCCGGGCGGCATTGCACCGGCTGGCCGAGGAGGGCCTGCTCGAGCCGCGCGCGGCCGGCGGCTTCACGGTCAAGGCGTTCAGCGACCGCGACGTGCTGGACTCGATCGAGATTCGGGGCGTGCTCGAGGGCCTCGCGGCGAGACTGGCGGCCGAGCGCGGCGTCTCGCTGACCGCGATCGCGCCGCTCAGGCGTTGCCTTGCCGAGCTCGACGAGGTCGTCCGCCAGACCGGCCGCTCGGTCGAGATCTTCTCCGACTATGTCGCGCTCAATGCCCGCTTCCACGCGGTCCTGGTCGGGCTCGCCGACAGCCGGCCGCTCGAACGCCAGATCGAGCGCGCCGTGAACCTGCCTTTCGCTTCGCCCAGCGCCTTCGTCATGGTGCAGTCGACCATGCCCGAGGCGCGCACGATCCTCACCATCGCGCAGGATCATCATCGCTGCGTCCTCGACGCCATCGAGCAGCGCGAGGGCGCCCGGGCCGAAAGCCTGATGCGCGAGCATTCCAGGCTCGCCAGCCGCAACCTGGCGCTGGCGCTCCGCAACCAGGAAACGCTCGACCTGGTGCCGGGTGCCGCCCTGATCCGTTCGAGTTCGATCGCCTGAACCTCAAGCCACGAAGAAACGGGAGGAAACCATGCTGAGACGTCATCTTCTCGCCGCAGCGGCGGCTGCCATCGTCGCGGGCACAATGCCGGCGATGGTGTCAATCGGCTTTGAACTTTGACCCCCTATCGGCGTTCAATGTTGACCCCCTGTGGGTGTGTGAGAGCGGCCGGGGGCGATGCGCGGAGCCCTTGCGTAGCGCAGCGCATCGCCCCCGGCCGCTCC
>VGEH01000137.1 GCA_016869375.1 Alphaproteobacteria bacterium | reverse complement strand
TTGGGCGTGGTCGCCGGCATCACGCCGTTCAACTTCCCGGCCATGGTGCCGATGTGGATGTTCCCGGTGGCGCTGGCGACCGGCAACTGCTTCATCCTGAAGCCGTCGGAGCGCGATCCGACGTTCGGCGTGCGCATCGCCGAGCTGCTGAAGGAAGCGGGCCTTCCCGACGGCGTCTTCAACGTCGTCCATGGCGACAAACTCGCGGTCGACGCGATCCTGCATCACCCGGACATCCAGGCGGTCAGCTTCGTCGGATCCACGCCGATCGCCGAGTACGTCTACAAGACCGGTACCGCGAGCGGAAAGCGCGTGCAGGCGCTGGGCGGCGCCAAGAACCACATGGTGGTGATGCCCGACGCCGATCTCGACCAGGCGACCGACGCGCTGATCGGGGCAGCCTACGGCTCGGCCGGCGAGCGCTGCATGGCGGTCTCGGTCGCCGTTGCCGTCGGCGATGTCGGCGACAAGCTGATCGACAAGCTGGTGCCGAGAGTGCGCGGCCTCAAGGTCGGTCCCGGCACCGATCCCGAGGCCGAGATGGGGCCGGTGGTGACGCGATCGCACATGGAGAAGGTGAAGGGCTATATCGACCGCGGCGTCGCCGAGGGCGCCAAGCTCGTGGTCGATGGCCGCGGCATCAAGCTCCAGGGCTACGAGAACGGCTTCTTCGTCGGCGGCACGCTGTTCGATCAGGTGAGGCCGGAGATGACGATCTACAAGGAAGAGATCTTCGGCCCCGTGCTCTCGGTGGTGCGCTCGCCCGACTACAAGAGCGCCGTCGATCTCGTGAACAGGCACGAGTTCGGCAACGGCGCCGCGATCTTCACGCGCGACGGCGATGCGGCACGCGACTTCTGCAACACGGTCAAGATCGGCATAGTCGGCGTCAACGTGCCGATTCCCGTGCCGCTGGCCTTCCACTCCTTCGGAGGCTGGAAGCGCTCGCTGTTCGGCGACCACCACATGCACGGGCCGGAGGGCGTGCGCTTCTTCACGCGGCTCAAGACCATGACCCAGCGCTGGCCGACCGGCATCCGCGCCGGTGCCGACTTCAACATCCCGACGATGAGGTGACCTCCGGCGTGCCGCGATAGACATCCGGCACGTACATCTCCTTCGGGAGCGGCCGACGGCTGTATCCTTGCTTGCGCTCGCGCTCGGGAAGCGCGACCGGCTCGCGCTTCACCTCCCGATAAGGGATCAGGCTCAGGAGGTGACGGATGCAGTTGAGCCGCGCCTTCTTCTTGTCGACGGCTTCGACGATGTACCAGGGCGCCTCGGGAATGTGGGTGCGCGCCAGCATCTCTTCCTTGGCCTTGGTGTACTCCTCCCAGCGCCGCCGCGATTCGAGATCCATCGGGCTCAGCTTCCATTGCTTGATCGGGTCCCGGGCTCGCATGCGGAAGCGCAGGTCCTGCGCCTCGTCGGTGATCGAGAACCAGTATTTGAAGAGGCGGATGCCCGAGCGGATCAGCATCTTCTCGAACTCCGGTACCGAGCGGAAGAACTCCTCGACCTCGGTCTCGGTACAGAAGCCCATTACCCTCTCGACGCCGGCGCGGTTGTACCAGCTGCGATCGAACAGCACGATCTCGCCGCCGGCCGGGAGATGCGCGGCGTAGCGCTGGAAGTACCACTGGGTTCGTTCGCGCTCACTCGGCGCCGGCAGCGCGGCCACGCGGCAGATACGTGGGTTGAGGCGCTGCATGATCCGCTTGATCACGCCGCCCTTACCGGCGGCGTCGCGCCCTTCGAAGAGAACGACGACCTTCTCCTTTGAGGCCATTACCCAGTCTTGGAGCGTAACCAGCTCCTTCTGCAGTCGGAACAGCTCTTTGAAATAGAAGCGACGGTCCATGCCGTGGCTGTCGCGCTGCTCCTCGGATTCGTCGAGCAGCTTCTCCAGTCGCTCGTCGTCGATCTCGAGCTCGAGTTCCTCGTCGAAGGTATCGGCAATCTCCGCCTCGATCCGGCGGTCGGCCTCGTTGTCCTTGCTTCCCTTAGCTGTCATCCCGAACTCCGTGGTCGCGCCGGCTGATAAGTCTCTTCCTCGCCGATGGCTGCCTGATGACATAGCGCCGGGCTCTCGAGCCGCCAGGGCTAGCGGGGATTGATCACCGGTTAACCACAGGTAGCGTTAACCAATTTTCAACGCTCGTCCTCTGATAGTGTAAGAACTGCGCTTTCCGCCACCAAAGGGCTTCCTGGCGAGCATGGCGAGCATGGCGACATGGGATCTCTGGTTGAACGGCGCGATCGCGGCCGGCTGGCTCGCGGTCGCCGTCGTCACCCTGTTCGGCCTCCACCTGACGCGGGATCGGCCGCAGCTCCGGCTGCCTTTCGCGTTGCTGGTGGCCGCCGGGCTGATCCTCTCGGCGACGGCCGTCGATCCGGCGCGTGCGGTCATCGCCGCCTATGTCGACCCCCGCATGGCGGAACTCATCTCGGTCGCGATGCTCGCCGGATGCTTCGTCCTCCTGCCCAGCTACTGGCGAAGATCGGCCGACCAGGCGCGCAGCCTGGCCGAGGCCGAGGCGAGCTATCGCTCGCTGTTCGAGCACTCCGACGACGGTCTCTATCAGACCCTGCCGGATGGGCGGGTTCTTCGCGCGAATACCGCCTTCGCCCGGATCCTCGGCTTCGAGACGGCCGACGCGCTGATGGCAGCCGACATCAATGTCGCTGCCGGCATCTACGTCGTCGGAGGCCGGCGGCGCGAATTCATGGATGCGGTCGCGATCGCCGGCAAGGTCGAGGATTTCGAGAGCCAGATCCTGCGCCGCGACGGAACCGTGATCTGGGTCTCGGAGAGCGCGCATGCAGTCCGTGATCGCAATGGCTGGCTCGTCTGCGTCGAAGGCAAGGTCACGGATGTCACGCCGCGCAAGCGCGCCGAGGAGCAGCGCGACCGCGTGTTCGATCTGGCCACCGACATGCTGTGCCTGATCCGCCGTGACGGCCGCATCGAGCGCATCAATCCGGCCTTCGAGCGCGTGCTGGGATACGAGGAGGCCGAGCTTCTGGGGCGGCCGCTCGTCGATCTCTTCCACCCCGAGGATGCGCTGGCCGCCACGGTCGAGTTCGTCAAGGTCGGCCAGGGCCTGCCGATGGTCGATTTCGCCGCGCGCTGCCGGGCGAAGGATGGCGGCTTCCGCTCGCTCTCATGGACACTTATGCCGGTCGGCGATCGCGCCCAGGCTGTCGCCCGTGACCTGACCGAGCGCCGCTCGGTCGAGGAGCAGCTCCGCCTCGCCACGACCGTGTTCGAGACCACGGGCGAGGCGATCATCGTCACCGATCCGTACCAGCGCATCCAGAAGGTCAACCACGCCTTCACCGCGATCACCGGCTTCCGCGAGGACGAGGTCGCCGGCCATACGCCACGTATCCTCTCCTCCGGTCGACACGAGCCGGGCTTCTACGAGGCGATGGCTTCCATGCTCGCGACCACCGGGCATTGTCAGGGCGAGGTGTGGAACCGGCGCAAGAACGGCGAGCTCTGCGTCGAATGGCTGAGCTTCGCCGCGGTGCGCGATGTCGACGGTCGCGTCGTCAACTTCGTCGGCGTCTTCAGCGACATGACCCGGCACAAGCAGGACGAGGAAAGGATCCGCCACCAGGCCAACTACGACGCACTGACCCAGCTCCCCAATCGCTGGCTCTTCCAGGCACGCCTCGGCCAGGCCCTCGATCGCTCGCATTTGTCGGGCAGCAAGCTGGCGCTGCTCTACATCAACGTGAACGAGTTCAAGGTCGTCAACGACAGTCTCGGCCATCGCGCCGGCGACGAGCTGCTGAAGGAGCTGGCGCGGCGCTTCCTCGGCGTCGTCCGCCACGGCGATACGGTCGCCCGGCTCGGTGGCGACGAGTTCGCGATGATCGTCGAGAATTTCCGAGACGAGGAGCCGATCGAGGTTCTACCCGAACGCATCCTGCGTTCGGTCTCCGAGCCGTTCCGCTTGGACGGTGGCGAGCTCGTTGTCGGACTATCGATCGGGATCGCCCTCCACCCCGGTGACGGCGCCGAAGCCGAAGCGCTGGCCCGCAATGCCGC
Organism: Alphaproteobacteria bacterium; assembly: GCA_016869375.1. GTDB lineage: Bacteria > Pseudomonadota > Alphaproteobacteria > SHVZ01 > SHVZ01 > SHVZ01. The sequence goes on along the minus strand of VGEH01000137.1, from coordinate 9,683 downwards.
GACCGCGATGAGGCACGCCAAGGAGCAGCGGACTTCCGCCTTTCGCTTCTTCGACGACCGCATGGAGACGCGTGCGCTCGAGCGCCTCAAGCTCGAGTTCCGGCTCCGCCGCGCGCTCGAGAAGGGCGAGTTCGAGGTCCACTACCAGCCGCAATACGACATCCCGTCGCGCGCCCTGACCGGGGCCGAGGCGCTGATCCGCTGGACCGACCCGGAGCTCGGTCCGGTCTCGCCCGGGATCTTCATCCCGGTAGCCGAATCCTCCGGCCTGATCGTCGCCATCGGCCAGTGGGTGCTGCGCGAGGTCTGCCGCCAGATCGTGACATGGAAGGCGGCCGGCCACGCGGTGCCGCGGATCGCGGTCAACCTATCCTTCCTGCAGTTCCGGCGCCCCGACTTCATCCAGATGGTGACATCGATCCTGGCCGAGTCGGGCGTCAGCGGAAGCCAGATCGAGTTCGAGCTTACCGAGAGCGTCGTCATGCACGACGCCGATCAGGCGATCGCGACCCTCACGCAGCTGCGCGCGCTCGGCATCGAGCTCGCCATCGATGATTTCGGCACCGGCTATTCCTCGCTCAACCGCCTCAAGCGGATGCCGATCCAGACGCTCAAGATCGACCGCAGCTTCATCAACGACGTGACGCGCAGCACGGACGACGCCGCAATCGTATCGACCATCCTGTCCATGGCGCACAGCCTCAATCTCAAGGTCGTGGCCGAAGGCGTCGAGACCGAAGCGCAGCTTGCCTTCCTCGCCGGCAAGCGTTGCGATACGGCGCAGGGCTACCTGCTCTCGCGGCCGGTCGCGGCAGATCGTTTTGCGCGTCTCCTCGCCGACTGCGACGCGAAGGCGATCGCCGTCGCCGACTAGCTAGTCGCGGCGGTTGGCGCAGAGCCGCTCGATAGCGTCGGCGACCAGTCTGTACTTGACCAAGGTCGAGCTCAGATCGCGGAAGTAGTTCACCAGGTCGCCCCAAGGATCGTTGAGCCGCCCGATCGACGAAATGAACGCGACCACGGTGCCGAGCTCGATCCGGCCGTTCAGGACCAGCCAACCGCCGAACATCAGCGCCCCGGCGATCTGCAGGTGATGCGTCAGGTTCATGATGAAGTTCATCGAGAACTTCAGCTTGAAGATGCCCATGTTGAGCATGAACACCTGCTGGATCAGGCGCTCGCCGCGCTGGCTCGGCTCGCCTTCCTCGGTGCCGGCGGCGACGATGCCGGCGCTGACCTTGCGCAGCGTCTCGACGCGAAGGTGCGTGCGGCGATTGATGACCTTCTGGATCAGCGGCACGACGAAGATGTGCGGCAGGAAGATCGCGAGCGTGACTAGGCCGAGCCAGGGCTCGAGATAGAACATGTAGCTCAGCACGGTGACCAGGATGCCCGCCTGCAGCAGCGGCTCGGAGATCGCGGCGCCGACGAAGCCGCCGATGGGCTCGACCTCGGCCACCACCATCGAGACCTGGGTGCCGCTTTCCTCCGGCAGCGTCCTGGTGCCGGAGGGCGAGCCGCAGAGCGCGTGCGCGCGGCGGCGAAGGTCGCGCGTCGCGCTCTCGCTGACCCAGCCCCGGTACACATTGAGGCCGAGCTTGATCAGGCCGTGGACCAGCGCCATGCCGCCATAGGCGGCCGCGAGCCAGAAGACCACCTGCCAATCGCGCCGCTCGGTCAGCTCGTTGACGACGCGGCGCTGGATCTCGAGCGGTGCCAGCTCCAACAGGAAGACGACGCCGGTCAGCAAAGACAGCAGGACCTGATGTCGCCCGGTCGTCGTCAGTATGAAGCGGAAGAGGTTGCGGGGCAGGGTTCTCGGCGCGTCCTCGTCCGGACGCGCTTCGAGCGCCGTCTCCAGTCGGTCTGCCAATGCCATTGCTGCCTCGGGATCGGGGGACGAGACGCCACCCGGATTAGACGAGGCGCTTCGAACGCTCCGGCCGGCAGAACTTCAATGCGCCTCGGCCCAGGTGGTTCCCACGCCGGCATCTGCGATCAGCGGCACGCCGAGGTTGACGGCGGGGGCGATGGCGCCTTCCATCACCTTGCGGACCAAGGCCTTGGCCGTCTCGACCTCGGCGTCGGGTGCCTCGAACACGAGCTCGTCATGCACCTGCAGCAGCATGCGGGTCTTGAGGCCGGCCTCGCCGAGCGCCGCGGGCATGCGGATCATTGCACGCTTGATGATGTCGGCCGCGGTGCCCTGGATCGGCGCGTTGATCGCCTGGCGCTCGGCGAAGCTGCGCATCGCCGGGTTCTTGTCGGCGATCGTCTTCACATGCACGCGGCGGCCGAACAGCGTGGTGACATAGCCGTGCTTGCGCGCCGTCTCCTTGGCCTTGTCCATATAGGCGCGGATGCCGGGATAGCGTTCGAAGTAGGCCTTGATGAAGGCTGAAGCCTCGCTCTGCGCCACGCCGATCTGCCTGGCGAGGCCGAAGGCCGACATGCCGTAGATGATGCCGAAATTGATCGCCTTGGCGTTGCGGCGCGTCAGCGGGTCCATCTTTTCCAGCGGCACGCCGAAGACCTGGGATGCGGTCAGCGCATGGATGTCGAGCCCGTCGCGGAAGGCCTGCTTCAGCGGCTCGACCTCGGCCATCTCGGCGACGAGGCGAAGCTCGATCTGCGAGTAGTCGACCGAGAGCAGCTTGTGTCCGTCCTCGGCGATGAAGGCGGCGCGGATGCGCCGGCCTTCCTCGGAGCGGACGGGGATGTTCTGCAGGTTGGGATCGTTCGAGGAGAGCCGCCCGGTCGCCGCACCGGCCATGTCGTATGTCGTGTGGATGCGCCGGGTGACCGGATCGATCTGCTCGATCAGCGTATCGGCATAGGTCGATTTGAGCTTCGAGACGAGCCGCCAGTCGAGGATCTTCTTCGGCATCGGGTGCTCGTCGATCAGCTCCTCCAGTATGTCGGAGTGCGTCGAATAGGCGCCGGTCTTGCCCTTCTTGCCGCCGGGCAGCTTGAGCTCGTCGAACAGGATCTCGCCGAGCTGCTTCGGCGAGCCGACGTTGAATTCGCGCCCGGCAATCTTGTGAAGCTCGCCTTCCAGAGTCGCCATCGTCCTGCCGAACTCGTTGCTCAGGCGATGGAGGGTACCCGGATCGACCTTGATGCCGGCGGTTTCCATCGCCGCCAGCACCGGCACGAGCGGGCGCTCGACGGTCTCGTAGACCGTGGTCAGGCGCTCGCGAATCAGCCTTGGCTTGAGCTCGCGATGCAGGCGCAGCGCGACATCGGCTTCCTCGGCGGCGTAGCCGAGCGCCTTGTCTGGCGAGACATCGGCGAAGGTGATCCGGGCCTTGCCCGCGCCCGTGATCTCGTCGAGCGCGATGGTCTTGTGCTCGAGGTGGCGTTCGGAAAGCTCAGCCTGGCCATGACTGTGCGAACCGGCGTCGAGCACGAAAGACAGCAGCATGGCGTCGTCGACCGGCGCCACGGCGACGCCAAGGCGTCGCATAACCCGTTGGTCGAATTTGATCTCGTATCCGATCTTGAGGACCGAAGGGTCCTCGAGCATCGGCTTCAGCGCCGCAACGGCGTCCTTGAGCGGGATCTGCGGCGGCCTCTCGCCGAGATCGAGGCCGCCGCCTCCGGCGCGATGGCCGAGCGGGACATAGCAGGCTTCGCCCGGCGACAGCGCCAGCGAGACGCCGACCAGCTCGGCCTGCGCCGCGTTGGACGAGGTCGTCTCGGTATCGAAGGCGACGACGCCGGCATAGGTCGCGCGGCGTACCCATTCCTTGAGCACGTCGAGCGACTGCACCAGCTCATAGCGCTTCTCCGCCTTGCCGGCCGGCACCGATGCTGTCGTGGTCGCCGCCGAAGTGACGACCGGAGCGCCGGAGCCGCCGTCCGGTGCCGCGTCGAGACGCTGGATCAGCTTGGTGAAGCCCATCTTCTGGAAGAAGTCGCGCAGCACCTGGCGTTCGGCCTTCTTGACCGCGAAGGCGGTGAGCGGCTCAGGCAGCGGTGCCTTACGGTCGAGCGTGACCAGCCGGCGCGACAGCAGCGCCTTCTCCCTGTTCGTCTCGAGGGTTTCGCGTCGTTTCGGCTGCTTGATCTCGCCCAGACGGGCAAGCAGGGAGTCGAGGTCGCCGTACTCCGTGATGAGCTGCGCTGCGGTCTTGACGCCGATGCCGGGCACGCCCGGCACGTTGTCGGTCGGATCGCCGATCAGCGCCTGGACGTCGATGACCTTCTCCGGTGGCACGCCGAACTTCTCGATCACCTCGTCGCGGCCGATGCGCTTGAGCTTGATCGGGTCGTACATCTCGATCCCGTCGGCGACGAGCTGCATCAGATCCTTGTCGGAGGAGACGATCGTGACCTTGTAGCCGGCGGCGACCGCGGCCTCGGCATAGGCCGCGATCAGGTCGTCGGCCTCGTAGCCCGGGAGCTCGATGCAGGGGAGGTTGTAGGCGCGGGTCGCGTCGCGGATCAGCGCGAATTGCGGGATCAGCTCCGGCGGCGGTTCCGGCCGGTGCGCCTTGTAGTCCGCATAGACCTCGTTGCGGAAGCTGGTGCGCCCGGCATCGAAGATGACCGCGAGTTGGCTAGCCCCGACATCCTGGGTCAGCCGGTTCAGCATCTGGCAATAGCCGAACACCGCGCCCGACGGCGTGCCGTCCGGCGTCGTCAGCGGCGGCAGCGCATGGAAGGCCCGGAAGATGTAGCCGGAGCCGTCGACCAGATAGAGGTGAGGGGCATTGGAGGAGGTCATGCCGGGACCTTAGCGCCTGCTGCCCGGCCGAAGCTACATCCCGGCATTGTCGTCCTATCCTCCCTCGAACGGAGGATGCCTCCGGCGCCGGCCGGCCGATCATGGAGGCTCCTGGCAGAGGAGAGACGGATGGTCGTCTCCGAGTTGGCTTCCAAGTCCCTCGACCTCACCATCGACCGGATCGTCGCGGCGCGGGAGGTCGCGCGGGCAGAGATCCTTGGCAAAGCGAAGGCGCTTCGCGGGCGCGTCGAGGAACTCGAGCATCTGCGCATCAAGGTGCCCCTCACCTCCGAAGAGATGATCGAGCTCGAGAGTCTCGGCAAGGCATGCCGGTCGCTTGCTGACGCGGAGGCCGTGGTCGTCCGCGTCGTCACGGAGCGGTTGGCAAGCTGGGATGACGTCCGGCGCATGATCGAGGCGCTCGAGCTCGCCAATCAGGAGCTGGGCCGGAAGGTGCGGGACGCGGATGACGTCGCCGCGAACGTCGAGGCGGTCGGCGATATGCTCGAAGCGCTCGACGCGTTGGCCCGGGATCTGATCGTGCTGCTGGCTCGCCTCGCCTGAGGCCGCTCAGTGGGCGGCTTGGGCGACCGCGACTTCCTTCAGCACGTAGTGCCGGCCGCAATAGGGGCAGTCGATCTCGCGCTTGTCGCCCATGTTGAGAAACACGCGCGGATGGCCGAGCGGGCCATTGCCGCCGTCGCAGGCGACGACGGGTTCCTCGGCGATGACGGTCTCGAGCGGCTGCATTCCCAACCTTCCGACGTTTGACCGGGACGAGCGCGGATGATAGCCGAAGGCGCGTCTCAGGCAACCCACGAACTCCGCCGATGCCACAGCCTCGACATGCCGTCGCCGTCTCGAACTTAAGCAAGACCTACCCCGCCTCCGGCAAGCGCGGGCCGAAGCAGGCGCTCGACAATGTCGACCTCGCGATCCCGCGCGGCAGCCTCTTCGGCCTGCTCGGCCCCAACGGCGCCGGCAAGTCGACGCTCATCAATATTCTCGCGGGCCTGGTTCTCAAGACCTCCGGCCATGCCGAGGTCTGGGGCATCGACATCGACGAGGATCCCCGGCGCGCTCGCGGCGCCATAGGCGTCGTGCCGCAGGAACTGAACCTCGATCCTTTCTTCACGCCGAGGCAGCTTCTCGACCTCCATGCGGGTTTGTATGGCGTGCCGAAGTCGGAACGACGCACCGCCAAGATCCTGGAAGCGGTTGGGCTCACGCCCCAGGCCGACTCCTATGCACGTGCGATGTCGGGCGGCATGCGCCGTCGCCTCCTGGTCGCCAAGGCGCTGGTGCATGCGCCGCCTGTGCTGGTGCTGGACGAGCCGACGGCCGGCGTCGATGTCGAGCTGCGCCGCCAGCTCTGGTCCTATGTCCGCAAGCTCAACGAGGAGGGCGTGACGATCCTGCTCACCACGCATTACCTCGAAGAGGCCGAGGAGCTCTGCGACCAGATCGCGATCATCAATCACGGCAAGCTGGTCGCCAACGACACCACCGCCGCGCTGATTTCCCGGCTCGACACCAAGACGGTCGAGCTGGTGATCGAGCGCGACCTCACCTCGGTGCCGCCGGCGCTGGTGCGTCTGGGCGCCGCGCTCGCAGGTCCGCGGCGGATTTCCGTGCACTACCGTCCGAGCCAGACGCCGGTCGCCGCGATTCTTGCCGCGGCGGCGAGCGACAGCCTTGTCATCAACGACCTCACCACGGTCGAGTCGGATCTGGAGGACATCTTCCTCCAGCTCACCCGCAAGCCGGACGCCGCCGACTGAGACGGGCCGCTTTCCTCCTCGCGTTCTGGCTCGCCGCCTGCGCGCCGGTGATCCATCCGCCGCCGGCCGCGCCGCCGGCGGGCGAGACGCCGCGACTCGAGGGCCGCGACCTGATCGCGACAGACGGCAGCCGCCTGCCGCTTCGCCGCTGGCTGCCTTCCTCGGGCAACCCCTGGGCCGTGGCGATCGCGCTGCACGGCTTCAACGACTACAGCATGGCCTTCTCCGAGGTCGGGACCGAGCTTGCGGAGCGCGGCATCGCCGTCTACGCCCTCGATCAGCGCGGCTTCGGCGAGGCGCCGGGGCGCCGCTATTGGCACGGCAGCGAGAAGATGATCGCGGACTACCGCGACGCCGTGACGCTGCTGCGCGCGCGCCATCCTGGCCTTCCCCTCTACGCGATCGGCGAGAGCATGGGCGGTGCGGTGGTGCTGGCGGCGCATGCGAAGGCGCCGAAGCCGGATGTCGACGGCGTTGTCCTGATCGCGCCGGCGGTGTGGGGCGCGTCCACCATGCCGTTCTGGCAGACCGGGCCGCTCTGGCTCCTCTCGCATACCATCCCGTGGTGGCGGATGAGCGGCGCTGGTCTCCCGATCACGCCGTCCGACAACAACGCGATGCTGCGCCGCCTCGGCAACGACCCGCTGGTCATTAAGGAGACGCGCGTCGATGCGGTCGACGGCCTGGTCAAGCTGATGGACGAGGGCCTCGAGGCCGCTGCCGCGCTGACCGGGCCTGCGATCATCCTCTACGGCGATGCCGACGATGTCGTGCCGAAGCGGCCGACCTGCAAGATGGTCCGAAGCCTGCCGGCGGCGCCCGCAGGCGGCTGGCGCATCATCCTCTATCCCGAGGGCCACCACATGCTGACGCGCGATCTCGCCGGCCGCGAGCCGATCGACGACATCGCCGCCTTCATGGCGGCACCCTCGCGCCCGGTGCCGTCGGGCGCCGAGATCGAGCGCGCCGAGACCGGCCGCCCGGCCGCGTTGCGTGCGGAGAAGCTGTGCGGTAGGTTCCCGCCCGGTTAGGACCCGTAGCTCAGCTGGATAGAGCGTTGCCCTCCGAAGGCAAAGGTCGCACGTTCGAATCGTGTCGGGTCCGCCAGTAAACTTTCTAAATCAATAAGTTAGGTCGCGGCCGTCAGGCCGATCAATTCCGCGTTATGAGTTGCAACAACGCTGCAACAACGCGGCGAGATTTCGAGCCGCAATGAATCTGATGGCCAGCGCGGCCTCTCAGCGTTGCACCGAATACTCCGGGCTGCAGCGAGATCGCTGGCAATCAGCGTCATGCCCGTGATCTCGTCCATCTGGAAACGCGACCTGCAGGTCCGCGTCGGCGCTGTATCGGTCGACGTAGCGGCGAGCCTCGCGCCAGACGTCGTTACCGAGGTTCACTAGAACAGCTTCCCTTGGTCGGGCTTATCCGTGACGCGCGGCGCAGGCGGTTTGGGAGGCTTCGGAGGACGTGGCGGCTTCGGTGGAGGATCTTGCGGCGCCATCGTCCAGTCGCCCTCATAGGGCTTCAGCATGGCCTTCAGCTCTTCGGGCGTCGCCGGTTCCTCCCCCAGCCACTTCCCTATGTCCTGGGGCTCCAGGACGGCCGGCATCCGGTCGGTGATCGTGCCGATCAGCTTGTTGTTGATCGTGGTGACCATCACGAAGGCGAGATAGGTCGCGCCGCCCTCAATCGTGAACCTGTCCCAGAGCACCGCAACGGGGATCGGCTGCTGATCGTTGGGCGTGAGCACGTACTGCTTGGTCTTGCTACCGACCTCTTCGCCCTCGTTGAAGGTTTTCACGAACAGCACGCCGCGACGCCCCTCCAGGAAGGACTTCTTGAAGGTCGGCTTCTGGTCGATGGTCTCGCAGCGAGCGTGAACAACTAACTCAGGCCGGCGACCCGGTTCTGGCTTGCCGCGCTTGTCGTAGCCCCATCGCATGCGGACCAAGCGACGGCGGCCAAGATCATCGGTGACCATGATCCGCGCCGAGCGCATTGGCGTGCTGGTCTCGATACGCTCCTCGGGCTCGCCTTCGTCCCCAGTCTCAGGCGACGGTCCGTCGCCTGGCTCTTGATGGATGTTGTAGAGGCGGACCAGCTCCCGCCAAGGCATCTGCTGAGTGAACTTGCCGCACATAGGGCTAGGCTCGCACTAGCCTCGCCACTTGTCGATGAACCGCGTCTGAAAGGCGTTTGAGTCTTTCCCGGTCGCGAAGTGAAACGAGACCACGTCCCGGAAGCCGCCCTTCATCTCAACCGACCGCGACGACGTTGTGTACCCGTTCGGTCCGCACCGTTCATGAGCCCACCTCAGCATCTCGGCGTGGCGTCGCTCCCAAGCCTTGTAGTCGTCGTTCCCTTCGGCGTCCGTGCCGTTGAGCATTTCGACCTTGTGCGCAAACTTCTCGACCTTGGCCCGTAGGAGGCTGCGGGCGGTGTAGTGGCTGCTTCTCATCGTCCAAAGTCTGCAACGTGCTGGCGGAGGCAGCTACCCAATTCCGGATGACCGACCTAGGCCGCACGAAAGGTGTGGACCCTGTCCCCGCCGGACAAGCCGGGCGCTCGCCGCGGAGCGTAGCGCTAGGGTCCCTATGCGCTCGCGATCGAGGCGGAAATGAACCCCTACGGAGGCAGATTGCCTGAGCGTGGTCCCCTTTCATTCGGGGTCTGGCCCGGTCCACCCGTCGTCTGCTTCCTGGCAACTCCTGCCGCCCGGGTCCCCTGGTGATGGGAGATCACCAGTTCGACGACGGGTCCCTTCGATGGGGCAGGGGTGGAAATCGACCGGTAGTCGAATTACGGAAGTAAGACGAGGGAGGCGGCTAGGTCGTTTCTGTTCTGAACTTCCTGTCAAAACGGGACGATCCCACAATCGGTTGAGTCCCGCTCGCATTGGCATAGCAGCCCGTTAGCGCCTACGCCTGCGAGCCGGCGCCACCAGCGCTTCGGCCGCAATATGGGACACCGTGCGTCGCCCTCTAACCCGGCCTATTCACGAGCGAGCATGATTTGAATTGCGGCGATGGAAGGCGATCAGATGGCATGCTTTGTCGTTGCGCCTTTTTCATCGCGGGTTGGTTCGTCGGGTGTCGGGTTATTGGTTTGGGATTGAGGGAACGGGTGTTTTCGGGGCATCGGCCCCGTCGGTCATGGAGCGGCGGGTCGAA
>VGEH01000136.1 GCA_016869375.1 Alphaproteobacteria bacterium | reverse complement strand
CAGTCCGAAGCTGAGGCCGCTCTTCGGCGCCGGCGGCCATGTCGGATTTCACGGGGCGGGATCGCCGGTCGCGTGGCACGACCGGGCGATCGCCGCGTTCTTCAGCCGGCTTTGAGCTTCTTCGCCGCGTCGACGGCGAAGTAGGTAAGCACGCCGTCGGCGCCGGCGCGCTTGAAGGCGAGAAGGGCCTCCATCATCACGCGCTCGCCGTCGATCCAGCCGCGCTCGGCAGCAGCGCGGATCATGCTGAACTCGCCCGAGACCTGGTAGGCGAAGGTCGGCACGGCGAAGGCGTCCTTCACGCGGCGGACGATGTCGAGATAGGGAAGGCCCGGCTTCACCATCACCATGTCGGCGCCTTCGGCTAAGTCGAGGCCGACCTCTCGGATCGCCTCGTCGCCGTTGGCCGGGTCCATCTGATAGGTGGACTTGCTGGCGCCGCCGAGATTGCCCTTCGAGCCGATAGCATCGCGGAACGGCCCGTAGAAGCCCGAGGCGTACTTGGCCGCGTAGGCCATGATCATGACGTCCGTCAGGCCGCGATCGTCAAGTGCGCGGCGGATGGCTCCGACGCGGCCATCCATCATGTCGGAGGGGGCGATGACGTCGCATCCGGCATCGGCCAGCGCCAGCGCCTGGCGGACGAGCACCTCGACGGTCGCGTCGTTGAGGATCTTGCCGTCGCGCAGAAGCCCGTCATGGCCATGGCTCGTATAGGGGTCGAGCGCCACGTCGCAGATGACTCCAAGCTCGGGATGCGCCTTCTTGAGCGCGCGTACCGTCCGGCACATCAGATTGCCGGGGTCGGTCGCATAGGTGCCGTCGGCGTCCTTGCGCGCCGGGTCGGTGTAAGGGAAGAGCGCGATCGCCGGCACGCCGAGCTCGCCTGCCTCGCCGACGGTGTCGACCAGCCGGTCGATGGAGTGGCGCTGGACGCCGGGCATCGCGGCGATGTCCGACGACACGCCCGAGCCCTCCTGCACGAAGACCGGCCAGATCAGATCGTCGGTCGTGAGGCGGTTCTCGGCGACCAGGCGCCGAGTCCAGCCCTGCATCCGCACGCGCCGCATCCGCGTCGTCGGATAGGAGGGGGCAGGGGGCGCCGAGTCGGGGGTTCCTGTCGCTGGAAGCGGGCGGAAAGCGGGGGATTTGGGAGCGGCGGTCATGGCGCGGATCATAGGCCGCCGGCCAGGATCGGCACAATGTGGCGGCCGTCACAGACGCCGGCAGGCTGCGGTCGTTAAGAAATGCCTACGATGGAGCTGGTCGTCCACACCTCCGAAGAGCGCCAAGCCCCGAACCCGCCGGCTCTGCAGGCGGTGCTGGACGCCGTCCGCGACGCCGTTCTCCTCGTCGATGGCGACGGCCACGTCGTTGCGGCCAACCACCCGGCCGAGAAGCTATTCCAGATTCGCGCCTCCTACCTGAGCGTGGCCGATGCTTTCGCGCTGATGGCGGATCGCCGGAGCCTCGGGCTGATCGACTACCTCTGGCACACGCTGCTGCCCGCGGACGACTCGGAGCCGTACAATTCGCCGATCGAGCTGGTCGGCCGCCGGCCGCATGGTCCTCTGGTCCCGATCGAGGTCACGAGCGCGCGCGTGCGGCAACCCGGCCCTGCCATCTTTGCGCTGACCATCCGCGACATCGCCGACGCCAAGGTGCGCGAGCGCGAGCTGCGCGAATGGGCGACCCGCGATCGCCTGACCATGGTGGCCACCAGGGCGCATATCGAGCTCCTGGCCGAGGCCGAGCTGTTCCGCGTGTCGCGCTACGAACGGCCGCTATCGGTGCTGCTCTTCGACATCGATCATTTCAAGCGCGTCAACGACACCCATGGCCATGTCGCCGGCGACCGCGTGCTGCGCGAGGTCGCGCGGCGCTGCCGCACGCTGATCCGCGGGTCCGACGTGATCGGGCGCTGGGGCGGCGAGGAATTCGTCGTGATGACGCCGGAAACGCCGGTCGACGGTGCCCGGACCCTGGCGGAACGGCTGCGCGAGGTCATCGCCGAAGCGCCGGTCACGCTCGAATCCGGCGAGAGCGTCGCCGTCACAATCTCGGTTGGCGTCACGGGCTATCGGCCGGGCGACGCCGAGCTCGAAGCCATGGTGCGCCGCGCCGACGTTGCGCTCTATCGGGCCAAGGCCCAGGGCCGCAACCGCGTCGAGATCGAGGATGCCCTGGCGCTGCCGCTGAAGCCGGCCGCCTGAGCGGCGCCGCTCCGGCGGGGCCTCTCGACAAGTCAGCCAGCCGTGCGACAATGAAATCGCATGGCGCTGTTGCGGATCCTCTACTTCGTTCCTGCCGTCATCGTGCTCGCGACGATCGAGGGCGTCGTCCTCGACCGCCTGCTGAAGCGCGACTACGACTGGAAGGCCTATTTCGTTTCGCTGTTCGACGTGACCGCGCGGGAACTCATCTATCTGCTGCCTCTCAGCCTGGCGACGCCGCTGTTCATCTGGGCCTGGGACAACCGCATCGCGACCGTGCCCTTGGACAGCTTCGCGGCCTTCTTCGCGTTGTTCATCGGCATGGAGTTCTTTTACTACTGGTTCCACCGTTGCAGCCATCGCATGCGCTGGTTCTGGGCGACGCATGCGGTCCATCACTCGCCGAACCAGCTCAACCTGTCGGCCGCCTACCGCTTCGGCTGGACCGGCAGGCTGACCGGCACGTTGCTCTTCTACGTGCCGATGGTCTGGCTCGGGTTTCCCATCATCGTCGTGGTCACGGCGCTGGGGCTCAATCTCCTCTATCAGTTCTGGCTGCACGTGACCTGGATCCCGAAGCTGGGCTGGCTCGAATACGTCATCAACACGCCCTCGCATCACCGCGTGCATCACGCGGCGAACCGAGAATACATCGACGCCAACTACGGCGGCGTGCTGATCATCTTCGACCGGATATTTGGCACCTTCGTCGCCGAACGTGACGACGTTCCCTGTCGCTACGGGCTGGTGACGCCGCTCAAATCCTACAACCCCATCTTCGTCGCCTTGCACGAATGGATCGCGATGGGCCGCGACCTGCTCAAGGCGAAGACATGGCGCGATCGGATCCGCCAGCTATTCGGGCCGCCGGGCCGCTATCCCGAGAGCGCGGCAGCGGATTAGAGATGGACACGAGAAGCGACCCTGAAAAGCTATGGCTGCCGGCGGATTGCCGGCAGGTGGTCGCGGACGCCGAGCGGGAATTGCTGTCGGACGACCTCGATCGGATCGACGCCTCGCTTCATGCGCTGGTCGACGCGCATGAGCGTCACATGGACATCGAGAGTATCGGCCTCAACGCCGGCACCAATGTGATGAACCCTCGCGCGGCAGCGATGCTCGGCCGCTCGCTCGGTAACCGCCCCTCGCTCGGTTATCCCGGCGACAAATACGAGATGGGGATGGAGCATGCCGAGCGCATCGAGGTCGTTGCCGAGGCGCTTGTAAAGCGGCTGTTCAAGGCGCCCTTTGCTGAGATCCGCGTCGGCTCCGGGGCGCTCGCCAATCTCTACTCCTTCATGGCGACCTGTGCGCCGGGTGACCGCATCATGGCGTTCCCGCCGGAGATGGGCGGGCATGTCACGCATCATCGCGCGGGCGCTGCCGGACTCTACGGGCTCGAGATCCATCCCGTTCCCTATGACGCCGCACGCATGGCGATCGACCTCGACCGGCTGCGTATCGAGGCGAAGCGGCTCAAGCCCAAGGTCATCACCGTTGCCGGCTCGCTTTGTCTCTTTCCCTATGACGTCGGTGCGGTGCGCTCGATCGCCGACGAGATCGGTGCCTGGGTGCTCTACGACGCGGCGCATATGGCCGGGTTGATCGCCGGCGGCCGTTTCCAGGCGCCGCTCGCCGAGGGCGCGCATCTGATGACCTGCTCGACCTACAAGGCCTTCGGCGGCCCGCCTTCGGGTCTGGTGATGACCACCGAGGCGGAGCTCGCAGAGCGCATCGACAAGATCGCCTATCCCGGCCTCACCGCGAATTTCGATCTCGGCAAGACCGCGGCGCTGGCGATGTCGGTGCTCGACCTGCTCGCCCATGGGGCTTCCTACGCCGAGATGTGCATTGCCAACGCGCGCGCACTCGGCGAAGCGCTCGCGGCCGAGGGGCTTCGGGTGCATGGCGTGACCCGCAGGGGCCATACCGAGAGCCACCATCTCGCCCTGCACGCGGCGACCTTCGGCGGCGGCCAGACCGCGTCCAAGCATCTGGCGAAGGCGAACCTGCTGCTCTGCGGCATCGGCCTGCCGATCGCCGAGGTTGCCGGAGACCTGAACGGGATCCGCATCGGCACGCAGGAGATCACCCGCTGGGGCATGCGGCCCGAGGACATGCGTCAGGTCGCGCGGCTGCTCGCGCGCGTGCTCAAGGGCAACGAGGCGCCGGATCAGGTCCGCCCGGACGTGATTCAATTCCGCTGCGACTTCCAGACCCTGCGCTTCATCCGAGCGGCGTAAGCGAGGCGACCGGCACGATCGGCAGCACGATGTGCGACGGCCGGTCGCGATCGACATGGACGGTATTGGTCGCGATGCGCCGCGGCCCTGCGGAGCCTTCCGGTGCGCCGGTGTTCGGGTTGACATCGAAGCGCGGGAAGTTGCTGGAGGAGATGTCGAGCCGGATGCGATGCCCGGTCTTGAACAGATTCCCCGTGGCGAAGGGCTCGATCGCGATCTCGTAGACGCGCCCGGGCGTCATCATCGAGGGCCTGGTCCAGGATTTCCGGTAGCGGCAACGCAGGATGCCGTCGGTCAGGTTCATGGCGAAGCCGCGCGGATCATCCGTCGTCGGTGGATGCACGTCGATAAGCTTGGCGGTGAAATCGGTGTCGACGCAGCTCGACGAGATCCAGAGCTTCACGGTGATCGGTCCGATCACAGCGACGTCCTCGGCAAGAGGCTCGGTCTCGAACACGAGCACATCGGAGCGGGCGGCGAGCGGCAGGCCGGGGTTCTGGATTCCGATGAAGCGCGGATCCTCGCGCTGGTCGAAGGCGCCGCCATCGAAAATCGGCTGGCCCGAGCTGTTGGCGCCGCCGATGGTCGGACAGGGCTTCGCCGGATCGTAGTCGTAGGAGAGAGGCGAAGCGCTCTTGCCCGGCTTCTTCGTCGCTAGCCTTCCGTCACCGTGCAGGTAGTATGGCGTGAAGCGCGTCTTCGGCAGGGGCCAGTCGGCCGCCGAGATCCAATGTCCGCCATGGTCGAGCCGGCCGGCGGTATTGCGCCGGCCGGAGCCGCCGCCCATCAGGAATAAGCGCACCGCCGGATCGTCGTCGACGCCGTTCCGGAGATCCTTGAGCCAGCGATCGAACCAGCGACGGCGGAACTCATGCCAGCTCGGACCGAGATTGCCGTCGAGAGGCGCCTTCGATCCGAAATCGACGTCGCCGGAGTAGCTTGAGCTACGGTCGCCATGCAGCCACGGACCCATGATCAGGCAGACCGGGGCCCTGCGCTTCTTCGAGCGGAGGCCGAGGAAGTTCTCGGTCGCGGTCCGCACATAGGGATCGTACCAGCTCGACATGTGGATCTGCGCGATGTCGGGCACGCAATCGTAATGGCCCTGGGCGTAGATGCCCGCCTGCTTCCAGTAGGCATCGAAGGTGCCGCGGCTCCACAGGTCGAAGAGATAGGCTTCGTATTCCGGCACGTGTCGAACCGGCGAGTGGCCGGGCTTCCACGGGAAGCTTCTGAACCACGCCTTGATGTCTTCGGCCTCCAGCGCGGCGCGTATCGTGGGATCGGCCTTTGCCGGTGGGCTTTCCTTCGCCTGGTTGTAGGCCCAGGTTACCTGTCGCATCTCAAAGGCGCCGCCCTGGCGGATGGCGCTGGCATAGGCATTCGAGAACCCGCCGCAGTCGAGCACCATCGTCGCAAGCCCTTTCGGACCGAGCGAGGCGAGCGCCATCTGCGTGTGCGCGGCGTAGGAGAGCCCCATTGTGCCGATGCGGCCGTCGCACCAGGGCTGCTCGAGAATCCAGGCGATTGTGTCGGCGCCGTCTTCCGCATCGGAGAGGTACTTAACGAACGCACCCTCGGAGCCGTGCCGGCCGCGGCAGTCCTGGAAGATCACGACATAGCCGTGGCGGACGAAGTGCGCGGCGACCTGGGCACGCGACTCCGCGCGCGAGGTCAGAGATTTGCCGTAAGGCGTGCGCTCGAGGATCACCGGAAAGCGTGCCGATACGGCGACGTCGTCGCGTGCCGGGCGATGGATGTCGGTCGCAAGGCGGACGCCGTCGCGAAGCGCGACCATTACGTCGGCTTCGATCGTGACGTCGTAGGGCCGGTTAGGGATATCGGGCACGTCGCCTCCGCGCTTTTGGCCGAGGCTATCCCTGGCCGCCGGAAGCGGCTAGGCGGTCTTTGCCAGCAGCCGAACCATGCGCAGGCGCGAGCGCGGGAAGGAGACGGTGACGCGCGTGCCTGCATTGGGCGTGCTGTCGACGACCAGCGTACCGTCATGGATCTCGGCGAAGCGCTTGGCGAGGGGCAGGCCGAGGCCGGCACCTTCGAAGCGCCGGCTCAGATGGTTCTCGATCTGGCCGAAGGGCGTCAACGCTACCTCGACCTGTTTCGGCGTCATGCCGATGCCGGTGTCCTCGACCATGATCTGGAGGTCGCCCTCGGCCGAGAAGGCGGTACGCAGCGTCACGCGGCCGCCGGCCGGCGTGAACTTGACAGCATTCGACAGCAGGTTGATGACGATCTGGCGGATGCGGCGCTCCTCGCCGACCAGCGGCGGCAGCCCTTCGATGTCCGTGACCTCGATCTCCACATTGGCCTTGCGCGCGAGCTCGCGCATGGTGTCGGCGCAGCGCGTCAGCATGTCGGGGACGTAGAAGGGGCGAGCGTCGATCTCGAGATAGCCGCCCTCGGCTTTCGATAGGTCGAGGATGTCGTTGATGACCTCGAGCAGGTGCTGGCCGCTCGAGTGGATGTCGCCAGCGTAGTTGCGGTAGATGCTGTCGTCGATGGGACCAAGAACGCGGTCGCGGATGATCTCGGAAAAGCCGATGATGGCGTTGAGCGGCGTCCGCAGCTCATGGCTCATATGCGCGAGGAACTGCGACTTGGCGCGGTTCGAGGATTCGGCCATCTCCTTGGCTACCATCAGCTCGTGCTCGGCCGCTTTGTGGGCGCTGATATTGTGAAGGAAGGCGTGGAAGGTGACCTCGCCATGCAGGCTAGCTGCGGTGAGCGTCATCTCGACGGTGATCTCGCTGCCGTCATTGCGCGTCGCCCATAGCTCGTGGCGCTTGTCGAGGGCGTCGGCGGAGCCGGTGTCGAGATAGGTGCGGATCTGGCTCCTGAGCGTGGCGCGGTCGGCCTCGGCAAGGATCACCGAGGCGAAGGAGCGCCCGATCACCTCCAGACGCGACCATCCGAAGACGCGCGTCGCCTCGGCGTTCCACTCGACGATGCAGCCATGCGTATCGATGGCGACGTACGCATCGCGCGCGTTGTCCAGGATGTCGCGCAGGTAGCGCTCGCTCTGGCGGAGAGCCTGAGCCTCGCGCGTCAGCGCGGCGGATCGGCGATGCAGGACGAGGCAGAGAAGGATGACGGCGACCACACAAAGGACCGCTGCCGCGACCAGCAGCAGGATCGAGAACGCGACCTCACCCGTGAGCAGAGACGTCGTCATGCGTGCATTAGGCGCATATCCTTATAAATTTTCGGTAAATCTCCGGAGGTTGTGAAGTGAGTGATCGATCACCAGGGCAGCAGCGCCGGCTGGTAGTCGCCGATCCGCTCCCGGACGCGTAGAACAGGCTCTATCCCATAGAGTTTCCTGGCATTTTCGCCGAGGAGAGCACGCTGTACCGCGTCTGGGACCTTGAGCTCGGCCATGTGCTCGAGCGCGTCCCAGGCGTCCTCGGCGTCGTGATGCGGGTAGTCGGAAGACCAGATCGCGACGCCTTCGAAGAGGTCCCACAACCGGTAAATCAGGGTCTCGTCCGACTCGAAGCCGATCGAGCAGCGCTCGTAGAAGGCCTCGTGCGGGTCTCGGATCGGGCGGTTGTCGCGCTGGAAGGCGAAGAGGTCGAGGAAATTCTTCGACCGCCCCAGCACCATCGGCAGCCAGGAGGCGTTGGATTCCAGCACGGCCGCCTTCAGCTTCGGGAACTTGTCGAGCCACCCGGTCATGACCACAGTCGTGACCCAAGTCATCGCCTCCATGACGAAGCCGAGGGTCTCGGACGCATCGATGCCCGGATCCATCGCCGAGGTGATGTTGCTGACGAACTGGCCCGGCGAGTAGACGACGGACTCGTCGGTGAAAAGGAGACCTTGGCCCGAGGTGCCGCGCGCCTCCGCCATGCGCTTCGCCCAGTCGCCGGTCAGCGCTTCGCGCGAGGGGAAGGTGTGCATGGCGAGCACGATCCCGAGGCTCTCGAACTCGCGCCACAGCGGATCGAACTCCGGCAAGGTCGGGTAGCGGCCGTTCCAGAAGCAGGGACGCACCGCGGCCGCCTTGAATCCGAGCTTGGCGATGCGGCGGAGCTCATCGATCGAGCCTTCGACGCTCTGCAGCGGCAGCACGCCGCAGGGGAAAAGGCGCTTCCGGTCTGCAGCGCAATAGTCCTGGATCCAGTCGTTGTAGGCGCGCGCCAGGATCACCGCCGCCGCCGGATCGCGCAGCAGGGCGAGACGCACGAACCAGGTCGGGAACAGCATCACCTGATCGGTGCCGAGCGCATTCATGTCGCTGAGCCGGGCGTTTGGGTCGCGGCAGCCGAGGAGGCGGCCGAACTTCGCCTTCCACGCCTCGGTGCCCGGCGTCAGCTTGCCGACCTCGACCTTGTTCCAGCGCGCCCAGCCGACCTCTGCCGCGTTCGAGCGCTCGCGCGCTGCCGGGACGACGCGGCCGTTGATGAAGAGGAGGTCCGAGTCCGTGTGGAAGCAGAACTGCGTCTTGACCCAGGCGCGCGACTTCGCGGGCACGTACTCGTCCCACACCGCGGGCGGCTCGACGACATGGCTGTCGCAGTCGAAGACCGGGAAGTCCTTCGTCATTGTGCCTTTGGGTGCCGTGTCGTCCATCTCATCCTCCCGCTTGCGGTTTTTCATATATTGAAATAGTTTTTCATTATTCGATAAAGCCTAGGAGGCGGCGTCCGCCCGTGTCAAGGAAGCCCAAGAGCGACGGCGAGGCCTATCTCACCGCGACCCTGTCGAAGGGGCTCGAGGTGCTGGAGGCGTTGGCCGAGGTCGAAGAGATCGGGCTTTCCGAGCTGGCGCGGCGCATGGAGATCTCGGCGCCGACGCTGTTCCGGCTGCTCGCGACCCTGGTCGCCTCGGGCTATGTGCAGAAATCGGACAGCCGCTATCGCCTGACGCTCAAGTCCTGGGAGATCGGCGCCAAGACCGTGCGCCGCCTCAAGCTTCGCGAAGTGGTGCGGCCGCGCGCCGAACGGCTCGTCGAGCGATCGGCGGAGTCGGCGCATCTCGCCGTGCTGCAGGGTGCCGGCGTCGTCATCATCGACAAAGTCGAGGCGGTGCAGCCGGTGCGCGTCGACACCTATGTCGGCCAGCGCGCGCCGGCGCATTGCTCGGCGACCGGCAAGGTCATCCTCGCCTTCTCGCCGGAAGACCGTGTGAAGGAGATCCTGGATCAGTCGATCGAGCGCTTCACCGAGCGAACCATCGTCGATCGTGCCAAGCTCATGAAGGACCTGGCCGTTGCCAGGTCACGCGGCTACGCGACCAACCGCGGCGAGTGGCGCGCCGATGTCTCGGCGATCGCGGTGCCGCTGCTCGATCATGCCGATGCCGTGGTCGCCTCGCTGAGCCTGACCATGCCGACGCAACGCTTCACGGATGCGGCGATAAAGAACGCGTTCCTGCCGGCGCTGAAGGAAGCGGCGGCGGCAATCTCGGCCGATTTAGGGCGCGCGCCCTAGAACATCGCCGTCGTGCCGCCGTCGACGGTCAACACATGGCCGGTGACGAAGGAAGCGGCGTCGGAGAGCAGGAAGACGGCGGCGCCGGCGATCTCCTCCGGCCGGCCCCAGCGGCCGAGCGCGGTGCGCTGCGCGTAGCGATCATGCACCGCCTTGTCGGCGATCATCGGGGCATTGGTCTCGGTCGCGAAGAAGCCGGGAGCGATCGCGTTCACGGTGATCGCATGCGGCCCGAGATCGACTGCGAGCGCTCGGACCAGGGAGGTGAGCCCGCCCTTGGCAGCGATATAGACCGCGTCGTTGGCGCGCGCCAAGGGGCCGGCGATCGAGGTCACGTGGACGATACGACCGGTCTTCTTCGGGGTCATAAGGCGCGCCGCCTCGCGCGACAGGTTGAAACCGGCCATGAGGTCGACGTCGATGAGCTGGCGCGCCTCTTCGAGCGTGAAGTCGAAGAGCGGCTTGCGGTTGCGCGCACCGACATTGTTGACGAGCCCGTCCAGGCGCCCGTGGCGTTCGCCGATCTCGGCGACAGCGCGCGCAGCGGCGGCGTCATCGGCGATGTCGAAGACGGCGGTCGAAGCCTTGTCGCCTCCAGCGACGATACGATCAGCGGCGGCCTTGGCCCGAATCTCGTCGCGGCCGTTGACGACGACATGCGCGCCGGCAGCGGCGACCGCACGCGCGATCTCGAAGCCGAGCCCGCGGGCGGCGCCGGTCACCAGCATGACCCGGCCGGCGAGAGAGAAGGGATGCGAGGCGCCTGCCATGGCTCACTATCTAGCGCAGCGGCGGTGCGGGCGTATTGGCGAATATTCGAACAACCCGGAAAGAAAAACCCCGCCGGCGAGAAGCCGGCGGGGCTCTTAGTCCCGGGTTGGGAACTTCAGCTCAGCACGAGTAGTAATTCAGGTACTCGACCGGATGCGGGGTGTGCTCCATGTCCCACACTTCCTGCATCTTCAGCTCGATGTAGCCGTCGATGAGGTCGTCCGAGAAGACGCCGCCCTTCTTGAGGAAGTCGCGGTTCTTGTCGAGCTCGGCGAGCGCCTCGCGGAGCGAGCCGCAGACCTGGGGAACGTTCTTCAGCTCTTCCGGCGGCAGGTCGTAGAGGTTCTTGTCCATCGGGTCGCCCGGATGGATCTTGTTCTGGATGCCGTCGAGGCCGGCCATCAGGAGGGCGGCGTAGGTCAGGTAAGGGTTGCCCATGGGGTCGGGGAACCGCACCTCGACTCGCTTGCCTTTCGGGTTGGCGACGAAGGGGATGCGGCAGGAGGCCGAGCGGTTGCGCGCGGAGTAGGCGAGAAGCACCGGCGCCTCGAAACCCGGGATCAGCCGCTTGTAGCTGTTGGTCGTCGAGTTCGAGAAGGCGTTGATCGCGCGTGCGTGCTTGATCACGCCGCCGATGTAGTAGAGGGCCGTGTCCGACAGGTCGGCATAGCCGTTGCCGGCGAAGAGGTTCTTGCCCTTCTTCCACAGCGACTGGTGCACATGCATGCCCGAGCCGTTGTCGCCCTTGAGCGGCTTCGCCATGAAGGTCGCGGTCTTGCCGTAGGAGTGCGCGACCATGTGCACGACGTACTTGTAGATCTGCATCTTGTCGGCGCACTTCACGAGCGTGTCGTACTTGAAACCCAGCTCGTGCTGGCCGGGCGCCACCTCGTGGTGATGCTTTTCGACGTCGAGGCCCATCTCTTCCATCATCGTCAGCATCTCGCCGCGGAGATCCTGCTCGGAGTCGACCGGGGGAACCGGGAAGTAGCCGCCCTTGATCGGCGGCCGGTGGCCCATATTGCCTTCCTCGTACTTCTTGTCGGTGACGTAGGGGCCTTCCGAGGTCTCGATCTCGTAGGAGACCTTGTTCATCGCGACCTTGAAGCGCACGTCGTCGAACACGAAGAACTCGGCCTCGGGGCCGAAATAGCCGATCTCGCCAATGCCGGAGCCCGAGATGTGGGCCTCGGCGCGCTTGGCGACCGAGCGCGGGCAGCGCGAATAGGCCTGGCCGGTCGAGGGCTCGAGCGTGTCGCAGGCGATGATCATCGTCGGCTGGGCGGTGAACGGGTCCATGACCGCGGTCGAGAGGTCCGGCATCAGCGTCATGTCGGACTCGTTGATCGCCTTCCACCCGGCGATCGACGAACCGTCCATCATGAAGCCTTCGACCAGGGATTCCTCGTCGACGGTCCGCACGTGCTGGCTCAGGTGCTGCCACTTGCCGCGCGGATCGGTGAAGCGCAGATCGACGTACTTCACGTCGTGCTGCTTGATCATTTCCATGACCTTCTTAGGCGTCGTCATATCGTCCTCAGTTGGTGAAAGGGAGAGTCAAAGGCACTAGGCGGGGGGAGGAAACGAACGGAGAGAAGGCGCGCGGACGCGCGCCTTTAGATTGCGTCGGTGCCGCGTTCGCCGGTACGGATGCGGATGGCCTCCTCGATCGAGGAGACGAAGATCTTGCCGTCGCCGATGCGGCCGGTATGGGCGGCTTTCTGGATCGCCTCGATCGCGCGGTCGACCAGCGCGTCGTCGAGAACGACCTCGACCTTCACCTTGGGCAGGAAGTCGACGACGTATTCGGCGCCGCGATAGAGTTCGGTGTGGCCTTTCTGGCGGCCGAAGCCCTTGGCCTCGGTCACCGTGATGCCCTGGATGCCGACCTCGTGGAGGGCTTCCTTCACTTCGTCCAGCTTGAACGGCTTGATGATCGCTTCGATCTTCTTCATCGGGGGCCCGGCTCGCTCCGCATTAAAGAGGGCCGCGACATCGGGAACCCGACCGCGGCCATAGGGGTTCGCTCCTTAAAGTGCAGGGGGCATGCCAGGGCAAAAGGCGCAGGAATCCGCCGGGTGCTGTCCGGGCGTCGCCGTTGAGAGCCTAAATAATAGGCATATGCCTATTTTGTGCGCTTAGGCCCGTAGAAAACCACCCACACCTGGAAGTCCGCCGAGAAGTCCAGAAAGCGGTGCTCCTCGTGAGCGGCGACGAACAGCACGTCGCCGGTGCCGCAGGGCACCTTCTCGGTGTTGCGCAGGAAAGTGCTGGTGCCAGAGACCACGAAGTAGAGTTCGTCGCGGTCGTGCGGTTGTTGGTTGTCGACGCCCTTCGGTGCGTAGTGGCGCAACTCGGCGTGGCCGTCGTCGTAGACCAGCTTCGAGACCCGTCCGGGCGGGAAGGGGACGTTGTCGAGGTCGGAGACCTTCGTGACCGTCTTGGGCTGGGTCATATTCACCTCCTCATGATGCTGGGCCCTAGGGCCTGTTAACACTGTCTCAGAGCTTCGACGGAGAGTGCGACGCATAGGAATGCTTTGAACATGATGTCGAGCTTGTCGAAGCGGCTGAAGATGCGGCGGAAGCCCTTGAGCCTGCGGAACAGGCGCTCGATCTCGTTGCGTCGCTTGTACCAGGCTTTGCTGTATGACCAAGGCTGGACGCGAGTTGAGAGCGGCGGAACGACCGGGATGAAGCCGAGGTCCAGGGCGAGTTGTCGAGTTTCGTTTCCTTCATACGCCCGGTCCATGATCAAGCGGCAGCGCCTGGGCAGTTGCGGGAGCGTATGCAGCAAGTCGCGGCCGGCCGGCGCGTCGTGGTCCTGTCCAGCGGTCAGGGAGAACGCGATGGCGCATCGAGCATCCGCGGCAACCATATGAACTTTGGTTGTCCATCCGCCGCGGGATTTGCCGATCGCTTGCGGGCCGCTTTTTTTAGGTAATCCCTAACGATTTCGGACCAGGATTTTGTCGATTTCGTTGAGTGGAGTTGATCGTAAAAGCCTTTGCAGCAGCGGGTAAAGGTCCTCGTCGCGGTGGTTGAAGCGGAAGCAGATTTCGCCGA
>VGEH01000135.1 GCA_016869375.1 Alphaproteobacteria bacterium | reverse complement strand
CCACTTCCGCGCGCTGACCTTCTTGCCGTTCAACGACGCGGTCGCGTCGGCCTCTACGTAAAAATGAGCCTTGTCGCAGGTCAGCACCGTCGAGACCGCGATCGAGACGCGCCAGCCTTTCCGGCCCATCTCCATCGTCTGCCTTACCTCGGCGCGGGCGGAGAGCGGGTCGTCGTCGTCGATGTCCAGGATCTTGTCGATCGAATGCGCCATCTCGGTGCCGATCGGGTCGATGCGGTAATGCGCGACCGGACCGAGCAAGCCGCCGCCCTTGCCGCTCAGCTTCACCGTGGTGTGGCCCGACATCGGCTCGCGCTCGATCGAGCGCCTGAGGGTCGTGCCCTCGAAGATCGTGTAGGGCGTCGGCGGCCCGTTCTCGGGCTTGCCGAAGGCCGGCAGCGACGCATCCCTGGGATCGGGCTTGCGGACCGGCAGCGCCACCTCGCTCTTGGCCGTAAAGACCGTGAGCAGCGGCGATTCCGGCGAGGGCCAGACGATCGGCCAGTAAGAGGTCGAGAGCGCGATGCGGATCTTGTGTCCCGGCGGGAAGGAATAGGCGACCGAGGGCATCCTGATCTCGACGCGCGCGCGCTTGCCCGGCTTCATCGCCGTCGGCCTGTCATGGCCGGTGCGATGGCAGAGGTTCAGCACGCCGAACGTGACGCGGGTCGAGGCGCCGTCGGGATGCACGTCGCAGAGGCGCGCGATGACATGCGCCGCCGGCTTGTCGACCGTGAGCTCCAACGTTATGACCGTCTCCCCTAGGATCTCGGTACGCGTCTTGAGCGGCGCCGTATCGAAGACGAGCGAGCGGCCGTCATCCTCGCGCTGGTCGCGCGGCAGCTCGCCCTTGACGCCGCCGCCGAGCCATTCCGGCGCGCAGAGGCCGAGCGATTGCGGCGAGCGATGCGTCAGCGCGGTTTCCTTCGCCGCCTTGGCATCGAGCGTGCCGGCATTGAGCTTCAACACTTTCGGCTTGATGCGCGGCGACGGCCAGGAGCGCTCCGCCACCCAGCGGCCGGGGCGCGAGACGTAGTCCGAGGCTGGTCGCACGGAGTCCTGCATCCAGACGCGGAGCAGCGGCTCCTTGTCGATGCCGTTCTTCTGGTCCTTCAGCCAGCGGTCGAACCAGCGCACGCAATCCTGCAGGAAGCCCATCGCCGGACCGGGCGTCGCATCCTGCGGATATTGATGGCCCCAGGGGCCGATCAGCCCGCGCCCTGGTGACGGAATCTGCGAAAGAATCCGCGGCACGGCCCGCGAGAGGTAATCGGCCCAGCCGCCGACCGAATAGACCGCAGCCCTGAAGTTCTTGAGCCGGCCGGCGGTCGAGCCCTCGCGCCAGTAAGCGTCGCGATGCGGATGGTCGAGCCAGTCCGACATCATCGGCTTGTTGGCCTCGAGCCGGGCTCGCCAGAGCTTCTCCCAATCCTTGCCGCGGGTAACCGGATCCGGCGGCATGGCGTTGAACATCAGCATGGACGAGCCCCACCACACGCTGTCGGTCAGCATGGCGCCGCCGGTGTAGTGCAAGGTCGTGGTGTACCGATCCTCGGCCGAGCAGACGGTGACGATCGCCTTCAGCGCCTCGGGCGCGCGCGCCGCCGCCTGCAATCCCGAGAAGCCGCTCCAGGATTTTCCGATCATGCCGACCTTGCCGGTGCACCAGGACTGCTTGATCAACCAAGCGATGATGTCCTGGCCGTCGTCGATCTCCTCCTCGGTCCACATGTTCTCGAGCACGCCGTCGGAGTCGCCCGAACCGCGCGTGTCGACGCGGAGGCACGCATAGCCATGGCCGGCGAAGTAGTGATGAATGGGCTGGTCGCGAAGCCGCAGCAGGTCGCGCTTGCGATAGGGCATGTATTCGACGATTGCCGGCACCGGACGCTTCTCGGCATCGGCCGGTATCCAGAGATGGCAGGCGAGCTTCGCCCCGTCACGCATCGGGATCCAGATGTTCTCTACCTCGCGGACCTTCCGCGGAAATCTCGTGACGATCCGCTCGGCCAACGTCCCCTCCCCTAAACCCTAGAAAGTGATCGGCGCGCCCTTGCGGCGCAGCACCTCGCCGCCGCGCCGGCCGGTGAGCTTGCCGTCGCTCAAGGTCAGCACGCCGTTCACCACAACATGCTTCATGCCGGATGCCAGCAGGTTCGGCTCGAAGGTGCTGGCGCGCTCGCCGAATTCGTTCGGATCGAAGACCGCGATGTCCGCGCGCGCGCCCTGCTTGAGGGTGCCGCGATCGGTGATGTCGAGCACGGCGGCCGGGAGCCCGGTCATGCGGTGCACGGCGTCCTCGGGCGTCAGCGCCTTGGTCTGGCGCACCATGAAGCGCCAGAACCAGGAGGCCCAGGTATAGGCCCCGTGGAAGACGGCGCCGGCGAGCGGCCCGTCAGGCGCCAGCGTCGTCGCATCCGAGGCCGGCATGCAGAGCGGATGGCGGAACACCGCTTCCTGCTGGTCCTCGGTATAGGTCAAGAGGATCACCATCGGGCTGCGCGGCAGATCCAGCGTCGCCTCGATGATGTCATAGGCGGCGTCATAGGCGTCCTGGCCACGCTCCTTGGCGATGTCGGCCAGGCTGCGGCGCGAATACTCGCTCATGATCGGCAGGTCGAGCAGCACGACGCGGTTCCAGTCACCGACGCTGGAGAGGATGCTCTGGTATTGCCGCATCTTCTGCCGCGCCTCTTTCGAGCGGAGGTTGGCGCGCGCCTGGTCCTTGCCGCCGCTGCCGGCCCAGGGCGGCAGCATGGTGTGCAGCATGGTAGTGCCGTAGAGGCGGGTGTGCATGTCGAAGCGGATGTCCTGGCCGGCACTCCGCGCGCTCTCCACCAGCTCGATCGAGCGCTCGAAGATGCCGCCGGCGGTGGCGCGCGGCACCAGATGCGAGATCTGCGTTCGCACATCGGCGTTGCGGCCGGTGCGGATGCCTTCCTCGATCGCTTCGAGCGACTTCGCCGCGCGGTCGCGCGTATGCGTGGCGTAGAGCCCGTCGGCCTTGCCGGCGACACGCGCGAGCGCGGTCAGCTCGGTCTCGCCGGCACCGACCTCGGTCGCGTATTCGAGGCCGGTCGAATAGCCGATGGCACCGTCGGAGAGACCCTCGCGCAGCAGGTCTTCCATCGCCCTTATATGCTCGGCATTTGCCGGCTGGTCGGAGAGGCCGATGGTCGAGAGGCGCAGCTGGCCGTTCGGCACCAGCGTGATCACGTTGACCGCCGGCTTCGCGGTGGAGAGCCGGTCGAGATAGCCGCCGAGGCTCTTCCACTCGAGCGGCACCGAGCCGTCGAAGCCATAGATCGCCTGCGGCGCCAGCTCGGGCTTCCGGATCGGGCCGCAGCCGAAGCCGCAATTGCCGATCACCTCCAGCGTCACGCCCTGGTGGACGGCGCTGACGGCGCGCGGATCGAGTAGCAGCGTGTAGTCGGAATGGCTGTGGATGTCGATCAAGCCGGGCGCGACGGCGAGGCCCTTGGCGTCGATCTCCTGATCGGCCTTGCCCTCGACGCGGCCGATCGCGGCGATCCTGCCGTCCTCGATCGCGACATCGGCGACGATTCCAGGCTTGCCGGTGCCGTCATAGACCGTGCCGCCGCGGAGAATGAGAGAGAGGGCCATTACTGTGCCGCCGTCCTGAGCGCCTGGCGCAGGCGCGTTGTCGCCGCCGCATCGACCTTGCCGCCCTCGATCGCCACGCCATAGACCTCGCGCGCGACCTGCGCTGAGACCTTGCCGGCGATGACGTCGTTCAGCACCAGCGCCGGGTCGCGCTCGCGCGCATCGCCATAGCCGCCGCCGCCGGCGGAGATGTGGCGGAAAACGTCACCCTTCTTCAGCTGCATCGCCTTCATCGGCATGGTGGGCAGCACCTCGCTCTCGCCGCCTTGGATCAGCAGGTTGCGCGACGGCGCCCCGGCCTGGCCGCGGGCGATGCCGTAGGGCGGATGGTCGCGCCGGTCGGAGCGCAGCGTGAAGACGGCGTCGTCCGCCGTCAGCCGATACTCGCGCGAGAAGGCAAGACCGCCGCGATGCTTGCCGGCACCGCCCGAGTCCGGCACCAGCGCATAGTGATTGATCTCGAGCGGCAGCTCGGCCTCGATCAGCTCGACCGGCTGGTTCGAGAGGTTGGCGGCCGGGTTGGAGATGCCCTCGACGCCGTCGCGCGTGGCGCGGGCACCCCAGTTGCCGACCATGACCTCGGTCAGCACGAAGGCCTTGCCTTTGTGACGGCCGCCGATCGAGAGCAGGGTCGGCCCGCCCTCCCCGCCCGCGATCACCTTGTCGGGCACCACCTGCGCCAGCACGCCGATGATCGCATCGAAGACGCGATAGCCGATGACGCCGCGCGCGGCGCAGGCGGCCGGCGCCAGCGGGTTGACGATGGTGCCCTCGGGGGCGCGGATCGTGATCGGCCGCATATAGCCCTGGCAGTTCGGGATGCCGGTCGAGGTCATGCAGCGGATCGCGCAGTAAGCGACCGAGTTGACCATCGAGATCGGGCAGTTGATCGCCGCCGGCACCTGGCCCGAGGTGCCGGAGAGATCGATATCGACCGCGTCGCCTCTCACCGTGACGGTGACGGCGATGCGGATCGGCTCCGGCGTATCGCCGATGCCGTCGATCCAGTCGTCGAATTTGTAGACGCCGTCCGGGATATCGCGGATCACCGCGCGCATCATGCGCTCGGCCTGATCCTGCAGCTCGTCGAGATAGGGGTGAAGGTTAGCAGCACCATACTTCTCCAGAAGGCGCAGGTAGCCGCGCTCGCCGATGGCGCAGGCGGCGAGCTGGGCCTTGAGGTCGCCCAGCACCTGCACCGGCTGGCGCGTGTTCTTCTCGATGATGCGGAAGAGCGTCGTGTTGGGTCTGCCCTGCTCGTAGAGCTTGAGCGTCGGGAGCGTCAGACCTTCCTGATGGATCTCGGTCGCATGCATCGCGGTCGAGCCGGGCGCGATGCCGCCGACATCGGAGTGATGCGCCATGGTGCAGGCCCAGCCTTCGAGCTGGCCCTGATGGAACACCGGCTTTATCACATAGATGTCCGGCAGGTGCTGGCCGCCGGAACCATAGGGATCGTTGAAGAGGAAGATGTCCCCTTCCTTCACGTCGTTGCCGTATTGCGCCAGCAAGTGGCGCATGCCGTCGGGAAAGGCGCCGAGCTGGACGGCAAGCGTCAGGCCCTGGGCGATGATCTGCCCGTGCCGGTCGCAGAGCGCGGTCGAGTAATCCATCGAGTCGCGGACAACAGGCGAATAGGCGCTACGCATGATGACCAGCGCCATCTCGTCGGCGATCGAGGACAGCGCGTTCTTCACCACCTCGAAGGTGATGGGGTCGAGGCGGCTCATACGGTCACCTCCACGGCGATATTGCCCATCTCGTCGAGCCGGGCGCGGCAGCCCGGCGGGATGACGCAGGTCGCATCGTATTCCTCGACGATCATGGGACCGGGCCGCGCCTCGCCGGCGAGATCGGATCGGGAGACCACCGGCGTGTCGTGCCAGCCGACGATGGGCCCGAAATAGGCGCGTCGGGAGGAGGAAACGGCAGCAGTGGCGTCGAGCTTCCAGCGGTCGAAGGAGCTTTCGCCCTCGGCGGCGAGCCGGCCGGTGACCTTGAGGCTGATCAAGTCGACGGGATCGCCGGGCGAGCTGTGCCCATAGGTGCGTGCATGCTCCTCGTGGAAGCCGGCACGCACCTTGGCGAGATCGATCGGCCCGGGCGCCAGCGTCACCGGCAGCTCATAGGCCTGGCCGACATAACGGAGCTCAGCGGAGCGCAACAGGGTCACGCGCGAGGTGTCGTGACCCTCGCCGGAGAACGAGTTCATCACCTCGGCCTCGAGCGCGCGCCCCGCCTCCTCGATATCGGCGAGCTTCAGCTCGTCGACCTCGCGCACGAAGGTACGGACAGCGCTGTGCTCGGTCGCCGAGACCAGCAGGCCGAGCGCCGAGAAGACGCCGGGCGCGGGCGGGATCAGTACGTCCTTGATCTCGAGCGAGCGGGCGATCTCGACCGCGGTGATCGGGCCGTTGCCACCAAAAGCAACGAGCGCGAAGTCGCGCGGATCGCGGCCGCGATAGGTGGTGACAGCCTTGACCGCGCGGGTCATGGTCGCCGCCGCCAGAGTGTAGACGCCATGCGCCGCGTCCGCGGTGGCAAGGCCGAGCGGCTTGGCGACCTCGGTCTCGATGGCGCGGCGCGCGCGCTCGGCATCGAGCTTCACGCGGCCGCCCGCGATGGCGACCGGGTTCAGGTAACCCAGCACCACCATGGCATCGGTGAAGGTCGGACGATCTCCGCCGAGGCCGTAGCAGATCGGGCCGGGCACGGCGCCGGCGCTCTGCGGCCCCACCTTGAGCGCGCCGGAGGAATCGATATCGACGATGCTGCCGCCGCCGGCGCCGATCTCGGAGACATCGATGAAGGGCAGCTTGATCGGATAGCCGCCGCCCTTGACCAGCTTGCTCGACAGGTTGATGCCGGCGCCGACCTCGTATTCGGTGGTTCGCGCCGCCTCGCCATCCTCGATCATCGCCGCCTTGGCGGTGGTGCCGCCCATGTCGAAGGAGATGACGTTGGCGCGGCCGAGGCGTCGGGCGAGATGCGCGCAGGCGATGACACCGGCGGCCGGTCCGGACTCGACGATATAGGCCGGCTTCTTCACCGCCGCCTCCGCCGTCATGACGCCGCCATTGGACTGCATGACGGTCAGCGGCGCCTTGATGCCGAGACCCTTCATCTTGCCGGCGAGCGCGCCGAGGTAAGAGGCGACCACCGGGCCGACATAGGCGTTGATCACCGTCGTGCTGGTCCGCTCGTATTCGCGGATCTCGGGCAGGATGTCGGCCGAGCAGGTGACGAAGATACCGGGCAGCGCCTTGCGCAACGCCTCCGCCACCGCGCGCTCATGCGCGGGATTGGCGTATGAGTGCAGCAAGGTCACAGCCAGCGCCTTGACCTCGCTCCGGCCCAGCGCCGCGATCGCGTCGTCGAGCGAGGCAAGGTCGAGCGGCTGCTTCACCTTGCCGCCCGCACCCAGGCGCTCATCGACCTCGAAGCGGAGATGGCGCGGCACCAGCGGCGGCGGCTTGTCGTATTGCAGGTCGTAGAGGACGGGGATGCGGAGGCGGCGCAGCTCCAGCACGTCGCGGAAACCACGCGTGGTCACGAGCGCGGTCGCAGCGCCCTTGTGCTCCAGGATGGCGTTGGTGGCGATGGTCGAGGCATGGACCAGATCGCCGATGTCGCCGGCCTGTAGGCCGAGCTCACGCAGCAGCTCGACGATGCCGACGGCGATGCCGCGGCCGTAATCGTCGGGTGTCGAGGAGACCTTGCGCGTGATCAGGCGGCCATCGGTGCCGAGCAGCGCCAGATCGGTGAAGGTGCCGCCGATATCGATGCCAACACGATAAAGAGTACGCTCCGCCATGCCGTCATTCCTCTCCTGCCGGAGAAGCTAAAGGAGGCAGACGATAAGGTGTCATTGGAAATGGGGATCGATGATGATCGACAGTGTGGATCATTTGGTTATCAGCACGCTTGGCAGCCAGGTCGAAAGCGAGGGAATGAAGGTGATCAGCAGCAGGCAGAGCAGAAGCACCGGGTAGAACAGCAGCGTGGCGCGGACCACCGGCCCCATCGGCAGCTTGGTGATGGCGCAGACTGCGAAGATGCCGAGTCCTATCGGCGGGTGGATGATGCCGAGCAGGATGGCGAAGGTCAGGACCACGCCGAAATGCACCGGGTCGACGCCGTATCCGACGACGAGGGGCCCGAAGAGCGGGATCGAGATCAGCAGGACCGGCACCGCCTCCAGGAACACGCCGAGCGCCAGCAGCGCCAGCACGACGAGCGCCAGCACGAGATACTTGCTGTCGGTGAAGGAGACCATCCAGTGCGCCACGGTCTCCGCCGTGCGCTCGGAGGTCATGACGAAGCCCATGACGCTGCCGAGGGCGGTCAGGAACATGATCAGCGCCGTGGCCCGCACCGAGTCGTCGAAGGCAGCGATGAGCCGCTTCCATGTGATCTCCCGGTGCAGCACGCCGAGCAGCAGCGTGTAGAGCACGGCGAGCACGCTGGCCTCGGTCGGCGTCACCAGGCCGGTCGTCATGCTGCGGAGGATCACGATCGGCGTCAGCAGCGCCGGGAAAGCGGCGACGAAGCTGCGCCAGAGCCGGTCGAAGGATGGCTTCTCCGGCGGCGGGAACTTCTCGATGCCGGTCTTCGACAGCGCGACATTGTTGAGCATCAGCAGCACGGCGAGCAGCACGCCCGGCACGATGCCGGCGACGAAAAGGTCGGCGATCGACACGTTCATCTGCACCGCATAGAGGATGAACATGATCGAGGGCGGGATCAGCGGATCCATCAGCGAGCTCGAGACCATGAGCGCGGCGGAGAATTCCGGGCGATACCCCGCCTTCCGCATCGCATGGATGGTGATGACGCCGATGCCGGCGATGGTCGCCAGCGCCGACCCCGAGATGCCGCCGAAGACCAGCGCGGTGAGAACGGCAGCCTGCGCCAGGCCGCCAGAGAAGAAGCCGACGAGCGCGCTCAGGAAATCGAAGATCCGGCGCGTCATGTCGAAATGGTTCATCAGATTGCCGGCCAGGATGAAGAACGGGATGGCCAGCAGCGGTACCGCGCGTACATCGGTCGCCATGTAGCGGACCAGCGTGCTGACCGGCATGTCGAGCATGAGGAGGCCGGCGATGGCCGAAAGCCCCATCACGGCGCAGACCGGCACGCGCAGCGGCATCAGCGCCAGCAGGATCAGGATCATGACCAGGGTCGCCACGGATCAGGCGCTTCCCGGTCGCATGAACGTACGACGCAGATGGATGCACTCGGTGACCAGGATGTCCGCGGCACCGATGAGGATCGGCAGCACGAAGAGCGATTCCGGCCAGTCGAGGATGCTGGTGCGGAAGAGCCCTAAGAACCGCCAGGCCTCGATGCCGACCCAGAAGACGGTGGCATGGAAGGCAATGGTCGCGAGGCGCGCAAACAGGTTGATAACGAAGCGGAGCGCCGGGCTCGCCGAGGTCGGCAGCACATCGACGCGGATGTACTCCTCGTCCTTGGCGATCAGGCTATAGGCGAAGAAGTAGATCCACATTGCCGAGAGGATCGAGACCTCCTGGACCCAGACGAAGCTGGGGCCGAAGAGACCGCGGCTGACGATCTCGATGCCGTTGACCACGACCATGATCGCGAGGAAGGCGATCGCGACTGAAGTCACCACGCGCTTGCTGACGACGAGATAGGAGCGGAGGACGCGATCCAGCGTCCCCCGCTCCGGCTCAGGTGCTGCGGCGGCCATGCCGCCGGAATTCAGCTACGGCGGATCACTTCGCCGGGATCGCCGCGGCCTTCGCCACGAGGCCCTTCGGGATGGTACCGTCGGCTTCGAGATTGGCGAGGATCGCCTTCGACTTCTCGCGCCAGGGGCCGAGATCGGGCTCGAGCACGGTCACGCCCATCTCCTTCTCGGCCTTGCCGCGCTTGTCGGTGAAGCCGCGCGTCGACTCCGCCTTGTAGGCGGCGCCACCCACCTTCGCCGCCTCGGCCAGGATCTTCTTCTGCGCGTCGGCGAGGCCCGCCCACTTCCGCTGGTTCATCATGATGTTGACGACCTGGTAGTACTCGTCGGTACGCGTCCAATACTTGCCGATCTCGGCGTTCTTGCCGTCATAGGCGATGCCGATGGTCTCGGGGCCGGCCTCGATGATGCCCTGCTTGAAGGCGAGATACATCTCGGGCCGCGGCACGACGATGGTGTTGGCTCCCAAGCCCTTCCAGGTGTCGATCGCAACCTTGGACTCCCAGATGCGGAGCTTCAGGCCGGCAAGGTCCTGCGGCGTGCGGATCGGCTTCACGCTGATCACGCCCCGCGGGTCCATCTGCCACCAGGTCCAGTCCTCGTCGAGCACGATGGCGCCGAGCGAACGGAGCTTGTCGAGACCGGGCTTGAACGCGTCGCTCTTGAGGAAATTCGCCTGATGCGCATGCGAGGTGAAGACGTAAGGCGCGGAGATGACTCGCGTCTCCTCGATCAGCGTGGTGAGGAACTCGGGATAGAGCAGATGCATGTCCTGCGTGCCCGCGAGCACGTTGCGCTGCTGCTCGGGGATAGGTCCGAGCTGGCCGGCATGGAAGACCTGGACCTTCATCTGGCCTTGAGAGAGGCGGTCGACGGCAGCAGCGAAGGCATCGGCGCCGACGCCCGAATGCGTCGTCTGCGGATCGACGGTGCCGAGACGGAAGGTGATCTGCGCCTCCGCCCGGCCGGCGAAAGCGAGCAACGCGGCCCCGACCAGGAGCCATTTCGACATGCGTCCAGTCATTCCCCGGTACTCCCCTGTTGACCTGAGCGCCGCCACCGTGGAGGCGCAATCAGACTAGCCTGACGCTCGTTCTTGTCGCGTGATTTCGCCAGTTCACGGGATAGGCTAGCGGACCAAAACGATAAGATGTAATTGGAAATAGGGATCGATGATGATCGGCAGGTTGGATCATGAGGATCAGCCTCGACCAGGTTGAGGCGCTGGTGTGGATCGCGCGCCTGGGAAGCTTCCGCGCCGCCGCGCATCAGCTCAATGTCAGCCAGCCGGCCATCTCCGGGCGCATCCGCGAGCTGGAGCGCCAGCTCGGCGGCTCGCTCTTCCACCGCGACGATTACCGCCCGCGCCTGACCGATCTCGGCACGCAGACCGTGCGCCATGCCGAGCAGATCCTGACGCTGGCGCGCTCGCTCGAGGATCATGCCGATCCGGCCAAGACCATCCGCGGGCCGATCCGCATGGGCTTCGCCGATTCCTTCGCGCTGACCCACCTGCCCGGCCTCCTGCCGAAGGTCGAGAAGATCTATCCCTCGGCCGAGTTCGAGATCGTCATCGATTTCAGCGCCAACCTGGACAAGAAGCTGCAGGCGGGCCAGCTCGACTTCGCCGTGCTGACCGAGCCGGAGCTCAACCCCGACATCGCGGTCGAGCCGCTCGAGGATCTGGAGCTCGCCTGGGTCGCCGGCCGCAGCCTCGATTTGCCGTCCAAGGCGCTGACGCCGTCGGATCTCAAGGGCTATCCGATCATCACCAACCCGCGGCCCTCCAAGCTCTACGCCACGATCAACGAATGGTTCGCCAGCGTCGGCGACCTGCCGCAGCGCCTCTATACCTGCAACAGCCTCAGCATCATGGCGAACCTCGCGGCCAAGGGCTTCGGCATCAGCCTGCTGCCGACGCAGCTGTTCCGGAGCGAGGTCAAGCGCGGCCACCTCCGCATCCTTAATGTGAAGCCGGCGCTGCCGAAGCATCACCTCGCGATCGCCTATCGCATCGATCCGGGCCGGCCGAACCTGAAGCCGATCCGCGATGTCTGCCACACGCTGGTCGCCGCCGCCGCCAAACGAAAATAGAGCGCGATCGCCTTTCTGATCGGAAAGCGATCATTGGCACCGGCGCCGCCGCGCTGGTTCGATCGAGCGCTCCAAGATACGCCAGAAGAGGACACCGCCATGGCGAGCATCGAAGCGGCGATCGACAAACTCTTCGCCGGCTTCGACGGCTCGAACCGACCCGGCTGTACCGTTGCCATCACGCACAATGCCAACACGCTGCTGCGCAAGGGCTACGGCATGGCCTCGATCGATCTCGGCGTGCCGAACAAGCCCGAGACCGTCATCCGTATCGGCTCGCAGACCAAGCAGCTCGCGGTGTTCCTCGCCTTCCTCCTGATCAAGGAAGGCAAGCTCAACTACGACGACGAGGTCCGCAAGTATCACACCGACCTGCCGGATTACGGCGTGCCGGTGAAGATCTCGCATGTCATGACCAATGTCAGCGGTATGCGCGAATTCCTCGACATGATCTCGCTCTCCGGCGCCGATGCGCGGTCGCCTATCTCGGCGGCCGAGGTCTCGAAGCTGATGCGCGGCCAGCCCGACCTCAACTTCAAGCCGAGCGACCGGCTGATGTATTGCAACACCGGCTTCCGCCTGCTCTCCGAGATCGTCGAGAAGGTCGCGGGCGAGTCGATGGAAGATCTGCTGCGCAAGCGCATCTTCGAGCCGCTCGGCATGGCGAATTCGCGCCTGATGCGGCTCGACGACGAGATCGTGCGTGGACTCGCCACGCATCACCTGCAGCAGCCGGACGGCAGCTATAAGAAAGGCCGCTGGGGCGTGCCGGTCGCCGGCGAAGGCAGCGTCGTCTCGACCGTCGATGACATGCTGGTCTGGGCCGCCAACATGATCTCGGACAATCCCAAGGTCGGCACGGCCGAGATCTTCAAGAAGATGCAGACCCCGCCCAAGTTCAACAGCGGGCGGACCAGCATCTACGCGCATGGCCTGCAATCCGCGCCCTATCGCGGTACCCACGGCATCGGCCATGGCGGCGGCGTGCCCGGCGGCCGCTCCGGCACCTACCAGTTCCCGGAGCACAAGCTGACCGTCGCCATCCTCGGCAACCTCGACAACATCTCGCCTTACATCCTCTCGCGAAAGATCGCCGATATCGTCATTGGCGACAGGCTCGCACCGCTTCCGACTGCGCCGAAGACCGCCGATCTCAAGAAGCTCGCCGGCCTCTACTGGGACGTTGCGCGCGCCGAGCCGATGGAGCTCGTGGTCGAGAATGGCGAGCTGGTCTCGCGCCTCGGCCACAAGACGCCGCTGTGGCCGAACTCCTCCGGCGGCTTCGTGCCGATGAGCGGCGTGCATGAGCAGGAGTTCAAGCCGACCGCCAACGGCTTCGAAGCAACCGACTCCGGCGTCGCGACATCCTGGCGCCGCATCGACGACTACAACGCACCGAAGACCGATCAGGAGCAGGCGCTCGGCACCTATCGCAACGAAGGCCTCGAGGCGACCTATACCATCTCGAATGGCGCCGACCGGATGCTTCTCGACATGCAGGGCGCGCTCGGTCGCAAGCGCATGGGCCTGACCCCGATCCTCAAGGATGTCTATGTCGCCTCGGCCTTGGGCCCCCGCGAATGGGGCGGCGATTTCCAGCCGGTGCTGCACCTGACCCGCGACGGCGCCAAGGTTACCGGCCTCAACGTCTCGACCGACCGCAACAAGAAGATCCGCTTCGCCCGCACCGCGTAAGCGTACTATCTCCTTGCCATTCTTGACTTAAGCCTCGCGGTCCCCGCATCCTTCGGCCACCTGAAAGGTGGGGGATCATGGCTCAGTCGGTGCTGTTCAAGAATATGGAGCTGCTCGATCCGCGCTGGAACGAAGCGCGCGGCGGCTACCAGGTGCTGACCGAGGGCGGGACCATCAAGGAGGTCTCGGACAAGCCGATCAAGGCGGCGAAGGCCGGCGTCGTCGATTGCGGCAGGCGCACGCTGATGCCGGGCCTGATCGACTGCCACGTCCATGTGATGTTGAGCGAGGTCAACATCCGGAACCTCGAGAACATCCCGCTGACACTGATGACCGCGCGCTCGGCCGAGTTGATGCGCGGCATGATCGATCGCGGCTTCACCACCGTGCGCGACACCGGCGGCGCCGATTGGGGGCTCAAAACGGCGGTCGAGACCGGTCTCCTCCCCGGCCCCCGCCTCTTCATCTCCGGCCGCGCCATCGGTCCGACGGGCGGTCACTCGGATTCGCGCCGGCGCACCGACATGGGTGCGAGCTGCGGCTGCTGCAACGCGCTGGTCCATGGCATGGCGATCGCCGACGGCGCCGACGAGGTGCGCAAGACCGTGCGCGAGCAGATGCGCCAGGGCGCC
>VGEH01000134.1 GCA_016869375.1 Alphaproteobacteria bacterium | reverse complement strand
GCCCTCGCCGATCGGCGAGGGCGAGCAGGCGATCATCCGCGGCCAGTACCGCCGCGGCGCCGCCGACGGCAAGGCCGTGCCCGGCTATCTCGAGGAGCTGAGCGAGGGCAGGACCAGCCGCACCGAGACCTTCGTCGCGCTCAAGGTCTCGATCGGCAACTGGCGCTGGGCCGGCGTGCCCTTCTATCTCCGCACCGGCAAGCGTCTCGCCGAGCGCACCTCCGAGATCGTGATCCAGTTCCGCC
The DNA here is from genome assembly GCA_016869375.1 of Alphaproteobacteria bacterium. Lineage (GTDB taxonomy): Bacteria > Pseudomonadota > Alphaproteobacteria > SHVZ01 > SHVZ01 > SHVZ01. Next base: position 13,617 of record VGEH01000134.1, on the reverse strand, counting down.
AGGTGCCGCACAGCATCTTCCCGCGCTCGGCCGGCACGCTGGAGGGCAACCGCCTGGTGATCCGCCTGCAGCCCGACGAAGGCATCACGCTCCATCTGATGACCAAGGAGCCGGGGCCGGGCGGGCTCCGCCTCAAGCCGGCACCACTCGATCTTTCTTTCGCCGAGGCCTTCACCGGACGCGTTCCCGAGGCCTATGAGCGCCTGCTGCTCGACGTCGTCCGCGGCAACCCGACTCTGTTCATGCGCCGCGACGAGGTCGAGGCCGCCTGGACCTGGCTCGATGCCACGCTGCGTACCTGGGAGGAGGGGGGCGAGACTCCAAAGCCCTACATGGCCGGAAGCTGGGGTCCGACCGCGGCGACCGCCATGATCGAGCGCGACGGCCGCACCTGGTACGAGGACACGTGAGCCTCCGGCAGGACCTCCCGTTCCTCAACGCGCTCGCCGTCTTCGAGGTCGCCGCGCGTCTCGGCGGCTTCACCGCCGCGGCGCGCTAGCTCGGCATCGCGCAATCGGCGGTCAGCCGCCACGTCGCCAATCTCGAACGCTATTTCGGCGTCGAGCTGTTCGCGCGGTCCGGCCGCCATCTGGCGGTGACGCCGAACGGGCAGAAGCTCGCCGACGCGGTCGGCATCGGGCTCGGCCATATCCGCAACGTGCTCAACGACCTCCGCTCGCGAACCGATGCGGCGATCACCATCGCCTGCTCCTACGACGTCGCCTATCACTGGCTGATGCCGCGCTTCGGCGCGCTGCGCACCGAGATGGCCGAGCGCGAGATCCGGCTCGTCACCGCTGCAGATCATCGCGCCTATGACGATCCGGCCGTCGACGTCTCGATCCGCTTCGGTCACGCCACCGACTGGCCGGACACGATCGCGATCAGGCTCTTCGACGAGGAGGTCTTCCCGGTCTGCTCGCCCGCCTTTCTGGCGAAGCATCCGGAACTGCGCAGCGGCGATCCGCGCGCGATCGCGAAGCTGCCGCTGCTTCATCTCGAGCACAAGGACACGCTCCGCGGCGTGCGCTGGCGGCAATGGTTCGCCCGCGCCGGCGTGCCGGTGCCGCCGGCGCGCAAGGAGCGCATCTTCCCCAACTATGCCGGCAGCCTGTTCGAGGCGATGTCCGGCGGCGGCATCGCGCTCGCCTGGAGCCACCTGATCGGCGACTTCATGGAGCGCGGCCTGCTGGTCCGCGCCTCGCCGCTTTCGGTCGAGACCGACTGGGGCCGCTTCGCCGTGCACCGGGCGCCGGAAGGCTCCGCCGTCGACCGCGTCGCCCGCTGGCTCGCCGCGGCAGCGCAGGAGCCGGCCACGGCCGGTCCCCCGGTCCTGGCCGCCGCTTCCACCTAGAAAAGTCATGGACAGCGTCTAGAAGCGGCATTTCCCTGAGGCGGCCGGCGGCTCCTATCCTTCAGCCTGCGCTTCACGGGAAATCGCATGACCGATGCCGGCCTCAAGTCACCGTCCTCGCATGCAGGCGCCGGACCCAAGCTGGCGATCGACCATCTCTATATGATCGTCGATCAGCCGGGCGCGCCGGCGGAGATGGCGGCGCTGGCCAAGGGCGGCCTCACCCAGAGCTGGTCGCGCAAGCATGTCGGCATGGGCACCGCCAACATCTTCCTCTGCTTCGACAATGCCTTCCTCGAGCTGATCTGGATCGACGACGAGGCCGAGGCGGCGAGCCTGCCGGTCGGCCGCCGGCTGCTCGAGCGCAAGCGCAAGCGCGACCAGGGCGCGATGCCCTTCGGCCTCGCGCTGCGCACGCCGGGGCCCGAGGTGCCGTTTCCCTTCGAGGGCTGGCAGTTCAAGCCGCCCAGCGTCTCCGACATGAAGAATGTCGTGACCATCGCCAATTCCAGCGACGACATCGCCCAGCCCTTCCTGTTCCGCGGCCAGCGCAGCATCCCGCCGAGGCAATGGACCGACGGGCTCTCCGGCCAGCGCCAGGTGCCCGGCGGCTTCGGCGACATCGTCGGATGGACGCTCGATCTGCCGGCCGGCGTCGCGCCCGGCCCCGATCTCCGCACCTTGCAGGCGCTGGGTTTGCTTTCACTCGGAACGTCGGGCGGCAAGACGGCGCGCTGGACGATCGAGGCGGCTCGCCTCGACGGCGGCAGGCCGCGGCGCATCATTCTGCCGGACTGCACCTTTGAAGACTGAGCGCTCCAACACAGGGAAGAGGGGAGACTCACCATGACGAGAATGTTTAGGGCGGGACTTCTGGTGGCAATCGGCCTCGCGGCCTTCGTGGGCGACGCGGCGGCGCAGAAGGTGCTGCGGGTCAACATCCACAACGACCCGCCGCACATGAACCCGATCATCTACCAGGAGAACATCGCCTACCGGATCATCACCGACATCTACGAGAGCTTCACCGCCTCGACCTCCGATGGCGGCAACGTGCCGGCGCTGGCGACCTCATGGACCGCGCTCGACGGCGGCCGCCACGGCTTCCGCTTCACGCTTCGCGAGGGTGTGAAGTTCCACACGGGCCGGCCGTTCGGCGCGAAGGACGTGAAGGCGACCTTCGAGATGATGATGGATCCGAAGTGGAAAGCCGGGAACCACGTCCACTTCCTGGCGCCCGTCATCGGCGCCGCCGAGATGAAGGCCGGCACGCGCACCGATCTTCCGGGCGTGCGCGTCATCGACGACCGCACGGTCGAGGTCGAGTTCACGCAGCCGACCGTGAGCTTCCCCTATATCCCGATCCAGTTCCTGGATGCGGCCTTCGTCGCCGAGCATGGGGCGGAATGGCCGACCAAGGGCTCGGCCGGCACCGGGCCGTTCCAGCACGGGGCCAATCCCTGGACGCGCGGCGTCAAGATCGAGACCCAGGCCTTCCCGGGCTACTGGGGCGGCGCGCCGAAGATCGCCGGCATCCGCTTCCTGGTCGTGCCGAACGCGGACACCGTCTTCAACCAGTACGACGCGGGCGAGCTCGACGTCGCCGATCTGCAGGAGACGATGTTCGATCGCGTCATGCGCGATCCCCGCTACAAGGCGGATCTGGTCCAGGGACCGCGCGCCGCGGTCTGGTGGATGGGCATGAACCAGAACCACTACGCGCCCTTCAAGGACAAGCGCGTGCGCGAGGCGGTGTCGCTGGCGATCAACCGCGAGGCGATGATCAACGGCATGTTCCGCGGCGCCGCCTTCACGATGGACGGCTTCGTGCCGCCCGGCATCGGCGGCTACAAGCCCGACCTGCCGAAGCTGGTCTACGATCCGGCGCGCGCCAGGAAGCTGATCGCCGATGCCGGATATCCGGACGGCAAGGGCATGCCGCCGCTCGCCATCGTCGGCTGGCCCGAGACCAAGGACATGATCACCTACTACGCGGCACAGATGAAATCGGTGCTCGGCATGCAGGTGAACCCCGAGATCATCGAGCGCGCGACATGGATCAAGTCGGTCAATGCCGGCGAGGTCGCCTTCTTCGCCTCGCGCTGGACCGGCAGCTACAACGATCCCGCCGTGTTCCTGGACGAGATGTGGCACAGCAAGAGCGGCATCAACCGCGCGCGCTGGAAGAACGACGAATACGACTCCCTGGTCGAGAAGGCGCGCGGCATGACCGACCATGCGGCGCGCCTCAAGGTCTTCGAGCAGGCCGAGAAGATCCTGATGGCCGATTGGGGCGGCTTCTCGCTGCCGATCCCGGTCACCGCGGGCCTGCGCAAGCAGAACGTCAAGAACGTCACCAGCCACCCGGTTGGCTTCGTCGTGGTGCGGAACGCGACGATCGACTGAGCGCATCCTGCCCCCTCTCCCGCCGCAGGCGGGGGAGGGTGGGGGAGGGGGCGAGCGAAGCGAGGCGTTTGTCGGTGCGCGTCGCCGCCGCACTCATGCCGCCGCCGCTCCGGTTCGCGCCCCGCGGCGCCCGCAAGCTCCCGTCACTTTCCAGAAGCTCGCCCGGCCCGAATCAGCGGCGCGCCGCGTCCGTTCATCCCGATAGCGGTCAGGATGTTGGGGCGCCGCGAAGGGCAGAGAATAGCCGAGGCTGTTGAAAAACTCCGCAAGAAGCCTCGCGACAGATTTTATTTGCCGGCTGAGCCGTGGTTCGTATCTTGGATACGAGGGGGTCGCCAGACGTACCCAGGATCTCTCCCTCGCCGTCCTCAGAAGCGTCCATGTACCATCTGGCGGCGCACTGCTCCTTCGGAATGAAATCGCGAGAATTCCAGCGCAGCGGCGGGCTGGAGTTTTTCAACAGCCTCAGCCAGGACCGGACATTTCGCGGCGCCAGAATCACTCTCGCCCACCCCTGGCGAGATTGAAGGTAAGAAAGCCCTGCGGGTTGCGCGGGCTCCGCAAGACTTTCGGACAGCGCAGGGCGTGCAGTGCATCGTGGCACCCCGCCGCCAATGCGATGCCGCGCAATCGGGGCTCCGCGCCCAGCCCGGTCGCACCACGGAGCCAGACATGCTCAAGTGACGACCAGACTCTACCGGCCGACCTGCAAAAGTCGGGGAGCAGGTCGCCACACCTAAGATCAGAATGAGGCGAATGTTCTCGATGGTCGTACTAGTGCCGCGCCGCAAACCGAACCGGGAGGCCCCATGCCACAGTCATTGAAAAATCAGTACAGGGATGCGCGTGCGCGGTGGAAGCTTCTGACCCTCTATCAGAAGTTCGAGCATGCGGTCATCCTGGTCCTGACCTTCCTCATTTCGACGATCGTTGCGCTCGCTGTCTGGAATCTGGCGCTCAAGATCCTGCTCAGCATTGTTGCCTCACGCGACTTCGATCCGTCCGACTACGCTGTTTTCCAGGCCCTCTTTGGGATGATCTTCACTGTCATCATCGCGCTTGAGTTCAAGCGGTCTCTCCTGGTCGTTGCAGAACGCCGGAAGAGCATCGTGCAGGTCCGCACGGTGATTTTGCTGGCGTTGCTCGCCATCGTACGCAAGGTCATTATTCTTGATCTTACCACTACCGAGGCGATGCAACTGCTTGCGCTGGCGGCAGCGATCCTGGCGCTCGGCATCGTGTATTGGCTCATCCGCGACCAGGATCGGCGCGAGGGCGCGCTAAGTCCGTGAACAATGACGCCCATCAACGTGGATAACCCGAACGGCCGCTAGCGACCGCCAAGCCCGATCTGTCTCGCGGTCGAAGGCAGCGCCAACCGCTCGCTCATTTCGGCAATCGTATGATGGATAGCAATGTCCGCTATGGGTCTTGGTCGTGTGAAAACGCACAGGCGAGAGGACGTAGGACGTTGACTAGCCGTGCAGTCGGCGGCGCAGAGATTTCAATCGGTTTTGGACTTCCAGGCGACCTGGTCGAGCCTCCAGACGTCCTTGGGTTGGTCTGCGGCGCTGGAAATCGACACGCACCGCCTCTCAGGCCGTGATGGCCGCCCTCAGCGCCTTGACGCCGACGATGTTCATGACCCGCGTGAGATTGTAGGCGAGGACGGAGAGCGCCATCTCCGCGGCGACTTTCGGCATCGTCTTGGTCAGGAAGTGGGTCGCTCCCATGCGCGCCTTCATGGTGCCAAAGGGATGTTCGACCGTCTCGCGGCGCCGGCGCATGGCTTCGGGGTCCGCATCGAGCCGCCGCTGCACGGCCTCGACCACGTCTTCATGCTCCCAGCGCCTGATCCGGCGCTGCGCCGAGGGCGTGCAGCGCGCCTTGAGCGAGCAGGTCCCGCACGCACTGGTCCAGTAGCGGTGCACATTCAGGCCACTCTCCACGCTGGTGAATCGATAGACCAGCCGCTCGCCGGCCGGGCACCGATAGACATCATCGGCGGCGATGTAGACGAAATCCTGCTTGCCGAAACGACCATCGGCCTTGGCGCCCGAGGTCATCGGCTTGGGCAGCGTTACCGTAATGCCGGCCGCATCGCACGCGAGGATTTCCTCACTATCGAAATAGCCGCGATCGGCGACGGCTTCGAGGGCTTCCGTCCCTAGGACAGCCTTCGCCTGCTTGCTCATCCTGGCAAGCTGCGCCCGGTCCGAGCCGCAGTTCGTCACCTCGTGCGTCACGATCAAATGATGCTGGGTGTCGACCGCCACCTGCACGTTGTAGCCGACGACGCCGGAGCCGCGGCCGCTCGTCGCCATCGAGCGGCTGTCCGGATCGGTGAGCGAGATCTGCTCATCGGGCGATGCAAGCATTAGCTTCTCGTAGGCCGCGAGCTTGTCCATCTGCTCCTTGAGCTTTCCGAGCTTCTCCTTGAGTCTGGTCGCCTTGTCCGTGAGGACCTCGGTCGGCTCCTGCCGATCCGCCGTGTCGAGCTGGCTCAGGTACCGGTCCACGCTCTCCTGCAGCTGCGTCCGCCGCCGCTCCACCTTCGCGCGCGTGAAGTTCCTGTCGCGATTGTTCACCGCCTTGAACTTGCTTCCGTCGATGGTGACGCTCGCCGTCGCCAGCAGGCCCATCTCCCGGCACAAATCAACGAAGCGAGCGCATACCTTGCGCAGCGCGGCACCGTTGTCCTTGCGGAAGTCAGAAATCGTCTTGTGGTCCGGCGCCAGCCGGCCCAGCAGCCATAGCACTTCCAGGTTACGGCCGGCCTCGCGTTCCAGCCGCCGGCTCGACTGTACCCGGTTGAGATAGCCATAGACGTAGAGCTTCAGGAGGACAGAGGGATGATAGGACGGCCTCCCGGTCGCGGCCGGCTCGACACCGTCAAACTCCAACTCGACCAGATCGAGCGCATCGACGAACGCGTCGATCACTCGAACCGGGTTGTCCTCACCAATCCAGTCATCCAGGCATTCCGGCAGCAGCGTCGACTGCCCGCGATCCGCACCCTCTACAAAGCGCCTCATTCGATCCCCCGAGAGCCGCGGCGGAATCATACCGCGAGCACCATCACCGGATGGGCGTTTTCACACAGCCAGGGTCAGACCCACCCCTTCGGCGGCGTTGAGCGACACGGCCGGGCTTGGCCGATAGCGGGCACTCGCGCCCGAATTCCGCAGGCGCATAGGCCGGCCCCGTTGCTCGCCGGCTACGCTGCAACCGGCTCGGCTTCGATCAGCAGATCGGCCGGCAGTCCGAGGCGGTCATGCAGCCGCCTGATCATCTCCACCGTCAGCCGGCGCTGTCCCTTGAGAACCTCGGTCACCCGGCTGCGCGTGCCCAGGATCGGCGCCATGTCGGCGGGCGACAGTCCATGCTGCTCCATCGCGTAGCGGATGATGTCAGGAACGCTGACCGCCCGTGCCGGCCACTTCTGCTTCTCGTAAGCCTCGAGCAGGAGCGATTGCGCCCGCAGCTGTGCCACGTCCTTCGCCGACCTCGCTTCCCCCAGGCGGGCCACCAGTTCCCGCGCCCTCCGCGCGTCGGACTCGTTTCGCACCACCATCACGCTCGTCCACATCAGATGGTCTCCGCGTCTATCCCGTCGTAGTCGCCATGCGTCCCGAAGAACCGGATCTCGAGCGTCCCGGCCCGATAGTTGATCCGAGCGACGAGCCGGAAGTCGTTGCCCTTGATGTTGAACACCGTACGCCCCCCTTTCAGTATCGACGCCTTCGGATGGCTCCTCTGTACGTCGATGGGCGTCCGCCACGCTGCCGACTCCGCGATCTTCAGCCATGTATCGTAGCTCGACCTGGCGACCGCGATACCGCTCGTCCCGGCGCGTCTCGCCAGATATCTCTCGACGATGTCGCGCCGGATCACGATCACGGCACATCATATCGGCAATTCCCAAAATGGGAATGAGTTCATTCCCGGTGGGCTACCGCATCGGTCCGTTCCGAGGCACGGCCGCGGGCCGGACGAGAGGCTGACCGTCCGCGCAGGCGAGGTACGGCCGCCGGCCTCGCCGAGACCGACCTCGGGGCCGCCTGAGCGTGGTCCCGCCACCGATGCTCTTTTCGCCGCCGCCCGACGGCAGGCGGTCCGCCCCGCCGCTGTTGGCGTATTAAATTCCGTATTCTGGCGTCCGCACCCATGTAAATTGACATGTCTGCCTACATCGGCATGAGGAATTTTATCCTTGACTATCGTGACGCCCGGCTCTATCTCCGTGGCTCACGATCTGGCTGAAATCTGGTTCCAAGAGGAGGAGGCATGCGTTGTCCCGAACCGTAAGGGCTCCTATCATCCCGCCTCCGTCCAATCCCGAACCTCCCCGATCGAAAGGCCCTAGGCCCATGCGCGTGCGCGACTTTCATACCGGCCGTTCCGCCGTCTATGCCGATGGCGGCGTCGCCGGCACCGCTCATCCCTTGGCGACCCTGACCGCGATCGACGTGCTGCGCTCCGGCGGCAACGCCGTCGACGCCTCCATCGCCGCGATCGCCATGCTCTGCGTGATCGAGCCGCATGCGACCGGGATCGGCGGCGACTGCTTCGTGCTCTATTCGCCGAAGGCCGGCATGCCGATCGGCATGAACGCGTCCGGCCGCGCGCCGAAGGCGGCGACGCTGGACTGGTACAAGTCGCAAGGGATCGATGCGATCCGCATGACCTCGCCGCATGCGGTGACGGTGCCGGGCGCCATCGACGGCTGGTGCAAGCTGCACGCCGATTACGGCACCAAGGACCTGGCCGAGCTGCTGGCGCCGGCGATCAACGCCGCCGAGAACGGCTATCGCATCTCGCCGCGCACCGGCAATGACTGGGGCAAGCTGACGGCGAAGATGTCGAAGGATCCGGATGCTGCAAAGCGCTTCCTGCCCAACGGCAAGCCGCCGGCGATCGGCGACCTGCACAAGCAGCCGGAGCTGGCCGAGACCCTGCGGAAGATCGCCAAGGGCGGCCGCGATGCCTTCTACAAGGGCGATGTCGCCAAGGACATGGTCGACAAGCTGCGCAGCGTCGGCGGCCTCCACACGCTGGAAGACTTCGAGGAGTCGCGCGCCGACTACGTGACGCCGATCTCGACCAAATATCGCGGCTACGACGTGCACGAGATCCCGCCGAACGGGCAGGGCATCACCGCGCTGATCATGCTGAACGTGCTCGCCGGCTTCGACTACGGCTCGACCAAGTTCAGCCAGGCCGACCGTATCCACCTGATGGCCGAGGCCGCGAAGTTCGCCTATCGCCTGCGCAACCAGCATGTCGGAGACATGCGCCAGGTCGAGGTGCCGGTCGACCGCCTGCTCTCGACCCAGGAGGCGGAGTCGATCCGCGCGCAGATCAGCCTCTCCAGCGTCTGCCCCTGGACCGAGCTCGACTATCTCGAGCACAAGGACACGACTTACCTCTGCGTCGTCGACAAGGACCGCAACGCGATCTCCTTCATCAACTCGCTCTTCGCCGCCTTCGGCTCGGGCATCCTGGCGCCGAAATCCGGCGTCATGCTGCAGAACCGCGGCCAGGGCTTCCGCCTGCAGGAAGGCCATCCGAGCTGCATCGCGCCGCGCAAGCGCCCGATGCACACCATCATCCCCGGCATGCTGACCAAGAACGGCAAGGCGGTGATGCCCTTCGGCGTCATGGGCGGCCACTACCAGCCGACCGGACATTCGACGCTGGTCACCAACATGGTCGATTTCGACATGGACCCGCAGGACGCGCTCGCCGCGCCCCGCATGTGGGCCTATGAGGGCGAGCTCCGGCTCGAGCCGGCGATCCCGGAGAGCGTCGCCGAGGATCTCAAGCGCCGCGGCCACAAGGTCGTGCGCACCGAGACCCCGCCCGGCGGCGGCCAGGCGATCTGGATCGACCACGACCGCGGCGTGCTGGTCGGCGGCTCCGAGCCCCGCAAGGACGGCTGCGCTCTCGGCTACTAGACCGATCGACTGAAGGAACGGACATGGACGACTCCATCCAGTGGGGCCAGACGAGGTTCGGCGTCGGCCAGCCGGTGCCGCGCCGGGAAGACCCGACGCTGCTCCGCGGCGAAGGCCGCTACACCGACGACGTCAACCTGCCGGGCCAGGCCTGGTGCGTGATCGTCCGCAGCCGTCATGCGCACGGGAAGATCAAGAAGATCGACCTCTCGGCGGCGAAGACCATGCCGGGCGTGCTCGGCGCCTGGACCGGCGATGACCTGAACGCCGCCGGCTACGGCACGCTCAAATGCGGCATCGCCTACAACAACCGGGACGGCAGCCCGATGAAGAAGCCGGAGCGCCGCTCGCTGGCGACCGGCAAGGTGCGCTATGTCGGCGACCCCGTCGCCTTCGTCGTCGCCGAGACCAAGTCGCAGGCCCGCGATGCGGCGGAGGCGGTCGAGGTCGATATCGAGGATCTGCCGGCGGTGACGGATGCGCGCGAGGCGGCGAAGCCGGGCGCGCCTCAGCTCTTCGACGACGTGCCGGGCAACCTCGCGCTCGACTGGCACTACGGCGAGGCCGACAAGGTCAAGGAGGCCTTCGCCAAGGCCGCGCACGTGACCAGGCTGCCGCTGATCAGCAACCGCATCGTCGTCAGCGCCATGGAGCCGCGCTCGGCGGTCGGGTCTTACGAAAAGGCGAGCGGGCGCTGGACCTTCTATGTCGGCAGCCAGGGCGTGTTCGGCTTCAAGAACTCGCTCGCCGATCTGCTGAACGAGAAGCCGGAGAACGTCCGCATCTTCACCGGCAATGTCGGCGGCTCCTTCGGGATGAAGGCCGGCATCTATCCGGAATATGCCTGCATCCTGCACGCGGCGCGGCTGCTCGGCCGTCCGGTCAAATGGACCGACGACCGCTCGGAGAGCTTCCTCTCCGACTGCCATGGCCGCGACCACGACTTCACCGGCGAGCTCGCGCTCGACAAGGACGGCAGGTTCCTCGCCGTCCGCTTCACCGGCTACGCCAATATGGGCGCGGTGCTGAACACCGCCGGCCCGCTGATGGCGACGGTCAACATCGTCAAGAACTCGATCGGCGTCTATCGCACGCCGCTGATCGAGGTCTCGACCAAGTGCATCATGACCAACACCGTGCCGATCAACGCCTATCGCGGCGCCGGCCGGCCGGAGGGCAACTACTTCATGGAGCGGCTGGTCGCCGCCGCTGCGGCCGAGATGGGCATCGACCAGGTCGAGCTCAGGAAGCGCAACCACATCCAGCCCGACCAGATCCCGTACAAGGCGCCCTCGGCGATGGAGTACGATTCCGGCGACTTCTCGAACCTGCTCGCCAAGGCGGCGAAGGCCGCCGACTGGGACGGCTTCGCCAGGCGCAAGGCCGGGAGCAAATCTCGCGGCAAGCTTCGCGGCATCGGCATCGGCAACTATCTCGAGGTGACCGCGCCGCAGGGCAAGGAGATGGGCGGGCTCCGCTTCGAGGATAATGGCGACGTCACCATCGTCACCGGCACGCTCGACTACGGCCAGGGCCACTGGTCGCCCTTCGCCCAGGTGCTGGTCGACAAGCTCGGCATCCCCTTCGAGAAGATCAAGCTGCACCAGAACGACTCCGACCAGCTGATCGGCGGCGGCGGGACCGGCGGCTCGCGCTCGGCCATGGCCAGCGGCGGCGCCATCATCGAGGCCGGCGACAAGGTCATCGAGAAGGGCAAGCAGGCCGCCGCGCATGTGCTCGAAGCGGCCGCCGCCGATATCGAGTTCGGCCAAGGCCGGTTCACCATCGCCGGCACCGACCGTTCGGTCGGCATCATGGAGCTCGCCGACAAGCTGCGCTCAGGCATCAAGCTGCCGGACGGCGTGCCGAAGAGCCTCGATGTCAGCCTCGTGCACGACACCTCGCCCTCGGCCTTTCCCAATGGCTGCCACATCTGCGAGGTCGAGATCGACCCCGAGACCGGGCATGTCCAGGTGGTGAAGTACTCCTCGGTCAGCGATTTCGGCACCATCCTCAACCCGCTGATGGTCGCGGGCCAGACCCATGGCGGCATCGTCCAGGGCATCGGCCAGGCGCTGCTGGAGCGGACGGTGTTCGACGCCGACGGCCAGTTCCTGACCGGTTCCTATATGGACTATGCCTTGCCGCGGGCGGCGGACACCTGCGACATCGGCTTCATCAGCCATCCTGTGCCGGCGACCACCAATGCGCTCGGCGCCAAGGGCTGCGGCGAGGCGGGCTGCGCCGGCTCGCTGCCCGCGGTCATGAACGCGGTCGTCGACGCGCTGCGCGAGGTCGGGGTCACGTCGATCGATATGCCGGCCACCCCGGAACGGGTCTGGCGGGCGATTCAAGCGGTAGCCAAGTAGCGCTGTCGTCCGGTTGCGCTTGGAGGGCGGCCGGCGCCGCGCTATATGGGATTAATGGACCTTCGGGAGACCCGGCAAAGGGCCTTGGCGACCATCCGCGGCTGGATGAAGCTGACGGAAACCCGGACCCTGCTGCCGATCTTCCTGATCGCCATGGCCGGCCCGATCGGCGAAGCCCTTGATGTGGCGATGTTCCTGACGCTCGAAGTTGAGGTCGTCGCCTTCGATCTGGGCCTCGAGGTGGTGTCCTCGATTCTCATCTACGGCTACAAGCTGATGCTGATCGTGCTCGCCGCCTTGGCGCTGGCCCGGTTCAGCATGGTGCTCATGCGCGAGGGGACGGTCCCCGTGCACGCGCTCGTTTCCGCCTGTTCGCGGCGCCCCGCGAAAATCCCCATCCGCTGACTCCTGCCGCTGTCTGAACCGTCGCGCGCCTCCGGCCCTCCGGCGGCGCCACGGCTCGTTCCTCATGCGTTGGAGTCAATGTCATGGAGCTTTTCTCCGCCGAGTTCTTCTCAGCGCTACTCGCCATCATCCTGCTCGACTTCGTCCTTGCCGGGGACAATGCCCTCGTCATCGGGCTTGCCGCCCGCAAGGTCCCGAAGAACAAGCAGAACATCGTGATCCTGTGGGGCACGATCGGCGCCATCGCCGTTCGCGCCGCCATGACCGTCGGCGTCTTCTGGCTGCTCAAGATCCCCGGTCTCATGCTCATCGGCGGAGTCGCGCTCATCTGGATCGCGCGCAAGCTGCTGCAGCCCGAGCAGGAGGTCGACAAAGGCCACACGATCGCCATCGCCGCCGGCTCGCCGGTCGCGGCCGCCGTCCGCACCATCATCATCGCCGACACGGTGATGGGCGTGGACAACGCGCTCGCCATCGGCGCCATGGCGCGCGACAGCATCTTCCTGATCGTCTTCGGGCTGGCGATCACGGTGCCGATCATCGTCTGGGGCAGCCGTCTCGTGCTGCTGCTCGCGGGCCGCTTCCCCTCGATCATCCTGGTGGCCGGCGGCGTACTCGCCTGGACCGCGGCCAAGATGATCTTCGAGGAGCCTCTGCTCAAAGGCCTGATGTCGCACGGGCCGGCGATCGAGGCGATGCTGACCGTGCTGATCTTCACCATCTCGGTGTCGCCGTGGTTCGAGCATCGGATGGGGCCGCGCGTACGGCCGCTGACGATCGTGCTGCCCTGTCTCTTCCTGTGGCTGCTCGCCTTCGAGGTGATCGGCGGTCTCACCGGATGGCCGGTCGGCTACCTCGACGCCACCAACTGGCCGGAGGCGGCGATGCAGTTCGTCCGCTGGGTCGGCTGGATCCCGCTTGCGTCCTTCGCGCTCTGGCTCTCCGAGCGGAAGGCCAAGCGTCAGCGCGCGAGCAGCAAGGAGGCACTGTCGGCACGCTGACGGATCAGCATCTGGCGTGGTCCTGTCCAGAATCTTTCGCACATTTGATCAGGCGGCGGCTCCGGATTGTGGGACCTGCGGCTGATAGAGTGGCCGCATGTTCATGTAGCACCTGGCTGACCACG
>VGEH01000133.1 GCA_016869375.1 Alphaproteobacteria bacterium | reverse complement strand
GGCCGTCCTTCCGACGGAAAACGGCTGGTGTCGATCTCGATGACGCGGTGCAGGTTGAAGCGCGACGGGCGGATCTCGATCGTCTGGCCGCCGACCTGCATCGTGCCGGTGACCTGGATGCCGTTGATCACCAGGTTGATGAAGCCGATCGCCCCCGCCGGTTGACCGCGCCAGACCAGGCGGCCATCGGCAAGGATCTCCTCGGCCGTGACGTTCAGCTCCACCGGCGGCATGTCGGGGAACAGATTGAGCAGGATCGGCGGGAAGGCGATGGCTGCGGCGGCGTTCGGACCACCCGCCGAGCGCGCGCCGGGACGACGCGCATCGAGATAGGCCGTATCGATCCCCACGAGGCGCGAACGCTTGACCGTCCCGGGGATCGCGTCGTCCGGTATTGCGTCGGCAGCAGCTCGGGCGCCAGCCGGGACGTCGACGAACAGGCCCTGCGCTTGGGCACCGACGGCAAGAAAACTAAGGAAAAGAACGAGAACGAACCGGAAGGTCGAGCTCATGCCTTCATATTAACAAAAACGGGGTAGCCAAAAAGCTTATACGGGTCACAGGCTGGTCCGGACCTCCCACAGCTCGGGAAAGAAGACGTGGTCGAGGCGCTGACGGAGATAGGGGACCCCCGGCGTGCCGCCTGTGCCGGCGCGGAAGCCGATCACGCGCTTGACTGTCGTCATGTGCCGGAAACGCCATTGCTGAAGGGAATCCTCAATGTCGAGGAGCTCCTCGGCGAGCTCGTAGAGGTCCCAGTAGCGCGCCGCGTCGCGGTATACGGCCACCCATGCCTCTCTCACCGAGGCGTGCGGCCGATACGACTCGCTAAAATCACGATCGACGATTTCCGGGGCCACGGGAAGGCCGCGACGGGCTAAAAGCCGAAGCGACTCGTCGTAGAGGCTCGGCCGGTTGAGCGCCTCTTCCAGACGGGCATGCAGATCGGAGCGGTGGCAGTGCGGCGCCAGCATGGCCCGATCCTTGTTGCCGAGCGCGAACTCGAGCAGCCGGTACTGATAGGACTGAAAGCCCGACGATTTGCCGAGCGACTCCCTGAACGACAGGTAATCCGCCGGCGTCATCGTCGACAGCACATCCCAGGACTGGATCAGCTGCGCGAAGATGCGGGTCACCCGCGAGGTCATCTTGAAGGCGGGCGAGAGGTCGCCCTTCTTCACCATCTCGGTCGCCGCGCCCAGCTCATGAAGCGCCAGCTTCAGCCAGAGCTCGCTGGCCTGGTGGATGACGATGAACAGCAGCTCGTCATGGCTCGTCGAACGCGTGTGCTGGGCATCCAGGAGCCGATCGAGGCCGAGATAGTCGGCATAGCTCATCTCGCCTTTGAAGTCGGTGTGCGGCCCGCTCATCGGATCAGTTGCGGCCGCCGTCGACGACGAAGTTCTGGGCGGTGACCAGCCGGCTGTCATCGGCTGCGAGCCACAGGATCATCCGCGCGATATCCGGCGGATAGAGCTTCTCCTTGAGGCATTGCCGCTCCATCAGGTCGGCCTCGCCCTCGGGCGTCAGCCAGAGCTTGATCTGGCGCTCGGTCATGATCCAGCCGGGCATCACCGAATTGACGCGGATACCGTCAGGCCCGAGGTCGCGCGCAAGCCCGCGCGTCATGCCGATGACCGCGGCCTTCGCCGCCTGGTAGACGGACAGCCGGTTCGCCATCGACACGAAGCTCATCGAGCTCAGGTTCACGATGGAGCCGCCGCCGGTCTTGCGCATGCCCGGCACCACCGACTGGATGGCGAAATACTGGTGGCGCAGGTTGACCGCCATGCGCTCGTCCCAATATGCCTCGGTCACCTCGTCGATCGCGTGGCGATCGTCGCGCGCAGCGTTGTTGACCAGCGTCGTGATCGGCCCGATGGCGGCGGCGATCTCGTTGATCACCGCCTGATAGGCCTTGGTATCGCGCACGTCGCACGGGCGGAAGATCGGCTTCGGGTGTCCGTCCTCCCCGATCCCCTCGGCAAGGGCGCGCGACGCCGCCTCGTCCAGATCGACGAAGCCGACCTTGGCGCCCTGCTGCGCGAAGTGCTCGACGATGCTGGCGCCGATGCCGGAGCCGCCGCCGGAAACGAAGACGCCCCGGCCCTTGAGGCTCGGATAGGACGCAAAGCTCGGCATGGGGGCCCCTAGAAGCTCGAGACGCGGAACGCCACCTCGCCTGCCAGCCGGTCGCCGCTGGCGAGGAGGCGATAGCCCACATCCTCGACGCCCAGCGCGTGAAGTGCAAATCCGTTATTGGCGTGGCTCACCGGCTCGACACAGAAGTAGGGCCGGTTCTCCGGGACGTAGAGGACGAGATGGCGAAAGACCGGGCTCGCCTCGATGTCGAGCGAGAAGCGACGGCGCGGCCAGGTGATGGTCGCGTGCCCGTCCCATCCGTCGAAGCAATTGTCGAGCACGACGCTCGAGATCTTGCGCGGTGTCGAGAAATCCCAGCGAGGCGGGATCTCGACACGCGTCGTCGGCAGCACCTCGGCATCGGAGAGCCACACCTGCTGCGGCCGGCAGCTCAGCGTCGCATCCTCGTCACGGACGAAATAGGGGTGAAGCCCGATGCCGGCCGGAACCGGGCTCGGCTCGGTGCTCTGGACCGAGATGCCGACGGTCAGCGCATCCTCGGTCAGACGAAAGGACTGGCGCGCACGATAGGGAAAGGGCCAGCCCTGACGGTCATGCACGTAGAGCAGATCGACATCGGTGTCGTTCGAGCGCTCGACCAGCCAGGGACGCTGCCATCCGTCGCCATGGATCGGGTGCTTGAAGCCCGGCGCGTTCGGCCGAAGGTAGATGTCGCGCCCTTCGACGATGAGGCGGCCATCGGCGATGCGGTTCGAGAACGGCACCAGGGGATAGCAGGCGCCGTCGTGACCGCGCCCGAGCGTGAGCTTCGACGGATCGGTCGGGCGCATCAGGTCGACCGGAGGCCGATCCTTCTCCTCGACCGCAAAGCGTACGATCGAGCCGCCCGCATGCGGCGCCAGGTCGACGGCGAGCCGGCCTGCCCTCAGCCGCAGCAAATCCATTCAATTCCCTCCCCGGACAAGCCGCGTAGCCTTGTCGGGCGTTTACGGTCAAGCCCTTCCCGGCTGATGCCTAGATGGCGATCCGCCCGATGCGATTGCGAACGGCGCGAATGACGCTGAGCGCGGCCATCATGGAGGTTTTGGGGTTGCCCGGCAGAGTTTTTCCCGAAAATTCGAGCGAAAAGCGACCGAACGCCCCTTCCGCTTCGATTCGGTGACTATTTCCGGTCGCGGCGGGATCGGCGATCAACGTCGCCTCGGTCGCCTCGAGCCCGAGTCCGGCGAGCGCGATCGTCCCCGCGACGTTCGCGTTCTGCGGATAGCGCCTCGCGGCCTCGCCGGCATTGCCGCGATAGACCTCCGCCGGTTCTTTGAGCCGGTCGAGATCGACCACGGCTTCCGCCGCCGTACCGCGCCAGCCAGCAGGCGGCTTGCGCCCTGTATAGGCGACGCGGGAAAGCCCGCCTTCGCGCGCGGCGGAAAGCGCATCGATGCCGCCCACAGCGCCCGGAACGAGAGACAATCGACCGCCGCCGCGTTCCGCTGCCGCCGTCAGGGCGGCGAAGAGCGCCGGATCGGCGAGAGCGCCGGTCGACACCACGACCAGCTCGCCGCCACGCGCGAGCACCGCCTCACCATGCTCGCGCACCGCGCCATGCCCGCCGCACTCGAAGACGAGCGGCAGCGCCTCGACGGCTTCAAGCCGATCGACCACACGCGCGCCCGAGGGCAACGCCGCACGCGCCGCTTCCAGCCGCCCGGGGCGCACCAGCACCGTCGCCTCGGCCTCCTCGCCGACACGCTCCAGCACCAGCCGCCCGATCGCGCCCCAGCCTATCAACACCAGCGATGGCTTGGCCTGTCCGCCGTCCTTGGGCATCTCCCCTCCTCCGCCGACGTTACTCCGCGACTTTCCTGCGGTCGACGTCTCCGCGCTCAGCACTCACGGGAACCTACTCCGCCGTCCTCACGTTGAAGCTGCGGTAACCGGCTCCGCCCGCGATTCAAGGAGGCCCCATGGCATCGGGAAGCGGATCGTTGCATGAGGACCCGGAGGTCCTTGGTCCGGAGGCGATCGACCGTCATCGGGCGATCGTCTCGATCATGGAGGAACTGGAGGCAGCCGACTGGTACGACCAGCGCGTCGCCGCCGGCACCGATCCCGAACTCAAGGAGATCCTCGCGCACAACCGCGACGAGGAGAAGGAGCACGCGGCGATGACGCTGGAATGGCTCCGCCGCCGAGACAAGGCGCTCGACCAGCATCTTCGTACCTACCTCTTCACCGAAGGCTCGATCCTCGGCATCGAGGAAGCGGCTGAAGGCAAGGACGGCGACAGCGGCAACGGCAAATCGAAAGGCAGGAGCGACGGATCGCTCGGCATCGGCTCGCTGCGCGGCCAGGGAGCGGCGCCATGAACCGCCTGCTCCGCCATCTCGCGCCGATCTCGGAAGCTTCCTGGGACGCGCTCGAGGAAGAGGTCAGTCGCGCTCTCAAAACGATGCTCGCCGGCCGGCGCGTCGTCGACTTCACCGGTCCGCTCGGCGAGACGACCTCCTCGATCAGCCTCGGGCGGCTCGACGAGATTCCCGCGCCCCCCGACCGTATGATCACGGCGCGCCTGCGCAGGGTGCAGCCGATTGTCGAATTCCGCGTCGTCTTCGACATGGCGCGAAGCGAGCTCGAAGCCATCGACCGAGGCGCCAAGGACCCGGATTTCGATCCGGCGATCGAGGCGGCACGGCAGATCGCGATGGTCGAGGACCACGTCATCTTCCATGGCTATCCGGAAGCCGGCGTCCAGGGCATCGTCGGAGGTGCAGCCGGCGCGCCGATCGACATCAGCGACGACTACGAGGCCTACCCCAAGGCCATCGCCGAGGCGATCAGCCGGCTTCGCGATGTCGGTGTCGACGAACCCTATGCGCTCGTGCTGAGCGACCGCTGCTACACGGGCCTGACCCAGGAAACCAAGGGGGGCTATCCGGTCATGCAGCACGTCAAGCGCGTGCTCGACGGACCGATCTTCCGGGCGGCGGCCCTGAGCGGTGCGGTCGTGCTGTCGCTGCGCGGCGGCGATTTCGAGCACGTGGTCGGCCAGGATCTCTCGATCGGCTATCTCAGCCACGACGCCAAGTCGGTGAAGCTCTACATCGAGGAGAGTCTGACTTTCCGCCTGCTGACGCCGGAAGCGGCGGTGCCTCTCAGCTATCCGAAGTCGAAGACGAACCGGCGTTCATAATCTCGGAACCAGTAACCGGCCCGGCTGTTCATGGGGCGTCTCGTCCCCAACAGTCCCCAGGAGATCCCCATGATCAGCCGCCGGCTCTTCGTCGTGCTTTCCGCCGCCATCGCACTTTCCGCCTGCGCCGTCGTCGAAGGTCGCGAGACTGCCGGCCAGTATCTCGACGACACGACGATCACCACCAAGGTCAAGGCCATAATGGTTGACGACCCGCAGGTGAAGGCCAGCCAGGTCAGTGTCGAGACCATGAAGGGCGAGGTCCAGCTCAGCGGCTTCGTCGATTCCAAGGCCAGCGCCACGCGCGCCGAGCAGATCGCCCGCTCGGTCCAGGGCGTGCGCGCCGTCCGCAACGACCTCGTCGTCCGCTAGGCCTCGTTCCATGCCGAGGATCAACCGCCGCAAGGCGCTTGCATACGGTTTCGCCCTCGCCTTCGCCCTCGAGGCGAAGGACGGGGGCGCCCAGAGCATCGGTCAGTATATCGACGATGCCCTCATCACCTCGAAGCTGAAGGCGCAACTGACCAACGATCTCGGCGCCAACCTGATCAACATCGAGACCAAGAACGGCATCGTCCGCCTGAGCGGAACGGCCGAGTCCCGGCTGGCGGCGATCCATGCCGAGCAGCTTGCCTGGGCTATCGAGGGCGTGCGCGCCGTGCAGAACGAGCTGATCCGCGACTAGGCAATCTCCCCCGCCTATGCTCCCCTGAGCGTCCGTCGAGGGGGAGACCATGGCGCCCTGGCCCGAATACACGCGCTTTGCCATCGCGCTGTTCGCGATTCTGACGCCGTTCGCGGCGATCCCGATCTATCTCGGCCTAACCGAAGGCCGCAGCAAGGCCTATCGCGCCCGCACCGCCGACGTCGCCGCCTTCACCGTCGTCTGCGTGCTGGTCTTCACCGCCTTCGCCGGCGACGTGGTGCTGCGCCTCGTCGGCACCAGCCTCGACAGCTTCCGCGTCGGCGGCGGCATCGTGCTCCTTTTGATGGCGCTCTCGATGCTTTCGGCCGAGGTCAGCCGCGTGCAGCAGACGCCGAGCGAGAAGGACGAGGCCGAGCAGCGCGAAGCCATCGGCGTCGTGCCGCTGGGCCTGCCGCTTATCGCCGGCCCCGGCTCGATCTCGGCGGTCATCATCCAGATGCAGCGCGGAGAGGGTCTCGCGCATCAGGCGGTCATCACGAGCATCATCGTGGGCATCGGCCTCATGGTCTGGGCGAGCCTGCGCCTCGCCGCCCCGATCGGCGCCCGGCTCGGCCGCACCGGCCTCAACATCATCAACCGCCTCTTCGGCCTGCTGCTCGCCGCGATCGCCGTCGAGATCATCGCCACCGGCCTCCGCCACCTGTTCCCCGGACTGATGGGCTGACCGGAACCTTCTAGCCGGTTAGACTGGGGCATGGCGGAAGCACACCCGAGCGTGCTCCTTTCCGGCGGCCCCTTGAGGCGCGTCGGCGGCGCGCTCGCGCTTGACTTCGTCAACACCGCCGACTGGCATCTCAAGGACGAGCCGGTCGAGCGCCTCCACTCCTATGCCGATCTCGTCGCTTGGGCGCGCGGCAGCGACGCGATCGATGCCGCCCGCGTCCGCCGACTGCTCAAGCTCGCCAAGGCCGATGCGAAGGCCGCCGATCGCGTGCTCGCCGTCGCCCGCAGCCTGCGCGAGGCCCTGTTCCAGGTCTTCCTCGCCGTCAGCCGCGGCGAGGTGCCGGAGGCGCGCGACCTCGGGCTCGTCAATGCCTGGCTCGCCCGCATGGCGCCGCGCGCCGGCCTCGTGCAGGAAGGGCACCGTCTCGCCTGGCGCTGGCCGGAGCCCGAGACGCTGGAATCCGTGCTGGCCCCGGTGCTGTGGTCATCGGGCGCCATCCTTACCGGCGGCGACATCAACCGTCTCAAGCTCTGCAGCGCCGACGGGTGCGGCTGGATGTTCCTCGATGCGAGCCGCAAGGCGAACCGCCTCTGGTGCTCGATGGAAGGCTGCGGCAACCGCGCCAAGGCGCAGCGCCACTACCGGCGGACAAGGGCGTGACCGCCCTTCGCCTCGCCCGCCCGAGCGACGGCAGCGCCCTCTTCGCCCTCCACGGCGCCGCGTTCCCGACACCGGCGGAAGCGCGGCTGGTCGCCGACCTGGAGGCCGGTGGTCACACCCTCCTTTCGGTCGTTGCGCTCCTCGACGAAGTGATCGCGGGTCACGTGCTGTTCAGCCGCATGCACATCGGTTCTACGGCCGCATCGGCATTGGCGCCGGTTGCGGTGCTGCCGGCGCGTCAGCGCCACGGCGTCGGCTCGGCCATGATCGAGGAAGGGCTGCGTCTCTGCCGCGCGCAGGGCGAAAAGATTGTCTGCGTTCTTGGCGCTCCCGCCTACTACAGGCGTTTCGGCTTCGCCGAGGCGTCGACGGCGATCGAGCGCCCCTGGCCTGGACCGCATTTCATGGCGATGGCGCTGATACCGGGAGCCCTCGACGGCATCGGCGGTATCGTGCGCTATCCCGCCCCCTTCGGCATAGACTGACATCCGATGTGGCGACCGCCTGAACGCATCCGTTGGAAACCCGATGCCGGACGCTGGCCGACGGCGGAAGAGGCTGCTTCGTCGCGGCTTTTCAGCCCGATCACGGCGGGGCCGCTGCAGCTCGCCTCGCGCACCTGGGTTCCGGCGATGGTGCCGTGGCGGGCGACCGAGGACGGGATCGTCACGCCCGAGGTGCTTGCCTGGTACGAACGCTTCGCCCGCGGCCGGCCCGCGGCGCTTGTGGTCGAGGCGACCGGCATTCGCGACGTTCCCTCAGGCCCTCTCCTCCGCATCGGCCATGACCGCTTCATTCCGGGCCTCGCCGAGCTGGTAAAGCGCGTCCGCGCCGCGAGCAGCGGCGAGACGCGGCTCCTGATCCAGCTCATCGACTTCCTCGCGGTCCGCCGGCGGCCCGAGCCGGAGACCTTCTTCCGCCGCTATCTGAAGATCACTGACCGGCATCGCGAGGCGCTTGGCGTCGCCACCGACGACGAGGCGCGCGAGAAGCTGCTGACGCTCGACGGCGCCGCGCTCGACGAAGTGCTCGACGTGCGCGAGATGGAGGCGCTACGCATGGGCTATCGCGAGCGCGTGACCGACACGCACCTGCCGCACATCCGGGATTTGCCCAAGGTGCTGCCCGATCTCTTCGGCCGTGCCGCCCGTCGCGCCGAGATCGCAGGCTTCGACGGCGTCGAACTGCATTTCGCGCATGCCTACACCATGGCCTCGTTCCTCTCCGCCCTGAACGACCGCAGCGACGGTTTCGGCGGATCGCGCGCCGAGCGTGTCTGGCTGCCGCTCCAGGCCTACGGCGTCGTGCGCAGCATGGTGAGCAGCCGCGTCGCCGTGGGCTGCCGCTTCCTCGCCGAGGACTGCATTGCGGGCGGCAACACGGTCGAGGATGCCGGCTACTACGCCAAGCGCTTCGCCGCCGCCGGCATGGATTTCCTGTCGCTCTCCCGCGGCGGCAAGTTCGAGGATGCGAAGCAGCCCGCCATCGGCGAGGCGGCGTATCCTTACACCGGCCCATCCGGCTACGAGTGCATGCCGCAATTCATCTCCGATGCGCGCGGTCCCTTCGGCCGCAATCTCGGTCCTGCAGCGCAGATCCGCAGCGCCGTCCGTGCGAGCGGCCGCACGACGCCGATCGTCGTTTCAGGCGGCATTCATGGCTTTGCACAGGCCGAAGCCGTGCTCACCGATGAGCAGGCCGACATCGTCGGCTTTGCCCGCCAAGCGCTCGCCGACCCCGACTGGTTCCGGAAGGTCAGGCTCGGCCGCGGTGACGAGATCCGCATCTGCGAGTACACGAACTATTGCGAGGCGCTCGACCAGAAGCACGCGCAGGTGACCTGCAAGCTCTGGGACCGTCAATCCCTGGATGAGCCGGGCGTGCTCAAGAGCAAGGATGGCAAGCGTCGGCTCGTCGCCCCGAACTGGGAACCCTAGGCATTCCTGTGACTGGCTGTTGAATGTCGATGACCGCCGTCTTGGTCACTGGCCGGGCGGCAACCCTCCTGCATATCTGGCCGTATCACTGATCGACCGGAAGCCGGAGGGGTCCATGAGCAGCCGTCTCGTCGCAGCCGTCGCAGCTTCGCTCGCTCTCGCCTCCTTCGACATAGGAGCGGCGCGCGCCGCAGGAGCGGACTGCGCTCCCGACAACGGCGCACAAGCGGCCAATGCCGGCGGCGGTGGCGTCAGCGGCCCGAGCATCGTCGACGGCACCGGACAGGGTGTGATGATCGAGCTCATCGGCGGCACGCATGTGCCTGGCCCCCATGGTCCGGGCTTGGGCGGAATCGCGAGTGCTCCCCAGGGCGGCAGCGAGAGCGGCGGTTCCGAGAGCGACGGGAGGGTCTGGCGGCCCTGATGGTTGCGTGACATCGATACTCGCTCACCACCCTGTGAGCGAGTTGCCGATCGGTCACCGCAAGTCACTCTTCTCGCGCTGGCCGCGGGCTTTGCCCCGCACTCCAATGCCCCACATTGCGACTATCACCCTGGGGGGCAAAGGAGACTGGAATGAAGTTCAGACGATTCTCCCCATTCGCAGCCCGCTTTTTGGGCGCAACGGCGCTGGCGACGATCCTCGCGATTTCACCTGTCAGCCTGACGTTTCAAGGACCGACCCATAGCCCTGCCTGGGCCAAGGGCGGCGGCGGAGGTAACGGAGGCGGCAATGGAGGCGGCGGTGACCGCGGCGGTGGCGATAAGGGCACCGCCGATAAGGGCGGCGGCGACCGGGGCGGCGGTCACGGCAAGGATGCCGGCAAAGACAATGGGCGCGGGAATGACGTCGCCTCGCGTGGCTTCGATCTGAACGGTCCTGGCCGCGGTCGTGACGGCGACACGGGTCGCGGAGGAGCCAGCAGCTTCGGTCGAGACGTCGCCTCGCGTGCGAGGGACCATGATGGTCGCAGCGGCGGCGGCACTTTCGGCCGCGACGTTGCGTCTCGCGCCCATGATCGCAACGGTGCATCGCTCAGCCAGAGCGTCACACGCGACGGATCGCGGAGTGTCGCCGATCGACGTGACGGCCGCGACCTCGGACGGAGCTTCAGCGATCGTCGCGATGGCGATCGTCGGGACGGTCGGAGCGATAAGAACACGCTCGGCAACCTGAACGCGGCGCACGCGTCGGCAACGGCACGTGCGAACGCCTCGCCGAATTCGATGGTCGGTCGCATCGCCACCTATGAGAACCAGATGCGCTCGGCGCTCGCGATCGAGGATCGGGCCGCGCGCAATGCCGCGATCGTCACTGCCCGCGAGCAGCTGGCGCAAGCCGCGAACAAGCCGCTGACCGAGCGCAACATCGCGCGTGTCGACGACCTTCTCGGCATCCGCGGCGCCCCGTCCCGGCTCGGGGCCGAGCGGCGTGACGCCGATCGGCGTGACGGACGTCGCGACTTCGATGGCCGACGCGACTTCAGCGATCTCAGCCGGCGGGACCGCGACTTCATCCGCGATCTCTTCGACGACCATCGTCACGGTCATCGAAACGGTTTCGGTCTCGGTGCCGGATTGGGCCGCAGCGTCGGCTTCGGCAATCTTCCGGTCGACCCGGCACGGATCGAGGCGCGTGCAGCCGCCCTCGATGCGCGCGGCGACCGGCGCGCTGCCGAGATCCGCTCGACCGCCGATCGGATCGCGGCCAGCATCATCGCCAAGGCGGACGCGCGGGCGGCGGAGATCCGCGCGCGTGGCGCCACCTCGGATGACCCGGCGAAGTTCGAAGCGCGGGCGGCCGCTGTCCAGGCCAGGGGCAACGCCATTGCGGCGGAGCTCATCGCCCGGGCCGATCGCCGCGCCGATGCCTTGAACGAGCGGGTGGAGGATCGCGTCGAGACGCTGCAAGCGATCGCGGCCTACGACCGTGCCATGATCGCCGCGATGGCGATAGACGATACCGCGGCACGCAACACCGCGATCGCGGCCGCGCGGGCGGATCTCCGCGCGGCTATCGACAGGCCGATCAGCGGCCGCGCGATCGACCGCCTCGACGATCGTCTCAACCTCGCCGGAACGCCGTCGGCCCGGACCTCGGTCGCCGTCGCCAACTAGCGGCCGAGCCGTCTCAAGACCCCGTCAGCGCGTCGGCGCTGGCGGGGTTTTTCGTTTGGCGAGGGCATGAATCAGGATGGCAGCCGTCGCCGCGACGTTGAGCGACTGGATGCGGCCCGAACCCTCGATCCGGACGACGTCGTCGCAGGCCGCGAGCGCCTGCGGGCTCATGCCGAACTCCTCGTTGCCGAGTACGAGCGCGACAGGCCCTTCCGGCTTCAGCTCGTCGAGCGGGCGGCCGCGATCGAGCGCCGTGCCGATCACGCGATAGGTCGGCTTCAGCTGCTTCAGTGCCTGCGGGAAGAACTGGGCGCGGGAAAGCGACACATGCTCCATGCCGCCTTCGGCGACGCGGTGCGCGGCGTCCGACGGTCCTGCCTGCCCGGGATGGTCGGAGAGCACGATGCGGTCGAGGCCGAAGAACGCGGCCGTGCGGATGATGGCGCCGAGATTGTGCGGATTGGCGACACCATCGAGGCAGAGCAGCAGAGGGATCGCTTGCGCCACCTCGCGCGCCTGTGCCGCGTCGAAGGTCGATGTCGGTCGCTGGAGCGCGATGGCAACGACGCCGCCATGCAGGATACTTCCGGCGACCTTGGCGAGTTCCTCGGCTCCGACCTCGCGATAGGGCTTGCGCGCCTGCGCGAGCACACGGCAGAGGTCGTCGACCTCGCCCCGCATCTCCTTAAGGAAGAACAGGCGCTCGATCCGCTCGGGCGCAGTCGCGAACAGCGCGCGCACCGCCGGCAGGCCCCCGACGCGCGACAGGTCTTTGCGCTCGCGCGGCGCCTTTGGCTGCGATTGCGGGCGGGGTTTTCCTGATGGGCGCGGCATGGCGAGACCCTAGCACGGGTTGACACCGGCGACGGTCACCGGCATTCCGGCCGGGCATGACGCCCGACCAGATTCTCGCCCGCCTCCTCTTTCGCGACGGGCTCGTCCTGATCCTGGACAAGCCGGCAGGGCTGCCCGTGCATGCCGGCCCGGGTGGCGGCGAGAATCTCGAGCAGAACTTCCATCATCTGCGCTTCGGCCTGCCGCATCCGCCGGCGCTCGCCCATCGTCTCGACCGCGACACCTCGGGCTGCCTCGTGCTCGGCCGCCACCGGAAAGCGCTCTCCCGCCTCGGCAAGCTCTTCCAGAGCGGCCGTGTCGAGAAGACCTACTGGGCCGTGACCGAAGGCATTCCCGCCGAGAGCGAAGGGCGCATCGATCTGGCGCTCGCCAAGGAGACACCCAAGTCGGGCTGGAAGATGATCGTCGATCGCGAGAAGGGCCAGGCCGCCGTCACCGATTATCGCGTCCTCGGCACCGGAAACGGGCGCGCTTGGATCGAATGCCATCCGCGCACCGGTCGCACGCATCAGATCCGCGTTCATCTCGCCCAGCTCGGCTGTCCGGTTCTCGGCGATCCGGTCTATGGCAAAGGCGGGCACGCGCTTCACCTGCATTCCCGCGCCGTCGGCCTGCCGCTCTACCCCAGCCGCGCGCCCATCGTTGCCGAAGCTCCCATCCCTGCCCATATGCAGGAGGCGCTCGGCGATTGCGGCTGGCGCGGCGAGAACGGAGGGGATGCGTGATGTCGAGCCTCGTGACCCGTCGGCTGGTTCTCGCGGCGCTACCGGCGGCCGCGCTCATACGTCCCTCCCTGGCCCAGCCGACGCCATCCTGCGGCCACGCCACGATCGCCCAGACCGAAGGCCCCTTCTTCAAGACGCGCTCGCCGCTCCGCACTTCGCTGATCGAGCCCGGCATGGCCGGCACACGCCTGCATCTGACGGGGCTCGTCCTGAACCGAAACTGCCAGCCCGTCGGCGGCGCCATGCTGGAATTCTGGCAGTCCGATGCGGCCGGCCAATACGACAATGCCGGCTTCCGTCTGCGCGGCCATCAGCTCGCCGATCAGCACGGGCGCTTCGACCTCACCACGATCTTCCCGGCGCGCTATCCGGGAAGGACGCCGCATATCCATGTGAAGGTCGCCGCGCCCGGGCGACGGCCGCTGACGACCCAGCTCTACTTCCCCGGCGATCCCGGCAATCTGCGCGACGGCATCTACCGCCGCGAGCTCGAGATGACGCTGACGCGCGGCAGCGAGCTCGGTGAAGGCCGCTTCGACTTCGTCCTCGATTTCGCCTGAGATCAGCAAGAAGGATCAAGCCGGCTTCGCTAGGGTGGCAGCATCCATGCAGCGCAGCCACACGCAAACCGACTACAGCAGGCGCATCGATCGCGTGATGCGCCATATCGGCGAGCATCTCGACGACCCGCTCGATCTCGAGCGGCTGGCGGAAGTCGCCTGCTTCTCGCCCTTCCATTTCCATCGAATCTACCGCCAGACCGTCGGCGAGACGGTGGCCGACACGCTTCGACGGAATCGTCTCGCCCGCGCTGCCGGCGATCTCGTGCGCAGCGAGCTTGCGATCCCGGCGATCGCCAAGCGCGCCGGCTATGCCAGCGCCGCCGCTTTCACCCGGGCCTTCCACGCACTGCACGGCGTCGCGCCCGCGACCTACCGAAAGAGCGGACGCCTCG
>VGEH01000132.1 GCA_016869375.1 Alphaproteobacteria bacterium | reverse complement strand
CGGCGGGGGCGCCGCCGGCCGGATGCCGGCGCTCGACGCCGGTGCGCCGGCGCGGGGCTGCAGGTCGTCGTCGGTGTACTTGGCGTTCTCGCGGTCGGCGACCAGACCCTGCGTCAGCGCCTGACGCTCGGACGGCGTGCTGGCGCGGGTCGGGCGCGGCGGCACCGTGGCCAGATTGGGAGTCGACTGCGACTGGGCCTCGGCCATCTTGGCGTCGGAGGCACTGGGCTGCGAGGGGCTGCGCGAAGAGAGCGCACCGCTGGCTGAGCGGTACCACTCCACCGGGTTGACGGCATCCGGCACCGACGAGCAGCCGGCGAGCGCCAATACTATAAGGACCACCGGCCCCCGCGACCACACAGCCATGCCCGCGTCTCCTGCCCCTTTTCCACCCCTCAGGCGGTCGTTCAGGGGTGACCCGACCGCCGGCATCGTGTAAGAAAATAACAAGAAGCAGATCCCGTTTTAGCCGCTTCCCGGAAGGCGGTCCACCGCCCCTTGGGACCCGGACCACCGGCGCGGCAGGAGCTATGAGATGGCGGACAGCCAGGGCCCCCAGATCAAGGTCCCCGATCCGGTCGAATTCGCCAAGACCATGACCCGGATCGCCGATCGCAGCCGGCAGCTGGTGTCGGAGTTCGTCGCCAGACAGGCCGACAAGGCCGGCGAGCGCAACGACGGCAATCCCGACCCTCTCAATATCGGCTCGGCCTTCTTCGAGCTGACCACCCGGCTGATGGCCGACCCCGCCCGCCTGGTCCAGGCCCAGATCAACCTCTGGCAGGATTACATGTCGCTCTGGCAGACGGCGACGCGGCGCTTCTTCGGCGAGGCTGCGGCTCCGATCGCCGAGCCGGCGCCGGGAGACCGCCGGTTCAAGGACCAGGCTTGGCAGGAGAGCTTCGTCTTCGACTTCATCAAGCAGTCCTACCTCCTGACCGCGCGCTGGCTGCAGCAGACAGTCAAGGAGACCGAGGGACTCGATCCGAAGACGCACCAGAAGGTCGACTTCTATACGCGGCAATTCGTCGACGCGATGGCACCGTCGAACTTTCTTGTGACCAACCCCGAGGTGCTGCGCGCGACCATCGAGTCGGGCGGCGAGAACCTCGTCAAAGGCCTCGACAACCTCCTCAAGGATCTCGAGCGCGGCAAGGGCAAGCTCGCGATCAAGATGACCGACATGGAGGCGTTCGAGGTCGGCAAGAACATCGCCACCACGCCCGGCAAGGTCGTCTTTCAGAACGACCTGATGCAGCTGATCCAGTATTCGCCGACGACCGAGAAGGTGATGAAGCGGCCGCTGCTGCTGGTGCCGCCCTGGATCAACAAATTCTACATCCTCGACCTTCGCGACAAGAACTCGTTCATCCGCTGGGCCGTGAGCCAAGGCATCACGGTCTTCGTCGTCTCCTGGGTCAATCCGGACGAGACGCTCGCCCAGAAGACCTTCGAGGACTACATGTTCGAGGGTCCGCTCGCCGCGATCGACGCGATCGAGAAGGCGACCGGCGAGAAGGAGATCAACGCGATCGGCTACTGCATCGGCGGCACGCTGATGGCGGCGACGCTCTCCTACATGCAGGCGAAGAAAGACAACCGCATCGCCAGCATCACGTATTTCACGACGATGGTGGACTTCACCGAGGCGGGCGAGCTCGCGGTCTTCATCGACGAAGAGCAGCTGCAGTCGCTCGAGAGCCGCATGGAGAAGGAAGGCGGCGTGCTCGACGGCGGCGCGATGTCGACCACCTTCAACATGCTGCGCGCCAACGACCTGATCTGGTCCTTCGTCGTCAACAACTACCTGCTCGGCAAGGACCCCTTCCCGTTCGACCTGCTCTACTGGAATGCGGATTCGACGCGCATGCCGGCGGCGATGCACAGCTTCTATCTCCGCAAGATGTACCAGGAGAACAAGCTGGTGGAGCCGGGTGCGATCCGCTTCGGCAACGTTCCGATCGATCTGACCAAGATCAAGCTGCCGACCTTCATCCTGTCGACGCGCGAGGACCACATCGCGCCGTGGCGCTCGACCTTCGCCGGCACCAAGCTCTACCAGGGCCCGGTCAAGTTCGTGCTGTCGGGCTCCGGCCACATCGCCGGCGTCGTCAACCCGCCGGTGCCGGAGAAATACGCCTACTGGACCAACGACAAGAGGGCCGAGACGCCGGAAGCGTGGCTCGAAGGCGCCACGCAGCACGCCGGATCATGGTGGCCCGAATGGCGGAAGTGGCTTGAGCAGTTCTCAGGCGGCGAGGTCGACGCGCGTAAGCCCGGCGACGGCAAGCTCAAGGCCATCGAGAACGCGCCCGGCTCCTACGTGATGGTCAAGGCGCAGTGATCGCTACTTGATCGGCCGAGAATTCCGTTCAAGCCAGACGGCAAGCTCGGCTTCGCTCAGGCTGCCCGCGGCGAGATCGAGAAACACGGTTACGGCCTCGGTCTCAGGCGCGGCCAGCTTCCATCCATTTCGACGCAGGAAGAGGTATGCGGCCAAGAGCGCAGACCTCTTGTTTCCGTCAACGAACGGATGATTGCGAGCGATCCCGAAGGCGTAGGATGCCGCGAGATCAAACGCCGTCGGGGAGCCGTAGGCTGCTAGGTTCCGCGGGCGGGCAAGCGCCGACTCGAGCAGTCCTTCATCACGCAAGCCGGCACCACCGCCATGCTCAACGATCGCCTCTGTATGAAGAGAAATGATCGTCCGCTTGAGCAGCCATTCCCATGTCACTTCGCCAGCTCTCTAAGCGCATTCCGATAGGCGCGCATTCCTTCGCGGCCTGCCTCCATTTGCGCCTCGAACTCGGGATCATAGGCCGACAGCTCAATTCCATTCGGCGTCTCGGAAACGCAGAGCGTGTCGCCCTTCGCAAGATTCAGGCGCTCAAGCAGCTCCTTCGGCAGAATGACACCGACCGAGTTTCCAACCGTTGTCAGCTTGATCTTTAGCATCGGATCCTCACTGCTTGGGTTATAATTTACATTATAACACGCCAATCGTGAAGGACGTTGCAATTATCCGTCGCCGCGCTCGCGCCGGTAGGTCTGCGCGTGCCTTGTGTAGCCGTCGGTCGCCTCTTTCATGCCGGCGAGGTCCTCGGGCGTCAGGTTCCGCATGAACTTGGCCGGGCTTCCGCCCCAGAGCTCGCCCGTCTTGATGTGCTTGCGCGGCGTCAGCAGCGACTTGGCGGCGAGCATGGCGCCGCCTTCGATGGTCGTGCCTTCGAGGATCGTCGAGGTCATGCCGATGAAAGCGCCATCGCCGAGCACGAAGCCTTCGCCCACCACGGCATGCCCGATCAGGACGTCGGCGCCGATCACGGTCGGATAGCGCTTGCCGGCGACGTGGATGACGCTGCCGTCCTGGATGTTGGAGCGCGGCCCGACCGTGATCTTGTTGAGATCGCCGCGCAGCACGACGTTGAACCAGATGCTGGCCCCTGCCCCGATCTCGACATTGCCGATGATGACGGCGTTGTCGGCGATGAAGGCGTCGGGCGCGATTGTCGGCATCACGCCGCCGAAGGGAATGAGGATTCCGGAACGGCGCTGGCTCATGAAGAATGCTCCAGAAAGAAACGGGGCGCGAGACCCTTGGTCCGCGCCCCGCTGATCGACGATATGGCTTCGAGTGACTAGCGCTTCGAGAACTGGAAGCTGCGACGCGCCTTGGCGCGGCCGTACTTCTTGCGCTCGACGACGCGGCTGTCGCGCGTGAGGAACCCGCCGCGCTTCAGCACCGGGCGCAGGCCCGGCTCGAAATTGGTCAGCGCGCGGCTGATGCCGTGACGAACGGCGCCGGCCTGGCCCGAGAGCCCGCCACCCTTCACCGTGCACCACACGTCATACTGCTCCTTGCGATTGGCGATCTCGAAAGGCTGCGCCAGCAGCATGCGGAGCACGGGACGGGCGAAGTACTCCTTGATGTCGCGGTCGTTGACCGTAACGCGGCCGATGCCCGGCTTGATCCAGACGCGGGCGACCGCGTCCTTGCGGCGGCCGGTGGCGTAGGCGCGGCCCTTGCCGTCGATCTTCGGCTGCGCCGCGACGGCGGCCGCGGCCGGATCCGGCTTGAGGCCCTGGAGCTGTTCCTTGAGGCCGGTCATTATCAGGCGCTCCTCTTGTTCTTCGCGTTCATCGCGGCGACGTCGAGCCTCGCCGGCTGCTGCGCCTCGTGCGGATGGGCCGCACCGGCATAGACCTTGAGATTGCCGAGCTGGCGCCGGCCCAGCGGACCGCGATGCATCATGCGCTCGACGGCCTTGTAGATGACGCGCTCGGGGAAGCGGCCGCCGAGGCGCTGACCCATGGTCAGGCCCTTGATGCCGCCCGGATTGTTGGTGTGATAGTAGAAGACCTTGTCGGTCATCTTGCGTCCCGTCACCTTCACCTTCTCGGCGTTGATGACGATGACGTTGTCGCCCATGTCGACATGGGGCGTGTATGTGGGCAGGTGCTTGCCGCGCAGTCGCATGGCCAGGATCGAGGCCAGACGACCGAGCACGACGCCATCGGCGTCGATCAGCACCCACTTCTTGTCCTTGCGGGCTTCTGCCGGCTTGGCTGAATAGGTCTTCATCGCTCGCGCTCTTGAATGAGGACCGCGCCGCCACCCTGGCGGCCCGGCCGAACGCGCGGACTATTGCAGAATTTTCTCAGGTGTCAACGAAGAAGGCCCGAAATTCGGGCAGATCCCGAATGCGGTATTATTTTACCTCGTCAGAACTTGGTCGAGATCGAGATCGAGCCGAAATAGTCCGGCCGCCTCTGCCCCTTGAACTCCTCCGTACGCCAGACCTGCGTGTAGCTGATGCGGGTCTGGCGGATGACGAAGGCCAACCCCGCCTGCACGTCCAGCACGAAAGGCCGCTTTTCGATCGACTGCTCGCTGCCGAAGGTATTGCCGTCGAGGAACATGTCGCGCGCCACGCCGCGCGCCTCGGCACCGGCGAACAGGTACCAGGCGAAGCGGTCGAGCGGCTTGTCGAAGGATGAGGAGCCGGGCAGCGCCGGGCGGATCCGCGGCGGCCCGAAATCGACAGCAAGATCCTCGCCGATGCGGAAAGTCAGGCCGGCGCCGCCATATGTCAGGACGTTGCCGATACTGCCACTGACATGCGGCATCAGATCGATACCGTAGCCGCCGGCGGTCTCGGCGAGGAAGCGCCATTTGCGCTCGAAGACGAGCGCGAAGCCCGGCTCGTTGTCGAGCTGGTTGTGCCAGCCATGCGCCTCGGCCGAACCGATCAGGCGATGGAAGTTGTTCTGGATCTCTTCGCCGAGCGCCGCCGGACCGACGACGCCGACATCGAGCTCGACCGTGTCGAGACGCCGATCGGACTGCGATTGATAGGCGAGGCCGGCATAGAGAAAGGCGCCGTAGGGCCGATCGTTGAAATTCCGATCGGTCCGCACCTTGTCCTCGGGCGTGTAGAGGTTGTGGCCGATGGCGAAGCCCATGCGCCGGCGCGCCTGAAGGTCGATGAGCGGCACGTACCGGCCGAGCTCCCAAAGGCTCTGCGGCCCGCCGCTGTCCGGCGTCAGCCAGCCGGCGCGAATGCCGTTGGTGTAGTGCTTGTCGGAATTGCCGCCCGCCAGCGTGTCGTTCTCGATGACGAAGGTGAAGACGCCTTCGGGATCGCCCTGCTGGGCGTCGGCCGGCGCCGCGCCGAGAAGCGCCGTCGCCAGAGCGGCCGCGCTCAGCCCTCGCAGAAACACCATCGTTCTTTCCCCCAAGGCGGCAAGCAGTCGGCCTAGGGTGGCAGACCCTTCCTTTGTCGCCTCGTGAGAAAGCCGTGACCTTCCGGTGCCTATTCGGCATCGGAAGGTGCTCAGAGCCGGAAGGCCACGCTGAGCGAACCGAAGAAGTCGGGCCTGCTCTGCCCCTCGAACTCGGGCGTCCGCATGATCTGGGTATAGCTGACCCGCATGTAGGTGAAGATCAGCGCGCCACCCACCTGGAGATCCCCGACGAGCGCCTTCTTCGCCACCGAGCGGCTGTCGACGAAGGTGTTTCCGTCGAGGGTGATGTCTCGCGCGACCGCCCGTCCCTCGCCGCCGAAGAAAAGATACCAGGCGAACCGGTCGGGAGAATCGAACGCACCCGATCCCGGCAGCGCCGGCCGGATGCGAGGCGGACCGAAATCGGCCGTCAGGTTCTCGCCGATCCGGAACATCGCGCCCGCACCGGCATAGGTATAGACGTTCCCCACGCTTCCCGAGACGTGAGGGATCGCGTCGATCCCCATGTAGCGCCAAGTCGGAACGCTCTTGAGGAACTGCCACTTCCGCTCGAAGACGAGCGCGACGCCCGGCTCGTTGCGAAGCTGGTTGCTCCAGCCCTGAGCAGGGTCGACACCGATCAGCCGATGCCAGTCGTTCTGAACGCGCTCGCCCGCCGCGGCCGGTCCGACGACGCCGAGGTCGAGCTCCAGCGTGTCGAGACGGCGAACCGTCAGGCCCTCGCGCGCATCCCTTTGCGCCTTCCGGCTCGGGGTTTCCGACTGCAAGGCGAAGCCGAAGTAAAGCCAGCCGGCATAGGGGCGGTCGTTCAGGATCGCGTCCCGCCGCCGCTTGTCCTCGGGCGTGTAGATGTTGTGGCCGAGAGCGACGCCGAGCCGCTGCGACGTGCCTGCCTCGAAAAGCGGCACGCCGAGGAGCTCGGACGCCTCGCCCAGCCGCTTTTCAGCCCAATCCTCAGACGAGAGAAGCCCGATGCGAAGGCCGTTGGTGTAGTGACGATCGGTGTTGTGGCGGGCAAAGAGATCGTTCTCGATCATGGCCGTGAACACGGCGCATTTCTCGGGCTTCTTCGGGCAATCGTCGAAGGCCGCCGCCTCGAGCGCGGGAAGCACGACAAGCGCGGCGGCGCCAAGCGCTGAAATCAACGGGATCACTTTCCGCCTCCCGGAGGCAACGAGTAGGTCGAGGTCACATGGCAGACCGGATCGTCCTCGCCTTGCGAGAAGATCGTCACCTCGCCATAGGCAAGCCGGCGCCCGAGCTTAAGAAGGCGGCCTTCGGCGATCAGGTCTTTCGGCGGCGGAAGCCTGAGGAAATTGGCATTCAGATTCGTCGTTACCGCCATCTTCACGCGCCCGATCCGTGAGAGCACGATCGCGTACATCGTGTAGTCGGCAAGGCCCATCATGGTGGGACCGGAGACGGTGCCGCCCGGCCGCAGATGGGCGCGGTCCACCGGCATGCGAACGCGCGCCTCTCCCGCCACCAGATGCTCGACCCGGAAGCCCTGCTCCCAGGCGAAAGGCAGCTCCTCCTGAATGAGGGCATTGAAGTCTTCGATGGTGATCGCGGAGGGACCGGGCATCGGTCTATTCGCTCGACGACAGCTTGAGGCCGACGGTGCCGGCGATGATCAGCCCGATGCATAGCACGCGGACGAGGTCGCGGGCCTCCCCAAGCCAGAGGATGCCGAGGATCGCGACGCCGGCGGCGCCGATGCCGGTCCACACGGCATAGGCGGTGCCGATCGGCAGCGTGCGCGCCGCCATCGCCAGCAGGATCATGCTCGCGACCATCGCCGCGACGGTACCGACGCTCGGCCAGAGACGCGTGAAGCCGTCGACGTATTTCAGGCCGATCGCCCAGCCGATCTCGAGAACACCGGCGAGCGCGAGATAGACCCAGGCCATGCCTCTCCCCCATCCTTGACGCGCCAGACCCTTGGCCGGATAACACGTCCCTGAGCCTGGAAGGAAGCCTCCCTATGACCGCTCAAGCTAAAGCCGCGCCGGCCGAGCCGCTCGTGCTCACGCATCTCGCCGATGGCGTGTTGCATGTGACGATGAATCGCGGGCCGCAGCGCAATGCGCTCTCGGTCGGGCTGATGACCGCGATCGAGGAAGCGCTCGACCGGGCCGCCGCCGACGCGGCGACGCGCGTCGTCGTGATCTCGGGTGCAGGTCCCGGCTTCTGCGCCGGCCATGACCTGAAAGAGCTCCGCGCCAATCCAGGCGAGGCGCTCTACCGCCAGACCTTCGAGCAGTGCTCCCGGATGATGACCAAGGTCGTCCGCCTGCCGAAGCCGGTGATCGCGCGCATCCACGGCATCGCCACCGCTGCGGGCTGCCAGCTCGTCGCCAGCTGCGACCTCGCTATCGCCTCCGAGGCCGCGCAGTTCGCCACGCCCGGCGTCAATATCGGCCTCTTCTGCTCGACGCCGATGGTGGCACTCTCGCGTGCCGTCGGCCGCAAGGCTTCGATGGAGATGCTGCTGACCGGCGACATGGTGCCGGCCGCTCGCGCCCGCGAGCTCGGCCTGATCAATCGCGTCGTGCCGGCGGCCGATCTCGACAAGTCGGTCGCCGCCCTGGCGCAGCAGATCGTCGCCAAGTCGCCGCTGACGCTCAAGATCGGCAAGGAAGCCTTCTATCGCCAGGCCGAGATGGGCCTCGACGACGCTTATGCCTACGCCGCCGAGGTGATGACGCGGAACATGATGGCCAAGGACGCCGCGGAAGGCATCGACGCCTTCATCGAGAAGCGCCATCCGACCTGGTGCGGAGCCTGATCGCGATGACCGCCGCTCCCGTCGTCAACGAGGACCGCCACGCCAGCTACACCGACGCGCACATCAAGGGCATCCTGCGCGGCGTCAAGACCATCGCCATGGTCGGCGCCTCGACCAACTGGAACCGGCCGAGCTACTTCGCGATGAAGTACCTCCAGGACAAGGGCTACCGCGTGTTCCCGGTGAATCCGGGCGCGGCCGGGCAGACCGTCCTCGGCGAGAAGATCTTCGCCTCGCTCCGCGACATCCCCGAGAAGATCGACATGGTCGACGTGTTCCGCGCCGCCGAGCACGTGCCGCCGATCGCCGCGGATGCGGTCGCGATCGGCGCCAAGGTGCTGTGGATGCAGCTCGGCGTCCGCAACGACACGGCCGCCGAGACCGCCGAGAAGGCGGGCCTGACCGTGATCATGAACCGCTGCCCGAAGATCGAGTACGGCCGGCTCTCGGGCGAGCTCGGCTGGCACGGCTTCAACTCGGGCGTCATCACCTCCAAGCGCCGGAAGATCTGAGATGACCAGGAACAGCCGCTACGGCTTCGAGACGCTGTCGATCCATGCCGGCGCCGGCCCTGATCCGGCGACCGGCGCGCGCTCGACGCCGATCTACCAGACCACGGCCTTCGTCTTCGACGACGCCGACCACGCCGCCTCGCTCTTCAACCTGCAGACCTTCGGCTACATCTACGGCCGGCTGACCAATCCAACGACGGCGGTGCTGGAAGAACGCATCGCTTCGCTCGAGGGCGGGCGCGGCGCGACATGCACCGCTTCCGGCCATTCGGCGCAGATGCTGGCCTTCTTCCCGCTGCTGCAGCCGGGCGACGAGTTCATCTCCTCGCGCCGGCTCTACGGCGGCTCGATCACGCAGTTCACCCGCACCTTCAAGAAGTTCGGCTGGTCCGGCCTGCTCGTCGATACCGACGAGCCCGACAACGTCCGTCGCGCCATCAATCCCAAAACCAAGGCGATCTTCTGCGAGAGTCTGGCGAACCCCGGCGGCGTCATCAGCGACATCGAGGTGCTGGCCAAGATCGCGCATGAGCACGGCCTGCCGCTGATCGTCGACAACA
This sequence comes from Alphaproteobacteria bacterium, assembly GCA_016869375.1. Classification (GTDB taxonomy): domain Bacteria; phylum Pseudomonadota; class Alphaproteobacteria; order SHVZ01; family SHVZ01; genus SHVZ01. Next base: position 4,371 of record VGEH01000132.1, on the reverse strand, counting down.
CCATGGCGACGCCTTACCTCTGCCGGCCGATCGAGTGGGGCGCCGATCTGGTGATCCATTCGACGACGAAGTTCCTCTCGGGCCACGGCAATGCCATGGGCGGCGCCGTCGTCGACTCCGGCACCTTCGACTGGGGCCAGGGCGACAAGTTCCCGTCGCTCTCGAAGCCCGAGCCGGCCTATCACGGCCTCACCTTCACCGAGACCTTCGGCGACCTCGCCTACACGATCTACGGCCATGCCGTAGGTCTGCGCGATCTCGGGCCGACCATGGCGCCGATGAATGCCTATCTCACGATCATGGGCTGCGAGACGCTGGCGCTCCGCATGCAGCGCCATATCGAGAACGCGCAGGCCGTCGCCGAATATCTCTCGCGACACCCGCAGGTAGCCTGGGTTTCGTACGCCGGCCTCAAGGGCAACAAGTATCACGCGCTCGCTCAGAAATACCTGCCGAAGGGCGCCGGATCGGTCTTCACGATCGGCATCAAGGGCGGCTACGACGCCGGCGTGAAGGTGGTCGAATCCGTCGACCTCTTCTCGCACCTCGCCAATATCGGCGACACGCGCTCGCTGATCATCCACCCGGCCTCGACCACGCATCGCCAGCTCTCGGTCGAGCAGGCGACCGCCGCCGGCGCCGGCCCCGATGTGCTGCGTCTGTCGATCGGGCTCGAGAGCATCGACGACATCCTGCGCGATCTCGATCAGGCGCTCGGCCAGGCCGCCCGCCTCGCGGCGTGACCGCGCCGAAGCTCCGCCTGCCGGTGGAGACTCAGCGGCTCATCATCCGCGAGCTCGCCGAGGACGATCTCGAAGCACTCTACGCCTGGCGCCGTCACCCGGCCTATCGCCGCCACTTGCCGATGCCGCGCCAGACCCGCGCCGCGGTCGAGGCAGAGCTGAATGCCATCCTCCGCGACCAGGCCGACTACCAGCGCCTGCGCTGGCTGCTCGGCGTCGTCGAGCAGAAGACCGGCCGCCTGCTGGGCGAGGCGATCCTGAAGCTGGCGCCGGCGACCAGGCATCGCCAGGCGGAGATCGGCTGGGCCGTCGCCGAGGATGCGAAGAACCGCGGCTACGGGACCGAGATCGGCCGCGCGCTCCTGGAAGCCGGCTTCGGCCAGCTGAAGCTTCATCGTGTCTTCGCCATGTGCTCGACCGAGAACTGCGCCTCGCGCCGCGTCATGGAGAAGCTCGGTATGCGCGAGGAAGGCCTGTTCCGCGAACATTTCCGCGCACGCGAGCGATGGTGGTCGTCGCACATCTACGCGATGCTCGAGGGCGAGCACCGCAAACGCCAAGGGCGGAGCGCCTGAGCGCCCCGCCCTTTCGGTGTCTCTATGGCGCCGCCGATCAGATCGGCATGCGCAGAAGCTCCTGGTAGGCGTTGACCATCTTGTCGCGCACCGCGACGACGGTCTGCAGCGTGAACTCGGCATTGCCGACGGCGCGCACGACGTCCAGCAAATCGGCCTGGCCGGCGACGCCGGCGACGCTCAGCGCCTCCGCCTTCTGGCCGGTCTTGACCGCGTCCTGGGCCGCGTCCTTGACCATGCTCAGGAAGTCCTTGCCGCCGGTCGGCACGCCGGTGGCCGCGGTCGCGGCCGGCGCCACGGCGGTGAGGCCAGCGCCTTTGAGGGCCTGAAGCGGGCTGAACGCCTTGAGGTCGATCGCCATGATCCCTTTCTCCTGCCTGATCAGGTACGCAGCAGATCGATGGTGCGCTGGATCATGTTCCGGCTGCCTTCGATCATCGTCACGTTCGCTTCGTAGCTCCGCTGCGCTTCCCGCATGTCCATGACCTCGATCAGCGAGTTCACGTTCGGCATCTTAACATAGCCGTCCGGGTCCGACTTGGGATGCGTCGGTCTATACTCGATGCGGAAATCCGACTGGTCGTAGGACATCGGATTGACCTTGACCACATTGGCGCCGCTGGCGCGGTCGAGCTCGTTCTTGAAGGTGATGACCTTGCGCCGGTAGGGATCGAAGCCGTCGGCGCCCATGATGGTGTCGGCGTTGGCGAGGTTCTCGGCGACGATCTTGAGGCGCGTGCCCTGGGCCTTCATGCCCGAGGCCGCGACCGACATCGACTTCTGCAGATCCATGCTCACGGTCTATCTCCCGTCGCCTTACCGGTTGTTACCGAGGGCCATGCGCAGCATCGACACGTTCTTCGTGTAGAGGTTGGTCGCGAGCTGGTAGCTGGCCTGGAGGTCGGCAACTTTCATCATCTGCTCTTCGAGAACCACCTGGTTCCCGTTCGGCGAGGTCTCGTAGCTCTTGCCGAAGGCCGCCTTCTCCGCCTTGAAGTTGGTCTGGACGAGGAGGCCGGCCTGATGCGCCTGGTCGGTGACAGCCATCTTGATGCGCTGGTCCCCGCGCAGAATCTTCTGGAAATCCATGGGCTTGAGGTCGCTCGGCCGATAGTAGGGGGTATCGGCGTTGGCGATGTTCTCGGAGAGCAGCTTCTGGCGCTCGCCGAGGTACTCCATCCGCGAACCCATCATCTTGAAGAGGGTCAGGTCACCGAGCATTGCCGAACGAGCCTCCTTGATCTGCCCACATCCGAAGCAAGCCTCATGCCAGCGACCGGCCTTCGCCGGGCCGGAGACTCGGCTATAGTGCTCCTGTGTCCAGGAGCCTCGTACCCCTAGATCCCCAAGGCCGCCCGAAATCGCCCCCCGCCCCGGCCGAGCCGGAGCGAGTCGACGTAGTCGACACCGCGGCCGCGCAGCCGCGTATGCCGGCCCGCCGACGCAGGCAGGCTGCTGTCGCCCTGAAGCACAATCTGGGCCAGGAGGCCGCCCCCCGGGTCGTCGCCAAAGGCTATGGCGACGTCGCCGAGAAGATCCTGAAGCTCGCCTTCGACAACGACGTCCGGGTCCGCCACGACCCCGATCTGATCGAGATCCTGGCGGCGGTCGAGGTCGATTGTGAGATCCCGATCGAAGCTTTTGCCGCCGTGGCGGAAATTCTTTCCTACGTCTATCAGGCCAATGCGCAGCCCTTTTCGGGAGAAAAGACCTCGTGAATCTGCTCTCGGAGGTAGAAACACGGCTGATGAAGACCCGCGACCGGCTGGTCGCGGCCCTGGACAGCTCCGCCGCCGGCGATCCCGTCGAGCTGGGCGATCTGGCCCAGGTGGTCGACGAACTCTGCCGGGACATCGTCCGCCTGCCGCCGGCGCAGGGACGCCCGCTGGCGGAGCCTCTCGGCCTCCTGATCCGCGGCCTCGACGAGCTCGAGAACCGGCTTCGCCAGGTCCAGGCGCGCGAAAGCCGCGGCGACGCGCTCCCGAGCCACGCGGCGCGCGCCTATGGGCGCCGGCCGGAAAGCTGAGCCGCCGGAATGGACTTCGCCACATATCTCAAGTTCGTCCTGTCGCTGGGGCTGGTCCTTGCCTTCTTCTTCGCCCTGGTCTGGGCGGCGAGGCGCTACCTGCCCGGCATGCGCGTCGGCAATCGCGCCGGAAGGCGGCTGGAGCTGGTCGAGGTGCTGATGATCGACACGCGCCGCCGCCTGATCCTGGTCCGGCGCGACGAGGTCGAGCATCTCATCCTGCTCGGCACCACTTCGGAAACCGTGATCGAGCGTGGTATCGCTCGTCCGCCGAACTTCGCCCAGCACCTCGTCCCGCCTGCGGAGTCCCCGTGAGATGAGCCGGCGTCTCCTGACCTTCGTCCTGATCCTCGCCGGTGTCGGCGGCATCGCCGGCGCCGCCTGGGCACAGAGCATGACGCTCGACCTCGGCGGCCCCTCGGCCGGATCCACGACCGCCCGCATCGTCCAGCTGCTGGCGCTGATGACGGTGCTGACGCTGGCGCCCGCGATCATGGTGATGGTCACCTCGTTCACGCGCATCGTCATCGTGCTCGGCCTGCTCCGCACGGCCCTCGGTACGCAGCAATCGCCGCCGAACATCGTGATGATGAGCCTCGCCCTCTTCCTCACCGGCTTCATCATGGCCCCGACCTTCACCGAGGCCTACAACAACGGCATCTCGCCACTCATGGAAGAGCAGATCAGCGAGATGGAAGCCTTCGAGGCGACGAGCCGGCCTTTCCACGCCTTCATGATGACGCATGTGCGCCAGATCGACCTCGACCTGTTCATGGGAATGGCGAAGGCGACACCCGAGCAGACCGGCGCCAACACGCCCTTCCACGTGCTGATCCCCGCCTTCATGATCTCGGAGCTGCGCCGCGCCTTCGAAATCGGCTTCCTGCTCTACCTTCCGTTCCTCGTCATCGACATGGGTCCTGTCCAGAATCTTTCGCACATTTGATCAGGCGGCGGCTCCGGATTGTGGGACCTGCGGCTGATAGAGTGGCCGCATGTTCATGTAGCACCTGGCTGACCACGCCGA
>VGEH01000131.1 GCA_016869375.1 Alphaproteobacteria bacterium | reverse complement strand
GATCGGACGAAACCAGAGCCTGCCCAGATCCCGCCCGCCGCGACAGACCACTCTCATCACGCTTCGGCGAGATTCTTCAACAGCCTGCTAGCTATCCCTGACGTTTCCCTCGGGGTCGTGCTCGACGCTGTCGGCGACCTCCATCAGAGTCTTGAGCGATGCCTCGATGCGGTCGATGCCCAGCACGGGCAACCGGCCGTCATCCGTGATCCAGGCGAGCAGGTCCTCGGCTTCGCGCGCCGCGTCCGAAAGATCGGGATAGCCGAAAGTGGCGCCGGAGCCCGTCAGGCGATGGACGCTTGCGCGCACCCGCTCGGCGGCTTCGAGGTCGGTCGCGGCCCGGAAGCGGCTCCAGTCCCGGCGGATCGCGTCCATGGTCGGGCCGAGCTGGGCCGCGTAGCTCCGCCTGAGGGCGGCATAGCGATCGGTCGAGTGCTCGGCCATGCGGCCTTCTCCGCATTCCCGCAGGTTTTCACTTGGGGGAGCAACCGTTGGCCCGGGGCAAGGTTCCCGGCCCGGGAGCCTCAGGCGCTGTGACCGATTTTGAAGTCGTTCTTGCCCGTACGATCCTGACCGCGGAGGAGCCAGAGCGGTCGCCGCGCGAAGTCGACCGTGTAGCCGCTCTTGTCGTTGGTGGCCATCAGGTCGCGGTCGAAATGCGAGGTCGCCGGCATGTAGCGGATGGCGACGCCGGCGCGGCGCTGCGGCGAGCGGTTCGGCGCCGAACCATGGATCATGTAGACGTCGTGCAGCGACATCTGGCCGGGCTCGAGCTCGATGTCGACCGCCGACGATTCGTCGAAAATGCCGTCGACCGTCCGCTGGGTCAGGACAAGATCCTTCCGGTCCTCGGTCAGGTGCGGGTGCAGGACCTTGCCCCGGTGCGAGCCGGGGATGACGCGAAGGCAGCCATTCGCGCGCGTCGACGGATCGAGCGCGACCCAGGCCGTGCATGTCGCGATCGGCCGGATCGGCCAGTATTGGCCGTCCTGGTGAAAGGGCACCTCCATGCCGTCGCCGCCGGGCTTGCAGAAGATCTGGCAGCCCCAGAGCACGATGTCGGGGCCGATCGCATCCTCCACCAGGTCGAGGATCGCCTCGTCGCGCGCGAGATCGAGGAAGGCGCGGCTGCCGCGCACGCCTTCGGTGTTCCTGCCCTCGATATGCGCGCTGACCAGCCGCTCCGGGCGGATCGTCGGGTTGTCGCGGATCAGCTGATCGAGGACCTCGCGCAAGGCGTCGACGCGTTCGCGCGGCAGGCGGTAGCGCGGGATCACATAGCCGTCCTCGCGATACTTCGCCCGTTCGTCGGCTTCGAGGCGCGGCATGGTCAGATCTCCGGTCGGCGATCGCGCCAGCCGGCCGCTTGCTCATAGGCATGGCCGGCGCGCAGCACGAGAACGTCGTCATGCGGCTTGGCCGCGATCTGGATCGACAGCGGCAGGCCTTCCGAGGAGAAGCCGGCGCAGACGCTGGCCGAGGGCGCGCCGGTGACGTTGAACGGCGTCATGACGAGTCGGCCGCGGCCGAGCACCGAGGGAAGCTCGTAGAGCTCGTCCAGCGTCGGCGCGGGCGCCAGCGAGCAGCCGGTGACCACGACATCGACCTTGGCGAGCGCTTCATCGTATGCGCGGCAGAGCTGAGTGCGGTAGCGGAGCGCCTGGATGTAGTCGGCGGCCGAGAGCATCGCGCCCGACAGCAGCCGCTCGCGCGTCACGCGCGCGAAGATGTCGGGCCGCGTGCGCAGATCCTTCTCGTGGATCGCATAGGCCTCGGCCTGCAGGATCACGCGGCAGCAGGCGTCCCATTCGGCCAGCGGCGGCAGCGCGATGTCGACGAGCTTGGCGCCGAGCTTCTTGAAGACCTGCAGCGAATCCTCGATCGCCTTGCGTGCTTCCTTGGTCGCCTCGACGTCCTTCTCGAAGAAGCGGCGGATGACTCCGATCTTCAGGCCGCGGATGCCGCCCTTAAGCGCGCGCGCATAGTTCTCGGGCTTCTCCGGCGCCGAAGAGGCGGGATCCGCGGCATCGGGACCGGCGACGGCGTCGAGCAGCATGGCGCCGTCCTCGAGCGTCCAGGTCATCGGGCCGCAATGGTCGAGCGAGAAGGAAAGCGGATAGACGCCGGCGCGGCTGACCAGGCCATAGGTCGGCTTGAACCCGGCGACGCCGCAGAAGGCCGACGGCCCGCGGATCGAGCCCGAAGTGTCGGAGCCCATGGTCGCGGTGACAAGGCCTGCCGCCATCGCCGAGCCCGAGCCTGACGACGAGCCGCCGGTGAAGTGGCCCGCCTTCCACGGATTGACCGCGGGCGGGAAGGGCAGGTCCTTCGCCGGGCCGCCGGTCGCGAATTCATGCGTGGCGAGCTTGCCGACCAGCACCATGCCGGCCTCGCCGAGCTTCGCTGCGACGGTCGAGTCCGCCTTCGGCACGTTCTTCAGCAGCACCCTGGAATGCGCTGTCGTGCGCACGCCCTTGGTCGAGTAGATGTCCTTCAGGCCGAGCGGGATGCCGTGCAGCGGGCCGATGCGCTTGCCCGCCTTGATCTGGGCGTGCGCTTTCTTCGCCGCCTTGCGCGCATCCTCGCCGAGCACGAGCACGAAGGCGTTCAGCTTCTTGTTCAGCTTGGCGATGCGGTCGAGCGAGGCATCGACCAGGTCTACCGGCGAGAGCTTGCCCTTGGCGATGCGCCGCGAGGCCTCCGCCACCGTCAGATAGTGCAGCTCGGTCATGCGCTAATTCCGGCGGCTGGGGTGGAAGACATGCGACGGCTCGTCGGCGTAGGAGAAGTCGCGCGGCACGCGCTGGAGGGCCGTCCGGTTGGCGCGCTCGGCCTCCTCGGTCGAGGCCGTCAGCGCCGCATCGAGGGTGAGGCCGGCGCGCCTCGTCATGCGCGCGAGCGGTGCCGGCTTCGGCAGCGAAGGCGGGGGTAGTTTGCCGAGCTTGGCGAAAGCCCAGTCCGCGAGCGCGAGCAGCGTGCGGTCGCTGCCGCGCGCGGCGACGAGCTGAACGGCTAAAGGCAAGTGATTGGGGCCGAGCCGGACCGGCAGGCTGGCGCAGGGCGTGTCGGCGAGGGTCCAGAGCCGATTGAACTCCGGATCGCCGGTCCAGGAGAGGCCGCGCGGCGCCTCGCCCGGCGCGGCCGGCGTCAGGATCGCGTCGTAATTTTTGAAGAAGGCATCGACGGCGGCGATGCAGGCTGCGCGCGTCGCCTCGGCCTCGGCGATGAGCGCGGGCGAGCAGGCGAGGCCGGTCTGGATGCGGTCGCGGAAGCTGACCGTCATCAGCTCGCGATGCTTCTCCCATTCCTTCTCGAAGGCGCGGGCGGCGCCGACCGCCATCAGGATCTCCTGGGCGGCGAAGGCGCCGTCGCAGGCGCTCGGCAGCTCGACGCGCTCGATCGTCGCTTCGGGTGCGAGCTTCGCGGCGGCCTCGTCGAGCGCTTCCTGCGCCGCGGCGTCGAGCGAGACGCGCGCCATCGTGCGCATCACGGCGATGCGGGGCTTCCGCGGGATCGTCGGTCGCGTGTCCTTCACGCCGGCAAGCACGGCGTGGAACAGCAGCAGGTCGTCGACGTTCCGCGCATAGAAGCCGAGCGTGTCGAGATCGGCCGCCAGCGGCTGGATGCCTTTGAGCGACAGCGCGCCGCGCGTCGCCTTGAAGCCGGGGCAGCCGCAATAGGCGGCGGGACGGATCACCGATCCCGCCGTCTGCGTCGCGAAGGCCAGCGGCAGGATACCGGCGGCGACGGCGGCGGCCGAGCCGGAGGAGGAGCCGCCGGGCGAGTGGCCGAGATCGTAGGGATTGCCGGTCGGACCGGGATGGCGCCCGGCGAACTCGGTCGTCACGGTCTTGCCGAAGACGATGCCCGAGGCCTTGCGCACCACCTCGACGCACGCGGCATCGGTCGACGGCCGATGCCCGCGTCGGATCGCCGAGTTGCACTCGGTCGGCATGTCGGCGGTGTCGATGATGTCCTTCACGCCGACCGGCACGCCGGCGAGCGCGCCCTTCTTCTTCGCCTTGTCGATGGCGCGCGCCTGGGCGCGGGCGAGATCGGGCTCGAGATAGGCGAAGGCGCGGAGGCTGGGCTCGACCGCCTGGACGCGATCGAGATAGGCCTCGGTCAGCGCTTCGGCGGAGAGGCGGCCGGAGCGGACGGCCGCGGCCGCTTCGCGAGCGGAAAGGTCGGCGGGATTGATCATCGCTTGCTCCGCCGGCTCGGCGAGAAGATGTGCGAGGGCTCGACCGCGTAGTCGAGATCGCGCGGCATCTTCGCCGCCATCTCCTGCAGCACCTGATCGCCCTCGGCCCAGGCCTGGCTCAGCGCGTCGTCGAGCACGAGTCCGGCGCGGCGCTCGAGCGCCGCCATCGGCTTCGCCGCCGGCAGCTTCGGCGGCGTGATGCCGCCGAGGATCGTGTAGGCCCATTCGGAGAGCGCCAGCAGGAAGCGGTCATTGCCGCGCGCGCCGACGAGCTGGAGGCCGACGGGAAGCCCGTTCGGGCCGAGGCCGACGGGGATGCTGACCGCGGGCGTGCCGAGGAAGGTCCAGAGCCGGTTGAAGTCGGGGTTGCCGGTCCATTGCAGCCCTTTCGGCGCTTCGCCGGCTGCGGCGGGGGTGAGGATCGCGTCATAGCCTTCGAAGAAGCGCCCGATCGCGGCGATGCAGGCGACGCGCGTCTCCTCGGCTTCGGCGACCCGTGCCGCCGAATGGCCGCGTCCGGACTCGATCGCCTGGAGCAGCACGACGCTGAAGAGGTCGTGGTGCTGCTTCTCGAGCGCATCGAAGGCCTGCGCGATACCGGCGGAGATCAGCACGTTCTGCGCATCGAAGCCGCTGTCGAGGGGGGGGGGCAGCTCGATCTGGTCGATCTTCTCCGCATGTGCCGCGAGGCGATGCGTCACTGCTTCGAGAAGATCCATGCTCGGCTGTTCGATCTTCGCTCGCATCGCGGTGCGGACCACGGCCAGGCGCGGCTTGCGCGGCAGCTTTGGCTGCGTGTCCTTCACGCCGGCGAGCACTGCGTGAAACAGCAGCGCGTCGTCGGCGCTGCGGGCATAGAAGCCGAGCGTATCCAGGCTGGATGCCAGCGGATGCACGCCCTTGAGCGACAGCGACTCGCGTGTCGCCTTGTAGCCGACACAGCCGCAATAGGAGGCGGGCCGGATCACCGAGCCGCCCGTCTGCGTGCCGAAGGCGAAGGGAACGAGCCCGGCGGCGACCGCGGCGGCCGAGCCCGAGGACGATCCGCCCGGCGTATGCGCCGGGTTATAGGGATTCACCGTCGAACCCGGAAAGCTGCCGGCGAATTCCGTCGTCACGCATTTGCCGAGGATGACGCCCGAGGCGGCGCGCACGGCGGCGATGCAATCGGCATCTTCCGTCGGCCGACGGCCGACGAGGATCGCCGAGTTGCACTCGGTCGGCATGTCCTTGGTGTCGATGATGTCCTTGACGCCGACGGGCACGCCGGCAAGCGCGCCCTTCTTCTTCGCCTTCTCGACGGCGCGCGCTTGGGCGCGGGCGAGCTCGGGATCGAGATAGACGAAGGAACGGAGCCGAGGCTCGATCGCCTCGACCCGCTCCAGATAGGCTTCGACCAGCGCTTCCGCCTTGAGCGTCCCCGCGGCGACCGCTCGTGCCGCCTCGCGGGCGGAGAGGTCGGCGGGGGATGTCATCGCTACTTCGTCCGTCCGGGCTTGGCGATGCCGTCGAACCACCACTTGCCGCCGACGACCATGCCGGCATTCACCAGGCGGTGCTTGCCGGTCAGCGTCTCGCCGAGCACATCCATGTATTCGAACTTGCCCTTGCGATGATCGATCACGACCGCGTCGCCGGCGGCGCCCACCCTGAGCGTGCCGAGATCGGGACGCCGGATGGCCTTCGCCGGGTTGACGGTAGCGGCGCGGATCACCTCGTTGAGCGGCATGCCGAGACAAACGAATTTCGACAGCGTGACCATGTTGTCGATCATGCCCCCCGACTCGACCGAAAGGCAGTGGATGTCGGAGGAGATGCAATCCGGGAAGAAGCCGTTCTCCATCATCTCGCGGCCGGTCTTGAAGCCGAAGGAGCCGGCGCCGTGGCCGACGTCGAAGAGGATGCCGCGGGCGCGCGCCTCGTTGATCTCCGAGCGCACGCGCCCGGTGCCGTCGATCGGCGCGTTGGGGAAGGGGCGGAAGCAATGCGTGAGCACGTCACCCGGCCGCATGCGGTCGAGCACCTCGCGGCGCGACGGCGGCGGGTGGTCGAGATGGCACATGACCGGCATCCCGACGGCCTCGGCCACCTCGACCGCCATGTCGAGCGGCATGTGGCCGGATTCGCCGCCGGCACCGCGGCCGACACGCACCTTGATGCCCACGATCATGTCGCGGTTCTCGTCGGCGACGCGGCGGCACTCGCCGAGATCCATCAGGCGGAGATCCTGGCACTCGCCGACCATCGTGGTCTTGGAGAAGGCGTAGATGCCGGGGAAAGAGATGTTGAGATAGGCCACGATGCGGACCGGGCAGGGCTCGATCACGTGCTTGCGGAATCCTAAGAAGTTCGCCGGGCCCGAGGAGCCGGCATCGACCAGCGTCGTCGAGCCGCCGGTCTGCGCGCTCATGATCGGATCGACGCCGAGCGAGGTGCCGAGGTGATAGATGTGGGTGTGGAGATCGATGATGCCCGGCACCACGAGCTTGCCGGAGACATCCCGCGTCTCGCCCTTCGCCGAGGCCTTGAGGTCGGGGCCGATGGCGGCGACCTTGCCCTTGTTGAAGGCGACGTCCGCGGTCGTGTCGATGTCCTGGCTCGGGTCGATGACCCGACCGCCCTTCAGCACCAAGTCGTACATTTAGATCCTTCCCCAAAAGGTGCGCTGACTATCGGAAAAATGTTTCGTCGCGGCAAGTTTGCTGGAATCGTGGCGGCCGTCGCAAGAAAAAGGAGGGGAAGTCGTGGAAATCGAATGGTCGCGCCTGAAGGCGCATGAGCTGCAGGCGCTGGCGAAGAAGGACGGCATCGTCCTGGTGCCGATCGGGGCGACCGAGCAGCACGGACCGCATCTGCCGGTCATGGTCGACTACCGCTGCGCGACCGAAGTCTGCCACCGTGCGGCGCGACTCGTCGCCAGGACCGATCCGATCGCGGTGACGCCGACGCTGCCCTTCGGCATGTCCGAGCATCACATGCCGCTCGGCGGCACGATCACGCTCGACTTCCCGACCATGCTGGCCACATTCCGCTGCGTCGTGCGCTCGCTGGTCCAGCAGGGCTTCCGCCGCATCTTCATCCTGAACGGCCATGGCGGGAACACGACGCCGCTCGACGTGATCGTCACGGAGCTGACCATCGAGTTCAAGATTCCGCTCGCCTACGCCACCTACTGGGGCATCGGCGAGAAGCGCATCGCGGCGCTGCTCGACCGCCAGAAGGCACTGCTGCATGCCTGCGAGGCGGAGACCTCGATGATCATGGCGCTGACGCCCGAGCTGGTCGACAAGGACACGCTCTCGCAGATGCACGGGCCTTATGTGCCGGGCGGTTCCTCGATCCCCGGCGTCAATCCCGCTGCCGTCCGCTGGCGCTACATCCCGACGCGCTCGCCCAACGGCGTCATCGGCGACGCCGCGACCGCCTCGGCCGAAAAGGGCGAGAAGCTGTTCGACGCGATCGCCGAGGAGCTGGCGATCACACTCAAGAACAAGGATTTCTGGAACGCGCCGATCTGAGGCGCGCAGAAGGGGGAGCCGCGTGGGCTCCCCCGCTCGACTACTTCACCTCGACGATCGCCTCGACCTCGACCGGGATGCCGGACGGCAGGCTGCCCATGCCGACGGCGGATCGGGCGTGGCGGCCCTTTTCGCCGAAGACCTCGACGAAGAGGTCGGAGCAGCCATTGACGACCTTCGGCTGCTCGCCGAAATCGGGCGTGCCGTTGACCATGCCGAGCACCTTGACGACGCGCTCGACGCGGTCGAGATCGCCGAGGAAGTCCTTCAGCACCGCGATCAGCACGAGGCCGACGGAACGCGCGTGCTTGTAGGCGTCCTCGACCGAGATGTCCGTCGGCACCTTGCCCGAGGGGCGCGGCTTGCCGGGCTCGGCGAGCGGGCCCTTGCCGGCGAGATAGACGGTGTTGCCGGTCTGCACGGCGTGCACGTAGTTGCCGGCGGCGGCCGGCACCGGCGGCAGCGTGATGCCGAGCTCCTTCAGGCGGGCTTCGATCTTGGCCATGGTCAGCTCACCTCGACGATGGCTTCGATCTCGACCGTGATGTTCATCGGAAGGCTGCCCATGCCGACGGCGGAGCGCGCATGGCGGCCCTTGTCGCCGAAGACCTCGACGAAGAGGTCGGAGCAGCCGTTGATGACCTTCGGCTGCTCGCCGAAATCGGGCACCGCATTGACCATGCCCAGGACCTTGACCACGCGGCTGACGCGGTCGAGGTCGCCGAGATGGTTCTTCAGCACCGAGATCAGCGTGAGGCCGACGGTGCGCGCGTCCTGATAGGCCTTCTCGATGGTGACGTTGCCGCCGACCTTGCCCGAGGGCATCGGCCCGCCCTTCGGATCGAAGGGGCCCTTGCCGGCGAGATAGACGAGGTTGCCGGTCTGCACCGCATGGACGTAGCTGCCCATCGGAGGGCCGGGATCCGGCAGCGTGATGCCGAGCTCTTTCAGACGCGCTTCGATCTTCATGAGGAACTCGCGATAAGGAGGGGCTGAATTGCGGCGACACGCTACGCGGTTTCCCTTAGGAAATGAAGCCGTAGCCAGGGAGAAGCCATGCGCATCGCCGATCTCGAAGGAAAGTCAGCGCTCGTCACCGGATCCTCGACCGGTATCGGCGCGGCGGTGGCCATCGCCTTCGCCCAAGCCGGCATGAAGGTCGCGGTCCATTACAATGCCAGCAAGGCGGTGGCCGAAAAGGTCGCGGCGGCGGTCGAAAAGGCGGGCGGCAAGGTCGCGCTGCTCTCAGGCGACGTGCGCAAGGCGGATGTCTGCGACGGGCTGGTCGAGAAGACGATCAAGGCTTTCGGCGCGATCGACGTGCTGGTGAACAATGCCGGGTCGGTGGTGACACGCCGGCCGATCTCGGAAGCCGGCGACGATCTCTACGACGAGATCATGGATCTCAACGCGCGCTCGGTCTTCGCCTGCAGTCGCGCCGCAGTGCGCGCTTTTCTCGCGCGCGGCTCGAACGGCAAGGCCACCGGCAACATCATCTCGACGACCTCGGTCGCGGCGCGCAACGGCGGCGGCGTCGGCTCGATTCTCTATGCAGGCGCCAAAGGTTTCGTCTCCAGCTTCACGCGCGGGCTTGCGAAAGAGCTGGCGCCGACCGGAATCCGCGTGAATGCGGTGGCGCCCGGGATCATCCGCACGCCGCTGCACGACCGGCTGACCAAACCCGAGGCGTACAAAGCGATGGTCGAGGCGACGCCGATGCGGCGCGACGGGACATCCGAGGAATGCGCCGGAACTTACGTATATCTGGCGTCCGATACGCTTTCGAGCTTCGTCACCGGGCAGGTGATCGAGGTCAATGGCGGCCTCCTGATGCCGTGACTGCCTTGCGAATTCGCATCTGCCGCATTTCTCAACGTGAAATGGCGTTTCCGCAGGCACGAGAAGAGCTTGTGCCGTCAATGTGAAGGGATTGTTGACGCGACGACAGGCGTTCTGGGAGACTGCGCTCGGCACCGGCTTCGGGAGCTTCTCTCGTGGTTGGCAAGCCCAACTAAGGTCGAGGGGAGGCACGCACGTATCGTCCCCGCCCGAACGGGGTAATGCGTGCTGCCGCTTGTGGGAGTCGCCGCTGGCGCCGGTTGCGCCGATGTGAGTTGTTGTTCTTAAGGGCCGCTCGCGCGGGGGTGCTGATGTATGCCTATTTGATCCGGCGAATCCTGGCGACCATTCCGGTCATGGCCGTGGTGGCTGTCTTCGTCTTCTCGCTCTTGTTCCTGAGCCCGGGAGACCCGGCCGCGATCATTGCCGGCGATCTTGCGACCGCCGACGACATCGCCCGCATCCGCGAGCGCCTCGGCCTCAACGAGCCCTTCCTGGTCCAGTTCGGCAAATGGACCCTCAACCTGATGCAGGGCGACCTCGGCGTTTCGATCTTCTCGAACCTGCCGGTGTCCAAGCTGATGCTGCAGCGGCTCGAGCCGACGCTGATGCTGACCACCACGACGCTGATCATCGCCATCTGCGCCGCCGTGCCGATGGGCGTCATCGCCGCCTGGAAGGCCGGCACGATCATCGATCGCGGCGTCATGCTGTTCGCGGTGCTGGGCTTTTCCTTCCCCTCCTTCGTGCTCGGCTACCTGCTGATCTACACCTTCTCGATCAAGCTCGAGGTGCTGCCGGTCCAGGGCTACACCCCGATCGCCCGCGGATTCGGGCCGTTCCTCAACAACATCATCCTGCCCTCGCTGACGCTGGGCATGGTGCAGGCGGCCCTGATCGCGCGCATGACCCGCACCTCGGTGCTGGAGGTGCTGGCGGAGGACTACATCCGCACCGCGCACTCCAAGGGCCTCGCCACCAACAAGGTGCTGATCGGGCACGCGCTCAAGAACGCCGCGGTGCCGATCGTCACCATCATCGGCATCAGCTTCGCCCTCTTGATCGGCGGCGCCATCATCACCGAGAGCGTGTTCGCGATCCCCGGCCTCGGGCGGCTGACGGTCGACGCGATCCTGAGACGCGACTACCCGATCATCCAGGGCGTGATCCTCGTGTTCAGCGGCGCCTACGTGCTGGTGAACCTCGCCGTGGACATTATTTACACCTTCCTCGACCCGAGAATCCGTTACTGACGGCTGCCGAAGGCCAGGAGAGTCCCATATGACTGCCACTACACCCGCCGTCATCGACATCATCGAGCCGCCGAAGCCGCTCAGCCGCGTCATCTACGAGTTCGCGCGTCGCAACCCGACCGTGATCTTCGGCTCAGGCCTGCTGCTGGCGATGGTGATCATGGCCATTTTCGCGCCGATCTTCGCGCCCGGCGACCCGCTGGCCCTGGCGCCGGCACGGCGCCTGCGCCCGCCATCCGAGACCTACTGGTTCGGTACCGACATGTTCGGACGCGACGTCTACACGCGCACGATCTATGGCGCCCGCATCTCGCTGATCGTCGGCATCTGCGTCTCGGCGCTGTCGACCGTCGTCGGCCTCGCTATCGGGCTTCTGTCCGGATATGTGCGCATCGTCGATGCGATCATCATGCGGATCATGGACGGCCTCATGGCGATCCCGGGCATCCTGCTCGCGATCGCGATGATGGCGCTGACCAAGGCCTCGGTCGAGAACGTGATCATCGCGATCACCATCCCCGAGATCCCGCGCGTCGTGCGCCTGGTGCGCGGCGTCGTGCTGCAGATCCGCGAGCAGCCCTACATCGAGGCGGCACAGTCGATCGGCACGCGTTTCCACCGCGTCCTGCTGAAGCACATCCTGCCGAACGTGATGGCGCCGATCATCGTTCAGGCGACATACATCTGCGCGGCCGCGGTGCTGATCGAGGCGGGCCTGTCCTTCCTCGGCGCCGGCACGCCGCCGAACATCCCGAGCTGGGGCAACATCATGGCGGAGGGGCGCACCTTCTTCCAGATCGCCTTCTGGATCATCCTGTTCCCAGGACTGTTCCTGTCGGTGACCGTGCTCGCGATCAACCTCCTGGGCGACGGGCTCCGCGACGCCCTCGACCCGCGTCTCGCCCGCCGTATGTGATCGTACAAGGAACCCGCTAGTGACGACTCAGACGATGGATCGCCCCAGCCAGACCGTGGGCGGCGTCGAGAAGGTCCTGGAGATCGAGGACCTCAAGACGCACTTCTTCACGCGCGACGGCGTCGTGCGTGCGGTCGACGGCGTCAGCTACCACGTGCTCAAGGGCGAGACGCTCGGCGTCGTCGGCGAGTCCGGCTGCGGCAAGTCGGTTACGGCGCTGTCGGTGCTGCGCCTGATCGCCAAGCCCGGCCGCATCGTCCAGGGCAAGGTCAAGATGTCCGGCCGCAACCTCCTCGACCTTTCCGACGAGGAGATGCGCTCGATCCGCGGCAACGACGTCTCCATGATCTTCCAGGAGCCGATGACGTCGCTGAACCCGGTGTTGACGCTCGGCCGGCAGATCTCCGAGACGATCATGCTGCACCAGGGCCTCAGCAAGAAGGACGCCTGGGACAAATCGGTCGAGATGCTGAAGCTCGTCCGCATCCCCGAGGCCGAGCGGCGGGTGCACGAGTATCCGTTCCAGATGTCGGGCGGCATGCGCCAGCGCGTCATGATCGCGATGGCGCTCTCCTGCAACCCGAAGGTCCTGCTCGCCGACGAGCCGACCACGGCGCTCGACGTCACCATCCAGGCGCAGATCCTGCACCTGATGCTTGAACTCAAGGAGAAGACCGGCACCGCGATCGTGCTGATCACCCACGATCTCGGCGTCGTCGCCGAGACCTGTCAGCGCGTCGTCGTCATGTATGCGGGCAAGAAGGTGGAGGAGGCGACGGCCGACGAGCTGTTCGAGCGGCCGCTGCATCCCTATACGGTCGGCCTGATGAAGTCGATCCCGCGGCTCGACCGCGCCGCCACCGCCGAGCACCCGGGCCGTCTCATGGAGATCCCGGGCATGGTGCCGTCGCTGAAGAACATGCCGCCGGGCTGTGCCTTCGCGCCGCGATGTTCCTTCGCGACCGAGCGTTGCCGGCGCGAGGTTCCTGATTTCGAAATGAAGGCCGGCGGTCACTACGCCGCCTGCTTCAATTCCGACAAGGTGGCGGAGATTTATCATGGCTGAGGCCTCCGGCACTCGCGGGAAGACCCCGCTTCTCGAGGTCAAGGACCTCAAGAAGCACTTCCCGATCCGCAAGGGCATCCTCTCGCGCGTTTCCGGCTACGTGTACGCGGTCGACGGCGTCAGCTTCCACATCGGGCATGGCGAGACCCTCGGCCTGGTCGGCGAGTCCGGCTGCGGCAAGTCGACCGTCGGCAAGGCGGTGCTCAAGCTGCTCGACCCGACTGCCGGCGAGGTCCATCTCAAGGGCAAGAAGATCTCCGATCTCGGCCAGCTCGAGATGCGGCCCCATCGCCGCGACATGCAGGTGATCTTCCAGGACCCGTACTCCTCGCTGAACCCGCGCATGAGCGCCGGCGAGATCGTGGGCGAGCCGATGTTCAACTACGGCCTCGCCTTCGGCAAAGAGAAGGAAGAGAAGACCCGCCAGCTCTTCGCCCGGGTCGGGCTCCGCGCCGAGCACATGCTGAAGTACCCGCACGAATTCTCGGGCGGCCAGCGCCAGCGTCTCGGCATTGCGCGTGCGCTCGCGGTCAATCCAAGCCTGATCATCGGCGACGAGCCGGTGTCGGCGCTCGACGTGTCGGTGCAGGCGCAGGTCATCAACCTGATGATGGACCTGCAGCAGGAGTTCAAGCTCTCCTACCTGTTCGTCGCGCACGACCTCGCGGTGGTCGAGCACATCAGCCACCGCGTTGCGGTCATGTATCTCGGCAAGATCGTCGAGATGACCGACAAGCGCTCGCTGTTCACCTCGCCGCAGCATCCCTACACCGAAGCGCTGCTCTCGGCGGTGCCGATCCCCTCGCCGAAGATGAAGCGCAAGCGCATCATCCTCACCGGCGACGTGCCGAGCCCGATCCGCCCGCCGCCCGGCTGCCGCTTCCACACCCGCTGCCCCTACGTCATGGAACACTGCAAGGTGGCCGAGCCGCCGATGAAGGAGGTCGAGCCGGGCCACTTCGTCGCCTGCCACCTGCGCCAGCCCGGCCAGGCCATGGCGGCGATGGCCGCGACAGCGCCCGCGCACTGAGCGCTCGCGCAGACGGACAGGAAAACCCCGGCCGGTGGCCGGGGTTTTTCGTTTGAGTGTCTCTAGAGCATTTTGTGATCTATCTGAATCATTAGTGATTCCCAGAATGCGTACGATGTGATTCAAGATGCTGGCTGGAGACGGAGGCCGGCATGAGATGGTCAAACCGTATTCGCGCG
>VGEH01000130.1 GCA_016869375.1 Alphaproteobacteria bacterium | reverse complement strand
TTAAGACATCGGCTTGTCGGAGTTTCGAAACGATCTCTTCAGGCTTGTGCCTCTTCTTCGGCATTGCAGTCCTCCTTCTTGTCAAAAGACATAGTTCAGGGTGGACCACTTTTCAGGGGGAGGACCATCGACGCGATCCGCGCGGCCGTCCATGGCGAGGCTCGAGGCGCGGCGCCGCGATCCTCCTTCTCGGTCCAGCTGGCGTCGCGCCTCCACGTCGTCTTCGACGAGGATGGCCGCCTATGGCAGGCGAATTCGACCGAGCTGCGCGAAGGCCTCGGCTACGCCGCAGGCGATTTCGACGTGGCTGGCTTCGCCGTGCGCTGCCTCGGATGGATCGAGGTCCGGCATGCACCGGGGCAGATCCATGTGCGCCTGGCGCCGCGTATCGCGCAGCCGAGGGCGCTTGACGCGCTGTTCCAGGTGCTGGCGACTGCCACCAAGGTCGAGATCATCCTCGCCATCCGTGTCGGCCAGGAATGGAGCGAGGAGGTGCAGTCCTCCGCCAGCGCCGCCTCGACGCGCATCGATGTGCTGGTTCGCGGGCTCGAGGCCGAGACCGCACGCCGCTTCGTCGCAGTCCGCCAGCCTGCCTCCGTGCTCTTTCGCGACAAGCAGCGCTATCTGATCACCATGCTGCAGGAGGCCCGCAGCTGGATCGGCGGCGGTGACCGCGAGGCGGCCGTGCGCTTCGCCGCGGCGGATACGACCGGCCGCAGCAGCGTCGCCGTCATCCGCGCCGCGAGTGGGGACGGACGTCCGCACTGGCGGTGGGAGCATATCGGCAGCGCGCTCCGTCTCTACACGGCGGAGGAGCGCCAGCGCCTCCTCGGTGCCGACCTCCGCGATGCGCCGGACGCCGAGTATGGCAAATGGTGCGCCGACGCCTATGACCGCGCCATCGCCCTCGGCGAGCCGCTGGTCGACGATGTGCGCGCTCTCGTCTTCCGCCAGAGCGCCTCGCCGATCGAGATCCAGTATCGGCGCCTGCTGATGCCCTTCGTCGGCGGCGATGGCTTGCCGCTCGTCCTGGAGTCGCATGCAGGCTAAGCGGCAGGCCCCAGATATTGGGGCCCGAGGCGCAGCCGCGCCGACCATTGGTAGAAACTAGGCTTCTGGTCTCGGAAGGCTTTTCCGAGAATCCGGAATTTACCTTGTTCATCATGCGACCGTGGTGGACATGGGCGCCAATCTTGACCGATCGAGCGGCACCGGCGAGCGCAGGGCAAGCCCCGGCGCCTCGCCGGCGGCGGTGCGCGAGGAGCCGGTCCCAGATTTCCGCGGCCTGCTGCGCCGCGCCGCGAGCGATCTCCGGAACGAGGCCAACGGCCGGGTGAAGGCCGATCAGCGTGAACGCCTGCTGAAGCTGGCGGCTCTGCTTGACGGCTACGCAGAAGAAGCGCGCTAGCGTCGCGCGAGCGCGCGGGCGAAACGCGCGGCGATGATCGGCAGCATGAAGGCGGCGGCGAGGTAGAGCGGCGGGCCGCCGACGCGATCGAAGAACGGTCCGGCCAGCGCGACGCCCGCCGCCTGTCCGATGAACAGCATCGACGCAAACATCGCGAGCGCGGTACCGCGTGCCTCCGGGATCATCTGTGTCGCCTCGGTCTGCAGGCTGTTGTGCAGCATGTAGAAGCCGAATCCGAGAATGACCAGCGCGGCCAGCGCGACGGAAAGCAAAGGCACGAGCGCGATCAGCGCGAAGCCGACGGCAAGCGCGATCGATCCCAGAATCGCGATGCGTGCCCGGCTCATGATGGAGACGAGGCGGCCGACGGCGATCGCATATCCCAACGCGCCGAGCGCGAAGGCGGTCAGCAGGCTTCCGGCGGCGGCGACCGAGACGCCGTAGCGAAGCTGGAGGTCGGTGCCGATATAAGAGAAGGCGCCGTACATCGCCGCGCCCTCCAGGAAGACGGTCGAGATCACCATGCGGACATGCGGTCGCGACAGCGCCTCGAGCGGACGCACGCGCCCGGCCGGACCGGTGGCGCCCGTCATCGAGGCCGGTTGCAGCTTGAGGGCGATGAGAGGTGCGATGCCGCCGAGGAAGAAGAGCCCGCCCAGCATGAGGAAGGAGGCGCGCCAGCCGAAGGCATCGCCGATCCAGCCGCCGAGCGCCTGGCCGGAGGCGAGCCCCAGGATCTGGCCGAGCAGGAAGCGGGCGAGCACGCGCTGGCGGTTCTCGAAGCTGACGACGTCGCCGATCCAGGCGAGGCAGAGCGGGATGACGCCGCCCGCGGCGGCGCCTGCGACGATGCGCGCCAGAGAGAGCTGGTCCGCCGTCGCCGCGAGGACACAGCCGATCTGGGCGAGGGCGGAGAGAAGGGACGCGACGGCGATCGTCCGGACCTTGCCGAAGCGGTCGCCGATCGGACCGAAGGCGATCTGGATCGCGCCATAGGCGACGGTGAAGGTGGTGATCACCGATGTAGCGACCGCGCCCGGCGTCGTCGCGAACTCGACGGCCATCTCGGGCAGCAGGGAGTCCGCGACGCGCATGCTCGCGGCGCTGGCGAAGGCGGCGACCGAAAGCGCCGCGAAAAGCCAGATCGGCATCAGAGAGCGATCAGGCGCCGTAGAGCCGTGGCGGGTTGTCGACGAGGATGCGCTTGCGCGTGGCGGCGTCCGGGACCCATTCCGCCAGCAGCTCCATGAGCCCGCCATCGTCGACCGCATGGTCGGAGGCGGGATGCGGCCAGTCGGTGCCCCAGACGCAACGATCGGGCGCCGCCCCGACCAGCGCCTTGGCGAGCGGCGTGCTCGCCGCATAGGGCGGGCGCAGCGCCTTGTCGAGATAGGGACCGGAGACCTTGACCCAGAGGTTTGACGAGCGCCGGAACGCGTCGAGGAAGGTCTTGTAGCCGGGATCGTCGACGCCTTTGCTTGCCGGCATGCCGCCGAGATGATCCCAGATCACTGGCACGGCGGTCTTGGTCGCGCGCTCGACCAGGTCGGCCCGTGTCGAGGCATCGACCAGGAGCTGAATGTGCCAGCCGAGCGGCTTCAGCCGTTCCGCCATCTTCTCCATATGCGCGGTCGAGACCGCGCCGATCATCGTGTCGGAAAGCCGGATGCCGCGAATGCCGCCCTTGTGCATCGCCTTGAGCTCGTCGTCCGAGATATCGGGCGAGACCACGGCGACGCCGCGATAGGCGGGACCGAGTTCTGCCAGTGCCGCGAGCGTCGCGCGGTTGTCGGTGCCGTAGACCGAGGCCTGAACCAGCACGCCGCGAGCGATGCCGATCTCGTCATGCATGCGCTTCCAGTCGGCGCCGGTGGCGAGGCCGGGCGTATAGGCGCGTTCGGGACGTAGCGGGAACTTGTCGAACGGCCCGAAAACATGGGCATGGCAATCCCAGGCGCCCGGAGGCACCGCGACCGTCGGGCGGCGGCTGACGGCTTCGAAGGGAATGGTGGCGGGCGCGGTCACAGGCTGTCTCCAGGTCGGGCGGGCAGGGTGCACCCAAGCGGCCGGCAGCGCCAGGGTTGCGTTTCGGCGGCGATGAGGAGGATAGGGCGGGCTGGGGCTCTTGGGCTAACCTCGGCGCAGCGAATGAAATGGGGGAACGCATGCGCATCCTGGTGGCCGATTGCGAGCAGGAGATCTCGTCTTTCAATCCGGTGCCGAGCGACATCGGGTATTTCTCGATCAAGCGGGGAGAGGAGATCTTCCGCGACCGCGGCCTCAACACCCAGATGGGCGGAGCGCTCTCGGTCTTCGATGCGGATGACAGCATCGAGGTCGTGCCGACCATGTCGGCGCGCGGCCCCAGCGCGGGCATCCTCGAGAAGAAGAGCTGGAGGAAGATGTCCGGCGACATCCTCGCCGCGATCGAGAAATCGGCGAAGAACATCGACGGCATCTACTTCGCCATGCACGGTGCTATGGGCGCCGAGGGCGAGCTCGACCCCGAGGGCTATCTGCTGCAGGAGGTTCGCAAGATCGTCGGCGAGAAGATGCCTTTGGTCATTTCGCTCGACCTGCACGGCATCATGACCGAGCGGATGCTGAAGCACATCGACGGCGTCACCATCTATCACACCTATCCGCATGTCGATTTCGCCGACACCGGCGCGCGGGCGGCGCGCATGCTGCTCCGGATCATCCGCGAGAAGCTGAACCCGGTGATCTCGCGCGTCGTCATCCCGGCGCTGGTGCGCGGCGACGAACTGGTCACCAAGTCCGGCTGCTACGGCGACATATTGCGCGAGGCGCGGCGGCTGGAGAACGAAGGCAAGGCGATGTTCGCCGGCGTCATGATCGGCAATCCCTTCACCGACGTCCCCGAGCTGTGCAGCCAGGCGATCGTCGTCGCCGAGAAGGACGGCGCCTTCGCCGACAGGGCCGCGATCGACTTCGCCCAGCGCTTCTGGCCGAACCGCCACCGCATGCAGGGCAAGCTGATCCCGCTGGATGCGGCGATCGCCCAGGCCAAGCACATGCAAGGGCCGCTTATCTTCACGGACGCCGCCGATGCGACGTCATCAGGCGCGACCGGCGACAGCAACGTCATCCTGGCGGCGCTGATGAAGGCGAAGTACCAGGGCCGCGTGCTGGTGCCGATCGTCGATCCGCCCGCCGCCGCGGCGGCGAAGAAAGCCGGCATCGGCGCCAAGATCACCGTCAATCTCGGCGGCACGCTGGACAAGCGCTTCACGCCGCTGAAGGTGACCGGCACGGTCGACATGCTCTCGGGCGGCCATATGCGGCTCGAGACCGCGCGCGCGCCCTTCGAAGGCGGCGACACCGCGGTCCTCATCTCCGGCAACTACACGATCCTGATCTTCTCGAAGCCCGCCTATTTCTTCGACCGCGCGCCGTTCCTGAGCCACGGCCGCAACCCGCGCGACTACGACCTGATCGTCGTCAAGTCGCCGCATTGCGAGTACCACATGTTCGAGGAATGGGCGGAAAAGAACTTCAACATCGACGCGCCCGGAGCGACCAGCGCGGACATCAAGGCGCTCGGGCACACGATCTGCGCACGCCCGATGTACCCGCTCGACCCCGATATCGGCTTCGAGCCGAAGGCCGTCAGGTTCCACACGAAGAGGCGCTAGAAACTTTCCATGAAGATCACGGCCGTCACCGCCATTCCGGTCAAGGTCGACCGCAAGCTCGCCTATGGCCTCGCCGGGCGCACCGCGCTCGGCGTCGATCCCGTCTCCGAGCACGCGATCGTCAAGATCGAGACGGACGAAGGCGTCACCGGCTGGGGCGAGATCGCCAGCTGCTTCGCCCGCCGCGGCCGGCTCTATGCCAAGGAGGTGCGCGAGATCCTGGCGCCGGTGCTGCTGGGGCAGGACCCGACCCGCATCGCACACCTGGTGCAGGCGATGGACAAGGCGCTCGACGGGTCGGAGCCGGCCAAGGCCGGGCTCGAGAGCGCGCTCTACGACCTCGTCGGCAAGAAGCTCGGAGTGCCGGTCTATGTTCTGCTCGGCGGCATGGTGCGCGAGCGCATCCCGCTGAGCCGCTCGATCACCTTCGGCACGCCGGAGCAGATGGCGGAAGCGGCGAAGGGCTTCGCCGCCGAGGGTTTCGGCACGGTCAAGGTCAAGGTCGGGCAGAGCTTCGAGATCGACGTCGCCGCTGTCGCCGCGGTGCGCAAGGCGGTCGGCGACAAGGTGAAGGTGCGCGTCGATGCCAACATGGCATGGCGCACGGCCAAGGAGGCCGCCCAGCACATAAAGGCGATGGCGCCCTATCGGCCGGAGGTGATCGAGCAGCCGCTCAAGCCCCGCGAGCTCGACGCGATGGCCGAGCTGCGCCTGCTCGTCGACACGCCGATCATGGCGGATGAAAGCGTGTGGAACCCGCGCGACGCGATGGAGGCGATCCGCCGGAAGGCGGTCGACGTGGTCAATGTCTATGTCATGGAGGCGGGCGGGCTGATGGCGGCGACGCGCATCTTCCAGATGTGCGAGACCGCCGGCATCCCCTGCATGATCGGCTCGATGCCCGAACTCGGCCTCGGCACCGCGGCGCAGATCCATCTCGGCGTCGCCATGACCAATCTCGGCCTCGACTCGGACGCCTGCGGCGTCGTTTACCAGCAGGCGGATCTGCTGAAGACGCCGCTCCGCATCGAGAAAGGTTTCGCCTATCCTCCGAGCGGCCCCGGACTCGGCGTCGAGATCGACCTCGACGCCGTCGCCAAGCACCGCATCCCCGACTGAAAGGAAAGAGGCCGCGCCTTTCGGTGCGGCCTCTTCGACGTCGTCGCCCTAAGCGCTACTTCTTGATCGAGACGTTCCAGGCACGCGGCAGGAAGAAGTTCTGGAAGCCTTCGACATTGGCGCGGGTGGCGGCGACCTTCGGCATCACGCCGAAGGTCAGCGCCAGGGCCTCGTCGTAGATGCGCTGCTGCGCCTTGGCGAAGTACTGCACGCGATCCTGCAGATTCTTCGAGTTCAGCCCGGCGTTCCAGAACTCCATCAGCTGCGCGTCCGACTGGTTGTTCTTGGGCTTGTGGACGTTGTTTGGGTTGGTGAGGTTGCGCAGCGACGGGAGGCCCGTCTGCCCGACCACCGTGGTCCAGCCGGTATAGAAATAGTTCCAGCCGGTCGTCTCCTGCACGCTCTTGGCCAGCGCCGCCGGCCAGTCGTGGATCAGGAGCTCGGCGTTGATGCCGACCGTCTTCATCTGCTCGGCCATGACCAGAGAGGCGTTGTACATCGCGACGTAGTCCTTGTTGGTCAGCAGGACGACCTTCTCGCCCTTGTATCCGGCCTCCTGAAGCAGTTTCTTGGCCTTGTCCTTGTTCTTCTGGTTGTAGTGCTCCTTGCCGGCCTGGCTGTAGTAGGGGCTGGTCGGGAACTGCAGCGCATGGTCCATGCGATGAAGCCCGTCGCTCGATGCCTCCATGATCTCGTCCATGTCGAGCGCCGCCTGCACCGCCTGGCGGAACTTGAGGTTATCGGTCGGCGGGAAGGACAGGTTCGGGTAGGAGAGGTGGACCCAGAAATTCTCCATCGACTGGAACTTGATGTTCGCGTTGTTGGCGAGCCGCTTCTGCGAGGGGCGCGGCACGTCCTCGACGCCGTGGACCTCGCCGGTCTCGAGCGCCGCGACCCGCGCCTGCGGCTCGACGATCATGCGGAAGTTGACCGTGTCGACGCAGGCGACCTTGTAGCCGCCGAGGCCGTTGGTCCCGGTCTGGGAGTCGTTGGGCTTGTAGCCGTCGAAGCGCTTCGCCTTGAAGTGGCTGTCGGCGACGAATTCGACGAACTGGAAGGGCCCGGTGCCGATGGCCGGCAGCTGCATCTGCTCGGCGCTCGCGCTCTCCTTCGGGATGATCACGACCGGCGGGGCGATGTTGGAGAAGGATTCGAGGAAGATCGCCTGCGGCTGCTTCATCTTGATGACGAAGGTCGACGGATCCGGAGCCGCGAAGGAGTCGATGACGCCGAACATGGACTTGTCGACGCCGACCCGGCGATAGCGTTCGTAGGAGGCGACCACGTCCTCCGAGGTCATGATCTTGCCGTTGTGGAACGGCACGCCCTGGCGGATCTTGAAGGTGTAGGTGAGCCCGTCGGGGCTCTCGTTCACCGACTCGGCGAGCATCAGCGTCGGCTGCATCTTCTCGTCGCGGGTGATCAGCGACTCGAACATCAGCGAGGCGACATTGCGGCTCTGCGCCGAGGTCGAGACGTGCTGGTCGTATGTCGGAACTTTCGCCTCGAGGGCGAAGATGAACTCGCCGCCCTTGACCGGGCAGGAGAACTTGGCCTGGGCGAGAGCGGATGAGCTCATGCCCACGAAGCAGGCGACGGCGAGAGCCGAGATGACGTGCCGCGAAGTCAACGCATTCATTGGGTGCCTCCCTTTGGCAGTCGTCGATGGAAAACGGTAGCGATGCGACAAGCGACCGGTCAACACACACCGGCTTGAGCCTACTCAGTCGTTCCGGTGCGCACGCGAAGGTCCGGCGGCGAGGCCGTCGAACCAGAGGTATTCGGGCCCGAGCTCGTTCAAGGTATTGATGCCGAGGAAGCCCATGCCCTTGTCGATCTCCTCCTGGAAGATCGAGACGATGCGGCGCGCGCCGGTCTCGCCGCCGGCGGCGACGGCAAAGGCGGCGGGACGCCCGAACAGCGCGGTCCTGGCGCCCATGGCGATCGCCTTCAGCACGTCGGTGCCGCTGCGGAAGCCGGAGTCCAGCATGACGGTTATGCGTGTGCCGACCGCATCCATGACCTCGGGCAGGATCTCGAGCGGCGCCACGGCGTAGTCGAGGTTGCGCCCGCCATGGTTGGAGAGGATGACGCCGTCCATGCCGTGATCGGCGGCGAGGACCGCCTCTTCCTTGGTCATGATCCCCTTCAGGATCATCGGCCCCTTCCACATCTTCCGGATCCGCTTGAGCGCCTCCCAGTCGAGAGCCGGGCTCCGCTCCTTGATGAAATAGGCGAGGAGGGAATGCGTGTCCTTCGGGCCGTCGACGAGCGGCACCATGCTTTCCATGCGCCCGACATTGCCGCGCAGCACGACATCCATGGTCCAGCGCGGATGGGTCAGCACGTCCCAGATGTTGCGCGGCGTCTTCTTGAGGCCGAAGGAGAAGCCGTTGCGGCGGTCGCGCGGTCGCTTGGGGAAGACGTTGGAGTCGGTGGTGACGACCAGCGCCTCGTAGCCGGCGGCCGCGGCGCGGTCGACCAGGGCGCGGTTGAGGCGGTCTTCCTTGAAGGTATAGAGCTGCGCCCAGAGGCGCGCCTGGGGTGCCGCCTCGGCGACCTCCTCGATCGTGCAATTGGCGCCGAGGCTCAGCATGAAGGGGATGCGGGCGTCCGAGGCCGCCTTGGCGAGCGCGATCTCCGCCTTGTAACGGAGCGTGCCGAGGCCGCCCATGGCCGAGATCGCGAAGGGCGAGCCCGATTTCCGGCCGAACAGCTCGATCTCCTGGCTGCGCCGGGTCACGTCGACGACGGTACGGGCGCGGAAGCGCACGCGCTCGAAGACGGCGCGGTTGTGCCGGAGGGCGCTCTCGCTCTCGGCGCCGCCGTCGACGAAGTCGAACATGGCGAGCGGCAGGCGCTTGCGCGCCAGCCGTCTGAGATCGTCGACGGTTTCGGCACGGGCGATGCTGCGGCTCATCAGGCGGCTTTCGGTCCGGGGCCGGGGAGGCCGGGCTTGACCAGGTGGCAGGCGACTTCGTGGCCGGTGCCGATCGCGATACGCGGCGGCTCGACCTCGCGGCAGACCGGCTCGGCATAGGGGCAGCGCGTGTGGAAGCGGCAGCCCTTGGGCGGGTTGATCGGGCTCGGCACGTCGCCCTTGAGCACGATGCGGTTGCGCCCGGCTCGCGGCTTCGGCACCGGGATCGCCGAGAGCAGCGCCTGGGTATAGGGATGGCGCGGCTGCTTGTAGAGCGTGCGCTTGTCGGCGAGCTCGACGATCTTGCCGAGATACATGACCGCGACGCGGTCGGAGATGTGCTTCACCACGCCGAGGTCGTGCGCGATGAAGAGATAGGTGAGCTTCAGCTCCTCCTGCAGGTCCTGCAGCAGATTGATGACCTGGGCCTGGATCGAGACGTCGAGGGCGGAAACCGCTTCGTCGCAGACGATGAATTTGGGCCGCGTGGCGAGGGCGCGGGCGATGCCGATGCGCTGGCGCTGGCCGCCGGAGAATTCATGCGGGTAGCGGCGCGCGTGGAAGCTGGCGAGCCCGACGGTCTTCAGCAGCTCGCGCGCGCGCTTGGCCAGCGCCGGGCCGGGCTTCTCGCCGAAGATCACCAGCGGCTCGGTGATGATGTCCTCCACGGTCATGCGCGGATTCAGCGAGCCGTAGGGGTCCTGGAAGATGATCTGCAGGTCGCGGCGCTTCTGCCGCATCGTCTCCGCATCGAGCGTCTGCAGGTCGACGCCGTCGTAATGGATAGAGCCCGCGGTCGGCTGGATCAGCTTGAGGATCAGGCGGCCGGTCGTCGACTTGCCGCAGCCGCTCTCGCCGACCAGTCCCAGCGTCTCGCCGGCCCTGATGTGGAAGCTGACATCGTCGACCGCCTGCACCGAGCCGATCTGCTTGGAGAACATCAGCCCGGAATAGATCGGGAAGTGCTTGACCAGGCCTTTGACGTCGACGAGCGGCGGGGCGGTCATGACGCGGCCTCCGCCATCGCCCTGGTGGCGCCGTGCTGGTAGCCGGTGTGGCGGATGCAGCGGGCGGAGCGCCCGTCGCCGAGATCGATCAGCGCCGGAACGCGCTCGGCGCAGGCCGGCCTGGCGTCAGGGCAGCGTGCCTGGAAGCGGCAGCCCGGCGGCAGCGCGAAGGGGCTCGGCATGGTGCCGGGGATCGCGTGCAGGCGGCGGTGCTCGACCTCGAGATCCGGGATGCTGCGCAGCAATCCCTCGGTATAGGGATGGCCCGGGCGGTAGAAGATGTCGTCGACGCTCGCTTCCTCGACGATCTGGCCGGCGTACATGACGATGACGCGATCGGCGAACTCCGCCACCACTCCCATGTTGTGGGTGATGACGATGACCGCCATGTTCATCTCCTGTTGGAGCTGGCGCAGCAGGTCGAGGATCTGGGCCTGGATGGTGACGTCGAGCGCGGTGGTCGGCTCGTCGGCGAGCAGGAGCTTGGGCGAGCAGGCAAGCGCCATCGCGATCATGACGCGCTGGCGCATGCCGCCGGAAAGCTGGTGCGGAAAATCGTCGATCCGGCGCTCGGGCGACGGGATGCCGACCTTGGTCAGCATCTCGATGGCCCGGTCCCTTGCCGCCTTCTGGCCCAGCTTCTCGTGGATGCGGATCGTCTCCATGACTTGGTCGCCGACGGTGAAGACCGGGTTCAGCGAGGTCATCGGTTCCTGGAAGATCATCGAGATGTCGCGGCCGCGGATCTTCTCCATGCGGCTCTCGGAGAGCTTCAGCAGGTCCTGCCCCTCGAACAGGACCTCGCCTGCGGCGACGCGTCCGGGCGGTGTCGGCAGCAGGCCCAGGATCGAGAGCGCGGTCACGCTCTTGCCGGAGCCGCTTTCGCCGACGATGCCGAGCACCTCGCTCTTGCCGAGGTCGAAGCTGACATCGTCGACCGCCTTCACCACGCCTTTGCCGGTGGTGAACTCGGTGGTCAGGTTGCGGACGCTGAGGAGCTTGGGCTCAGGCATGCATCAGCCCTGCGGCACCTTGAGCCGGGGATCGAGCACGTCGCGGAGCCCGTCGCCCAGCAGGTTGAGCGCGAGCACGGTCGCGGCCAGCACGATGCCGGGGATCAGCGTGATCCACTCGGCCTCGCGGATATAGGTGCGGCCCTCGGCGATGATGTTGCCCCAGGTCGGCGTCGGCGGCGCCGCGCCGAGGCCGAGGAAGCTCAAGACCGCCTCCGTCAGCACCGCATAGGCGAAGATGAAGCTGAGCTGCACGATCAGCGGCGCCATGCAGTTCGGCAGCACGTGCTTGCGTACGATCCGATAATGGCTTGCGCCGCAGGCGAGCGCCGCCTGGACGAACTCCATCTCGCGCACGACCAGGACCGAGGCGCGGACGATACGCGCGGTGCGCGGAATGTAGACGACCGAGATCGCGATGACGGCGGTGTAGGAGGAGGGGCCGAGCGCGGCGGCGATGCCGAGCGCCAGCAGGATCGAGGGAAACGCCATGAAGGCATCGGCCAGGCGCATGAGCGGCCCGTCGAGCTTTCGTACATAGCCGGCGGCGGCGCCGAGCAGGATGCCGAAGACGGCATTGAGGATGACGACGCCGAGGCCGATGCCGAGGCTCAATCGCGCGCCGTAGACGACGCGGCTCAGCTGGTCGCGGCCGAAATTGTCGGTGCCGAAGGGGAAGTCCCAGGAGGGGGGACGGAACTTGAAGCGGATGGCGAGCTTGTTGGGGTCCGCCGGCGCGATCCATGGCGCCAGGATGGCGACGATGGCGACGATGCCAAAGACGAGAGCGCCGGCGACGAAGGCCTTGTGCCGCATCAGCCTCTTGAAGGTGTCGCTGCGCCAGAAGGCCCAGCGCTGCTCGGGCGCGTCCTCCTCGTCCTCCGGCGCGTAGCCGATCGTCCTACTTGTCTCGGTCATAGCGCACCCGCGGATCGAGATAGGCGTAGAGCACGTCGACGACGATGTTGCTCAGCATCAGGGCGGCCGCGACGAACAGCAGCCCGCCCTGGATCATCGGATAGTCGCGGCGGAGGATGCCGTTGACCAGCAGCGAGCCGATGCCGGGGATCGAGAAGATCGCCTCGATCACCACCGAGCCCGAGACCAGCACCGAGAGGATGATGCCGATGATCGTGACCACCGGGATCATGACATTGGCCATGGCGTGCTTGCCGACGACGAGGCGGCGCGGCAGGCCCTTGGCCTTGGCCGTGCGGATGTAGTCCTGGCGCAGCACCTCGAGCATGGTCGAGCGCGTGATGCGCGCGAGCAGGCCCATCTGCAGCATGGCGAGCGAGACGGCGGCGAGCGTCGTCGAGCGGAACCAGCCCCAGAGATCGGTCTGCCAGGGGACGTAGCCGCCCGAGGGCAGCCAGCCGAGATGCACGGCGAACAGCACGATCATCATCAGGGCCAGCCAGAAATTCGGGATCGAGACGCCGAGCAGCGCGAAGGTCATCGCCGCCTGGTCGACCCAGGTGTTCTGGCGGAGCGCCGCGATCACGCCGGTCATGATGCCGAAGAACAAGGTCAGGATCAGCGCGTAGCCGGCGATCGAGAGCGACACCGGCAGGCGCTCGATCGTCGCCTCCAGCACCGGCTTGCCGAGAAGAAGAGAGCGACCGAGGTCGCCCTGCAGCGCGTTGCCGTAGAACCTGAGCAGCTGGACATGGAAGGGCTTGTCGAGGCCGAGATTCTCGCGGATCGCCTGGAGTTCCATCGGCGTCGCCGAGGGGCCGCCGATGATCGTCGCCGGGTCGCCGGGGACCAGATGCATGACCGAGAAGGAGATGAGGCTGACGAGCGCCAGGATCGGCACTGCCTGTAACAAGCGCTGCAGGATGTAGCGGCCCATGCGTGGAGAAGCCTAAGCGGATGAAGGGCGGAGAAGACCGTCTCCGCCCTCCATCCTAGGTGACAGTCGGGCCGCGGTCACTCGAAGTAGACGTTGGAAGCGCGCTGGATCCGGTACGGCTTATAGTTCTTCACGTTGTTGCGAACCGCCTGCAGCTGGTGGAGCGCCCCGAACGGGATCACCAGCGCCTGGTCGAGAAGGCGGGCCTGGGCGCGGGCGAAGGCGGCCTTGCGCAGTTCCGGCGTGGCGCCGTTGACCATCTCGTTGAAGGCGTCGTTGAACGGCTTGTCGGCCGCCTCCGGCGTCTTCGGCTTGTAGGCGCTCTGCGGGGCGGCGTATTGGCGGATGGTCTGGATCGGACCTTGGACCGGCCCGTTGCCATGGGCGTTGAAGAAGAAGTTCCAGCCCGTGGTCGTGTTCGACCAGCGCTGTGCCGCGGCCGGCCAGTCGATCACGTCGAGCTTGGCATTGATGCCGACCGCCTTCAGCTGCTCGGCCATGACCAGCGAGGCGTTGTACATGGACGAGTAGTCCTTGTTGGTCATCAGGACCACTTCCTCGCCCTTGTATCCCGCCTCGGCCAGGAGCTGCTTCGCCTTCGCCGGGTTCTTCTGGTTGTAGGTCTCCTTGCCGGCGTCGGTGTATTGCGCCTGGCCCGGATACTGGAAGCCGACATTGAGGCTGTAGGCGCCGTCCGAGGCCGACTCCATGATCTCGTCCATGTTGAGCGCGGCCATCACCGCCTGGCGGAACTTGAGATTGTCCGTCGGCGCCGCCGAGGTGTTGACCTCGGTCAGCTGGATCCAGAAATTCTTGAGGTAGGTGAGGGTGAGGTTCTTGTTCTCCTTGAGCCGAGCCTGCGAGGTGACGGGGATGTCCTCCGCCACGTGCAGCTCGCCGGTCTCGATACCGGCGACGCGCGCGCCGGGCTCCGTGACGATGCGGTAGACGACGGTATCGACGCAGGCGACGCGATATCCGGCGAAGCCGTCGACATCCTTGTAGCGCGTGTCGGGCGTATAGCCGTCATAGCGCTTCAGCTTCACA
>VGEH01000129.1 GCA_016869375.1 Alphaproteobacteria bacterium | reverse complement strand
GGTCAAGCCGACGATCCTGCTGCGAAGGACGTCGTCACTACGCGGTCCCACCTTCCGGAAGAGCAGGAGCTGGGCTATCCTGTCGTCAATCGGGGGCGGATCGGCCGCCCATCTGGGAAATGTCGGTTGATCGCCTTTGAGGCGAGAACGGCTGAAATACCCTTCGCCTCATGGGGCAATCGACTATTGTGGGGACGGGTGGACACATCGGCGGCTTCCGGGGGAGACGCGCGAGGTGCATGAGTCCTTTCTGACCTACAGGGGGTTCCTGTTCCTGAAGGTCGCCGGCGCGGTGGGCCTCCTCGCCTTGGCTCTTTATATGGGCCATGCGCCGATGGAGGCCCCCAACGGCGGGACTTGGCTCGGCTACGGCCTTGGCACCGTCAGCGCCCTTCTGATTTTCTGGCTGGCCTGGTTCGGCGTTCGTAAACGCCGCTATGGCGGCGTGAAACCGCTGCGCGGCTGGCTCTCGGCGCATGTGTATCTGGGCTCGGCCCTGCTCGTGCTGGGGACGCTCCACACGGGATTCCAGTTCGGCTGGAACGTCCACACGCTTGCCTACGGCCTGATGCTGCTCGTCATCGCCAGCGGCATCTTCGGCACGGTCGCCTATACGCGCCTGCCGCGGCTGGTCACGGAGAACCGCCGGCGCCAGACGCTGGAAGCGATGGTTGCCGAGATCTCCTCGCTCGATCGCGAGGCGCGGCAGGCGGCGATGTCGCTCGACGATACGGTCAACGCGCGCGTGGCGGAGGCGAGCGAGCGGCTTCAGCTCGGCGGCTCGCTCTGGCGCATCCTATCGGGGCGCGAGCCGGCCTGCCGCACTGCCGCCTGCGTCTCCTATCTCGAAGGGCTTGCGAGCAAGGGCAGCCTCGGCCCGGAAGAGGGGGCGATCCTCTCGACGCTGGTCCGGCTGCTCTATCGCAAGCGCGAGCTGCTGCAGCGCGCCCGCCTGGATCTCCGCTACCAGGCGCTGCTCGACATCTGGCTGCACATCCACATCCCGGCGACCGTGCTGCTGATCGTGGCGCTGATCGTGCACGTGGTCGCGGTCTTCTTCTTCTGGTGATCGGGCAGTAGATGAAAGCCCGCATCGACCAGATCGTTCGCAAGCGCCGCGGCCTCGCCGATGTCAGCGAACGCGGCCTGGACGTCGCCTCCATCCGGATCGGGCGCAGCGGCTCGGCGGAGCTCCATCTCGCCGATCCGCGGGTCCGCCTCGACCATGCGGTGATCGAAGGCGGCGACGGGCGCTACGAGATCCGCGCCTTCGGCGACGC
Organism: Alphaproteobacteria bacterium; assembly: GCA_016869375.1. Classification (GTDB taxonomy): domain Bacteria; phylum Pseudomonadota; class Alphaproteobacteria; order SHVZ01; family SHVZ01; genus SHVZ01. Next base: position 12,985 of record VGEH01000129.1, on the reverse strand, counting down.
CATCATCCTGGTCGACGGCCAGCCGAACTCGGTCGGCGTGCTGCGCCCGGGAACGCGCGTCTCGATCGGCCCCTACGAGCTTCGCATCGGCGAACCGCCCGAAGGCTTCGACCTGATGATCTCGGTCGAGCTGGTGCAGCCCTTCGACGCCGAGACGGCCGCCGAGCTCACCGACGAGATGCGCGAGATCTCGCGCCATCTTCCGGGGCGCCGCCTCGTCGCCTGGGCGCTCTCGGCGGTGATCCTCGCCATGTTCCTGGCGCTTCCGGTGATCGCCGCGCTGTCGCCGGGCGTGCGCGAGGCTACCAAGGCCTTCCGGCCGCTCGCCGTCTGGAACTCGGGCCCGATCGCGAACGTCCACCGGCCGATCGCCGACAATTGCGCCGCCTGCCATGCGAAGGCGTTCGTGCAGGTCGAGAACACGCAGTGCCTCGCCTGTCACGCGGCGACGCGGCAGCATGCCGATCCCAGGATCGTCGATCTGAGCGGGCTGCGCTGCGAGTCCTGTCACAAGGAGCATAACGGGCAGAAGCTGGCGACCCGCACCGATGACGGATTCTGCGCCGGGTGCCATGCGAATATCGCCGGCGTCGCGCCGAAGACGACGCTCGCCGCGGTCGGCGCCTTCGCGACCGGACATCCCGAGTTCCGCCCCACCGTGGTCACCGATGCCGCCGGCCCGGCCTTCGCCCGCGTATCGCTCGATGCGAAGCCTGCCGAGAGCTCGAACCTCCGCTTCCCTCACGACAAGCATCTGAAGCGCGAAGGCCTGAGGACCGCGACGGGCGTGGTGACGCTGACCTGCGCGAACTGCCATACGCCCGATCCGAGCGGGATGACGATGCTGCCGGTCCGCATGGAGGCGCAGTGCGGCACCTGCCATACGCTGGGCTTCGAGCGGCGCTTCCCCGACTGGACCGTGCCGCATGGCGAGCCGGACAGGGTTCGTCGCACCATCGCCGGCCTCTACAGCCAGATCGCTCTGGCCGAGCGTCGCGAGATCGATCGCGCGCAGCCGATGCGCCAGCGTCCCGGCGACGTCACGCCCGAGGAGCGCATCCAGCGCGAAGGCGACCGCGCCTGGGTCGAAGCCCGCACCGAGGAGGCCATGGCGACCACCTTCGGCGCCGGCGGCTGCGGTTTCTGCCATGTGACCGAGAAGACGCCCGAGGGCTGGACCGTGAAGCCCGTCCATGTGGCCCGGCTGTTCATGGAGAAGGCGCGATTCAACCACGCGCGCCACACGACGACCGGCTGCGGCGAGTGTCATGCCGCGCAAACCTCATCGAGCAGCGCCGACGTGATGCTTCCGGGCATCGCGACCTGCCGCGGCTGCCATGGCGGCGACAAGCCGGAGGTCGGCAAGGTCGCCTCGACCTGTCTCTCCTGCCATGCCTTCCACACCCATGCCGTTCACATCGGATCGGCGGAGATGACGAAATGACCCGCGCTCTGCTTCTGCTCGCGATCCTGATCGGGATCTCCGGCAACGCCCGTGCCCAGCAGGCGCTGACCGCCGCGGAGGTCACGCAGATCCTCTCGCAGGCGGCGAGCGAGGCGCAGGCGAGGGGGCGGCCCGCGGCCATCGCCGTGGTCGATCGCGTCGGCAACGTGCTCGGCGTGTTCCAGATGACGGGCGCGAACAATGCCGATCCCGGCGTCGCGCCCGTCGGCATACCCGCCAACCCGGCTCTGCGCACCGTCAGGGTGTTCGACAATCCGCGCGGCCAGAATACCGGGCTGAACGGGGCTCCTTTCGTCCCGGATACCCTGGCGGCGATCACCAAGGCGATCACCGGCGCCTATCTCTCCTCGAACGGCAACGCGTTCTCGACCCGGACCGCCGGCCAGATCGTCCAGAACCAGTTCAACCCGGGCGAGCGGAATGCGCCTTCAGGCCCGCTTTACGGCGTGCAGTTCAGCCAGCTCCCCTGCTCGGACCTCAACCTGCGGGCCACCAGCGGCACGACCGGGCCAAAGCGCTCGCCGCTGGGCCTTTCCGCCGATCCGGGCGGCTTTCCGCTCTACAAGAACGGCGAGCTCGTCGGCGGCGTCGGCGCGATCGCCGACGGCGCCTATGGCATCGACGTGAACGTCTTCGATCGCGACCAGGATACCGACGAGCTGATCGCGCTCGCCGGCACCGTCGGCTTCGATGCGCCGGCGAACATCCGCGCCGACCGCATCACTGTCGATGGCAAGCTGCTGCGCTTCTCCGATGCCGCACGCGGCAACCTCGCAAGCGACCCTGCGAACCCCGCGGCGCTTTCTTCCATCGCCGGCAGCGTCGTCGCCGTCACCGGCTACTTCTCCGGCACGATCCAGGCCGGCCAGGCCTTCCTCGCCATCACCTCCGGCTTCGCGCTCGACGGCCATACCTACGGCCTCCTGTCGGTCATCCTCGTCGACCACACCGCGACGCGGCGCTACGATCCGATCGCCGGCGCCGGCCTCACGGCGGCCGAGGTGACCTCGATCATGCGCCATGCGCTTACCGTTGCCGGTTCGGCGCGTGCGCAGATCCGCCAGCCGCTCAACAGCTCGGCGCAGGTGACGGTCTCGATCGTCAGCGGCACCGGCGAAGTGCTGGCGCTTGCGCGCACCGTCGACGCGCCGGTGTTCGGCACCGACGTCTCTCTGCAGAAGGCGCGCTCGGCGGCCTTCCTTTCCTCGACCCAGGCGGCAAGCTTCCTCCGGCTCACCGACACCGCGCGCATGGCCGCGCCCGTGCCGTTGCTGAGCCCGCTCGAGTCGCTCGTCACCACCTATCTTCAGCAGGCCCAGGGCTTGCTCGGTCCCAATGCCTTCGCCGACGGCGTCGCCATGAGCGCGCGCGCGATCGGGAACATGGCGCGACCGACCTTCCCCGACGGCATCGGCGGTACGCCGAGCGGGCCGTTGTCGCGCGATGCCGCGGAAGCGACTCCGGGGTCGACCGGACTGCAGCTCGACCTCGTCTTCCTGGACATCGTCACGCATGTGCTGTTCGTGCGCGGCGATGCGCCGGCCGACGCGGCCTCTCAGTGCACGCGCACGCCGGCGCCCATGGGCACGCGCGTGCTCGCCAATGGCCTGCAGGTCTTCCCGGGCGGGGTGCCGATCTTCCGTGGCGAGACCCTGGTCGGCGCCATCGGCGTCTCCGGCGACGGGATCGACCAGGACGACATGATCGCCTTCCTGGGATTGCACCGCGCCGCGAGCGAGCTTGGCACCGGCCTCAACAACGCACCTGCGGCGCGCCGCGCCGATCAGCTGACGCCGAACGGCGTCCGCCTGCGCTACGTGTCCTGCCCGGTCCAGGCCTTCTTGGGCTCGCGCGCCACCAACGTGTGCAGAGGGCTGTAGGTGCGCCTGATCGCCGCCCTCTTCTGGCTCGTGATGTCGCCGGCCTATGCCGACGACCTGGCGCAGCTGCGCCGTCCCGGCGTGCCGCCGCGCGAGGTTCCCGCCGACGCACCGCTCACCGTCGATCCGGGCGCGGTGGCGCCGCCCTCGCGCGATCTCCGCTACGAGATGGCGCCGGTGCCCGATCGCTGGCGGCTGGTCGAGACCATCGGCGTTCCCGACGATCCTTGGAATCCCTATCGGCAGAGCACGATCAAGGGCGACCGGCCGATCTACAAGGACTACTTCTTCGGCTTCTCGGCCATCCTCGACACGGTCTACGAGCCGCGGAGCTTCCCGGTGCCGGTCGGACTGCAATCCACGGGCAACCCGGGCGACAACGACGCCTTCGGCCGCACGCCGTCCAACGTGCTGTCGAGCAGCCTGATCATCAGCTCCGCGATCATCAAGGGCGACACCGCCTACAAGCCGCCGGATTTCGAGCTGCGCTTCACCCCGGTCATCAACAAGAACCGCGTCGAGGTCGACGAGCCGCGGCTGCTCTATCCCGATCCGTCGCGAGGCACGACGCGCACCGATCAGTTCATCGGGCTGCAGGACGCGTTCCTCGACTATCACATCCGCAACGTCTCGGACCGCTACGACTTCGACTCGATCCGCGTCGGCATCCAGCCCTTCATCTCCGATTTCCGTGGCTTCCTGTTCCAGGACAACCAGCTCGGCGTACGCCTGTTCGGCACGCGCTCGAACAATCTCTGGCAATACAACATCGGCTGGTTCCGCAGGCTGGAGAAGGACACCAACTCCGGCCTCAACGACGCCTGGCACGAGCCGCGGCACGACGATGTCTTCGCGGTCAACCTTTATCGCCAGGACTTCCCGGTGCTGGGATTCACCAGCCAGGCGACCGTGCTCCACAACCGCAATCGCGAGGGCGAGGAAGGCTTCCACTACGACAAGAACGGCTTCCTGCAGCGCCCGGCGCCGATCGGCTTCGAGCGGCCGCGCGACTACGACGTCACCTATTTCGGGCTGAACGGCGACGGGCATTTCGGCCGGTTCAACCTGACCGCCTCGGCCTACTATGCGCATGGCAAGGACAGGAACAACCCGTTCACCGACGAGCAGGCCGACATCCGCGCCTACTTCGCCGCGGCCGAGCCGTCGATCGATTTCAGCTGGCTCCGGCTTCGCCTCTCGGGCGCCTATGCCTCGGCCGACAGAGATCCTTTCGACCGTAAGGAGACCGGCTTCGACGCGATATTCGAGAATCCTCAGTTCGCCGGCGCCGACACCAGCTACTGGATCCGCCAGGCCATCCCGCTGATCGGCGGCGGCGGCGTCGCGCTCTCGGGTCGCAACGGCATGCTCGCCTCGCTCCGCAGCTCGAAGGAGGAGGGGCAGTCCAACTTCAACAACCCCGGCCTCGTGCTGCTCGGCGGCGGTGCCGATCTCGACATCCTGCCGGAGCTGCGCTTCTCGTTGAACGCCAACCGCCTCTGGTTCGCCGACACCAAGGTGCTGGACACGCTGCGCATGCAGGAAGGCATCAGCCGCGACATCGGCTGGGACCTGTCCGCCGCGCTGATCTATCGCCCGTTCCAGACCCAGAACGTCGTGCTGCGTCTTTCCGGCGCCGTGCTGCTGCCGGGCAAGGGCTTCAAGGAGCTGTTCGATTCCTTCGAGGGAAACAAGACCTATTACAGCGTGCTCTCCAACATCGTGCTGACCTACTGAGATGATCCGCGCGACCGCCTTGCTGATCGTGCTCTTGACGGCGCTGCCGGCTTTCGCCGCGCCGCCGGCGCCGCGTGGCCAGACGGCGGCCGAGGCGCAGGCGAAGAGCGCGGGGTGCCTCGCCTGTCACACCGCGACCGACGACGCCACCATGCATGTCAACCCGGCGGTGGTGCTGGGCTGCACCGATTGCCATGGCGGCAACGCCTCGGTGACGGACGACAAGCGCCGCGCCCATGTGCTGCCGAGATATCCGGGACCCTGGAAGTACCCGTCCTCGGCCAATCCCGAGCGCAGCTACACGCTGCTCAACCGCGAGAGCCCGGAATACGTCCGCTTCGTCAATCCCGGCGACTACCGCGTCGCGCGCGAATCCTGCGGCGCCTGCCACCTGGATGTGATCCAGGCGGCCGAGCGCTCGCTGATGTCGACGGGCGCCATGCTGTGGGGCGGTGCCTCGTACAACAACGGCATCCTGCCGTTCAAGAACTACGCGCTCGGCGAGGCCTATACGCGCGAAGGCGAGGCCGCGACCGTCAAGAGCCCGGTCAAGCCGACCGAGGCGATGAAGCGCCGCGGCATCCTCGAGCAGCTCATGCCGCTCCCGGCCTGGGAGGTGATCCCCCCCGGCGACATCTTCCGCGTCTTCGAGCGCGGCGGGCGCAACATCAACCCGATCTTCCCGGAGATCGGCCTGCCCAATCCGCTCGGCCAGATCCAGCGCCTGGAGGAGCCGGGCCGGCCGGACATCCGCCAGTCCAACCGCGGCCCCGGCACCGGGCTTCGCATCGCCGTGCCGGTGATCAACCTGCACAAGACGCGGCTCAACGATCCCTACATGTGGTTCCTCGGCACCAACGACCAGCCTGGCGATTTCCGCTCCTCCGGCTGCACCGGCTGTCATGTCGTCTATGCCAATGACCGCGATCCGCGCCACGGCGGGCCATACGCGAAGTTCGGCAACATGGGGACGACGGACACGAAGGATCCGACCATCCCGAAGGGCGAGCCCGGGCATCCGCTCAAGCACAGCTTCACCCGCGCGATCCCGACCAGCCAGTGCATGGTCTGCCACATGCACCAGCCGAACATCTTCCTGAACTCGATGCTCGGCTACACCATGTGGGACTATGAATCCGACGCCGCGGCGATGTGGCCGGCCGAGCAGAAGAACCCCTCCGACGCCGAGATGCACAAGACCCTCGACCGCAATCCGGAAGAGGCGGCGGTGCGCGGCAAGTGGGGCGAGCTCGATTTCCTGAAAGAGGTGGCGCGCCTCAACCCGACGCTGAAGGAGACGCAGTTCGCCGACTATCACGGCCATGGCTGGAACTTCCGCGCCGTCTACAAGCAGGACCGCAAGGGCAATCTGCTCGATGCCGACGGCAACAAGGTCGACCACAAGGATCCCGACAAGTTCCAGAAAGGCGTGCATCTCTCCTCGGTGCATGTCGACAAGGGCATGCACTGCGTCGACTGCCACTTCTCCCAGGACAGTCACGGCAATGGCTACATCTATGGCGAGGTCGCGGATGCGATCGAGATCCAATGCAAGGATTGCCACGGCACCGCCGACAAGCTGCCGACGCTGCGGACCTCGGGCCCGGCGGCGCCGCCGGGCGGCCGCGATCTCTCCTTCATCCGCAACTCCGATGGCCGTCCGCGTTTCGAGTGGCGCGACGGCAAGCTGTTCCAGCGCTCGGCGGTGACGCCCGGGCTCGAATGGCAGATGAGCCTGGTCAAGGACTCGGTCGATCCGGCTCACGCCAGCTACAACGAGAAGGCGGCGCGGGCGAAGCTGATGGCGAAGGATCTCTCCATGCTCTGGGGGCCGTCGGTGCCGCCGGGAGAGCGTGCGCATCAGGACGAGGAGATGATGTGCGTCACCTGCCACACCTCGTGGACCACGAGCTGCGGCGGCTGCCACCTGCCGATCCAGGCCAACTGGAAGACGCAGCGCCAGCATTTCGAGGGCGGCGAGACCCGCAACTTCGCCACATACAACCCTCAGGTCGCGCGCGACGACGTGTTCCAGCTCGGCCGACACTCGACGGTGAAGAACAACATCATCGCGCCGGTGCGCTCGTCCTCGGCGCTCGTGCTCTCGTCGACCAACATCAACCGCGAGCGCATCTACATCCAGCAGCCGCCGATCGCCGCCTCCGGCTTCTCGAGCCAGGCCTTCGCGCCGCACTACCCGCACACCGAGCGCAAGACCGAGACCAAGACCTGTACCGACTGCCATCTCTCGGCCGCCAACGACAACAACGCGATCATGGCCCAGCTGCTGCTGCTCGGGACCAACTTCATGAACTTCGTCGGCTTCAACGCCTGGACCGGCACGCAAGACGGCGTCGAGGCGGTGCAGGTGACGGAGTGGGACGAGCCGCAGGCGGTGATCGGCAGCCACCTGCACTCCAAGGCATACCCTGAGAATTTCCGCCGCCATGTCGAGGGCGGCCGCCAGCTCGCCGAGTCGCACCGGCATTCCGGCGGCCCCTCGCGCTGCCTGCAGCTCCGCGGCGAGTATCTGTGGTCGGCCGAGGGGCCGCGCGGGATGCGCGTCTACGACGTCGCCTCGATCGCCAACAAGGGCATCTCGCAGCGGATCATCACCGCGCCGGCGAGCGCGCTCGGCCAGGACACCCATATCGCCTCGGCGGATGCCACCTGCGTCGCGCTGCCGACCAACCAGCCGATCGCCCCCGAGCGCAACCGGGGCGAGCTGATGCGGAAGGAGAACCAGGAGCAGCCCTTCCACCCGATCTACCGCTACGCGCTCATTGCCGATGCGCGCGAGGGCCTGATCCTGACCAATGTCGACACTCTCGCCGATGGCGAGCCGCGCAACAATTTTCTCAAGCGCGACCTGACCTGGAACGAAGGCGGTGTGCTGGACGGCGCACGTCACCTGACCATCGCCGGCACCATTGTCTATGTGGCGACTCCCAGAGGCGTCGTCGTGCTCGACCTCGACGATCCGCTGGAGCCGCGCGTGATGGCCAGCATCGCCGTCGAGGATGCGCGGTCGACAGCGCTGCAATTCCGCTACCTCTTCGTCGCCGCGCGGGGCGGATTGCAGGTCGTCGATGTCACGCACCCTGAGCGCCCGCGCCTGACCGGCGCCTCGGTGCCGATCGCCGATCCGCATCGCGTCTATGTCGCGCGCGGCTTCGCCTATGTCGCGGCCGCTGCCGACGGCCTCGTCATCGTCGATGTCGAGAAGCCGGAAGCGCCGCGGATCTACCAGCGCTACACCGCCGATGGCCGCATCGCCGATGCGCGCGACGTCATCGTCGCCACCACCAACGCCTCGGCCTATGCCTATGTCGCCGACGGGGCAGGGGGGGTGAAGGTCGTGTCGCTGACCTCGCCGGTGAACCAGCCGGGCTTCTACGGCTTCAACCCCGATCCCAAGCCGGAGCTCGTCGCCTGGCGCACCACTGCGGCGCCGGCGCTGGCGCTCTCCAAGGGCCTCGACCGCGACCGCGCCGTCGACGAGACCGGACACCAGATCGCCGTCTTCGGCCGCCTGGGCTCGCGCCCGCTCAATCTGCAGGAGATGCGGAAGCTCTATCTGGCGCCGGACGGGCGGCCCTGGACCGTCACCGACGAGGTCAGGCGCCAGGATTATCGCGGGCCCGTGCCTGTGCAGCCGCGCCAGGCGGCGCCGGCGGCCGCACCTCGGGCGACCACGGTGCCGCGCGGCCCCCTCGTCCGCCGGCCGGGAGGATAGGATGGCCGAGCGCGTCGCCATCGCCATCATCGGTTCCGGTCCTGCCGGCCTAAGCGCCGCCTGCCGCGCCGCCAGGCACGGCGTCAGCCACATCCTGCTCGAGCGCGCGGCGCATCTCTGCGACACGATCTCGCGATACCAGAAGCGCAAGCTGGTGATGGCGACGCCGGCGGTCTTGCCTCTGATCAGCGACGCCGATTTCGGCGAAGGCTCGCGCGAGATGGTGCTGGAGAATTTCGCGGACGCGATCAGGGAATCCGGCGCCAAGGTCCGCCTCAATGCCGAGGTCACCCGCATCACCGGTGCCAAGGGTGCGTTCCAGGTCGCGCTTAAATCCGGCGAGACGATCGAGGCCGAGAACGTCGTGCTGGCGATCGGCGTGCAGGGCAATATCCGGAAGCTCACGGTTCCCGGCGCCGATCAGCCCTGGGTCCAGTACCAGCTCGACGATCCCGACGAGTACCAGAACGAGAGCATCGCGGTGATCGGCGGCGGCGACGCCGGCATCGAGAACGCGCTCGGCCTCGTCGCCGGCAATGCCGTCACGCTGGTCGTCAACTCGCCCGAGTTCGTCACCGCCAAGCCGGCCAACATCGCCAAGGTGCAGGACGAGGTGAGGGCAGGGCGGCTCGAGACGGTGATGGCGGCGCAGGCGGCGCGCATCGAGCCGGGCAAGCTGATCCTCAACACCCCGCAGGGCGAGGCGACGGTCAAGGTCGACCGCGTCATCGCGCGCATCGGCGCGCTGCCGCCCAGAAAGTTCGTCGAGGGCTGCGGCGTGACCTTCGCGAGCCCGGCGCCGACCGCGGCGCCGCAGGTGAGCGACAGCTATGAATCGAGCGTGCCGGGCCTCTACATCATCGGTGCGCTCGCCGGATACCCGCTGATCAAGAACTGCCTCAACCAGGGCAGCGAGGTCGTCGAGCACATCCTCGGCAATCCGGTGCTGCCGGCCGACGAGCCCTTGATCCAGATTAAAATCAAGAAGTCTGCGCTCGACTGGTCGGTCTCGGACCTCGTCCATGCGGCGAAGGAGCAGGTTCCGCTGTTCCGCGCGATCACGCCGCTGCAGATCCGCGAGGTCCTGACCTCGAGCGAGGTGTGGGTCATCCAGCCGGGCCAGGTTCTGTTCCGCCGCAACGACTACACCAATTCGGTCTTCGCCGTGATTGCGGGTGCCATCGGCGTCGAGCTCGATCCGGAGAAGCCGGACGAGCTGGTCCGCATCGAGGCCGGCGCCTTCGTCGGCGAGATGGGCCTGATCTCGGGCCGTCGGCGCACGGCTACCGTCAAGGCGATCGAGCCCTCGGTGCTGCTCGAGGTGCCGCGCAACACCATGCTGCGGCTCACCCACTCGGTGCCCGACATCAAGCAGCAGATCGATGCCGCGGCGATCGTCCGCCAGTTCCGCACCCATATCGCGCCGACCGCGACGGAGGCGGCGCTGGCGCCCGTCGTCGAGAAGTCGAAGGTGGTCGCCTTCAAGGCCGGCGAGGCGCTGATCAAGGAAGGCGATGTCGATGACCGCGTCTTCCTGATCCGCTCCGGCGCGGTCGCCGTGTCCAAGCTGGTCGGCCGCCGCGACATCGTCCTCTCCTATGTCCAGGCCGGCCACTATGTCGGCGAGATGGCGATGCTGACGCGCAGCCCGCGCTCGGCCTCGGTCAAGGCCTCGGTCGCCACCGAGGCGATCGAGATCGAGGCGGAGGCGCTGCGCGCGCTGCTCGCGGCGCATCCGGAGGTGAAGGCCGACTTCAGCCGCAGGATGGCCGAGCGCGGCGTCGAGACGGCGCGGCTGGAGACACGCGCGAGCGAAGTCGGCGCCATCGGCGAGCTGCTCAAGCAGGGGCTCGGCGAGGCGACGGACGTGCTGCTGATCGACGAGTCGCTCTGCGTGCGCTGCGACAATTGCGAGAAGGCCTGCGCCGAGACGCATTCCGGCATCTCGCGCCTCGACCGCGAGGCCGGCCCGACCTTCGCCACCATCCATGTGCCGACCTCGTGCCGGCACTGCGAGCATCCGCATTGCATGAAGGACTGCCCTCCCGATGCGCTCAGCCGCACCAAGGAAGGCGAGGTCTTCATCAACGAGGAGACCTGCATCGGCTGCGGCAATTGCGAGCGCAACTGTCCCTACGGCGTCATCCACATGGCGCAGCCGGCGGCACCGAAGCCGAGCCTGTTTTCATGGATACTGTTCGCCTCGGGCCCCGGCCCGGGCAACTCGATCAAGGGCGAGGGCGCGAAGAAGGCGGTCAAATGCGACCTCTGCAAGGGCCTCGATGGCGGCCCCGCCTGCGTGCGCGCCTGCCCGACCGGCGCCGCGAGCCGCGTGCACCCGCAGCTCCTGTTCGACCTGATCAAGGAGCGTGGAAGATGAACCGGCTAGACGCCGCAGGCGATCCTGGCACTGCCGACCGTCTGGCGTTCGTCGGCGGAGAGCCGCGCGCGGTCGGCCGCCCAGGAGGCGGCTTCGAGCGCGGCGAGCACGCGGTCATGGCCGGACTGGCCGAGCGTGGTCGCGAGATACTTGCGCATGCAGGCGCAGCTTCGTTGCGCCAGCACCGGGTCGCTGGCCTTGGCCGCCATGTCGGCCTCGCAGCGCTGCGTGAAGGCATTCTGCGCCGAGGCGGGCAGAGCCATCGTCGTCAGGACCACGAGAAGAAGAACGGCACGCATGGCCGTCATCATAGCATCAGGGGGCAAAGATGAGGCACATCCTGTTCATCCTGCTGATGGCTTTCGGCTTCGGGGAGGCCCAAGCCCAGCTGCCGTCGAAGGGGCAAGACATCCATCTCGGCGTCACCAGCTGCGGCGGCTCGACCTGCCACGGCGCGACCCAGCCGGTGCGCGGATCGCAGGTGCTGCAGAACGAGTATCTGATCTGGCAGCGCCAGGATAAGCACGCCAAGGCCTACGCCGTGCTGCTGGAACCACGGTCGCAGCGCATCGCGAAGAATCTGGGATTGCCGAACGCGCATGAGGCGAAGGTCTGTCTCGACTGCCATTCCGACAACGTCGCCGAGAATCTGCGCGGCCGGCAGTTCCAGCTTTCCGACGGCGTCGGCTGCGAAGGCTGCCATGGCGGCGGCCAGCGCTGGCTCGGCGCCCATGTTTCCGGCGTCACGCCGACGGCGGAGCTGCAGAAGCTCGGCATGTACGCGACCGAGGATCCGGTGGCGCGCGCCGAGCTCTGCCTCTCCTGCCATCTCGGCGACGAGACCAAGTTCGTCACCCACCGCATCATGGGCGCCGGCCATCCGCGCCTTGCCTTCGAGCTCGACACCTTCACCGAGATCCAGCCGGCGCATTACCAGCTCGACGACGATTACCGGAAGCGCAAGACCGTCGCGAGCGGCGTGCAGACCTGGGCGGTCGGGCAGGCGATGGCGGTCGCGCGCACGATGGCGGGGCTCGCCGATTCGAACCGGCGCATGGCCGGCGCCTTCCCGGAGCTCACCTTCTACGACTGCCATTCCTGCCATCACCCGATGTCGAATCTGCGCTGGCAGGCGAGGGAAGGGACGGGGCTCGGCCCCGGCGTGATCCGCTTCAACGACGCCAACCTGCTGATGCTCCGACTGCTCGCCCGCCGCCTCGCGCCGGAGGAAGGGCAGGCGCTGGCGTCGCAGATGCGCGCGCTCCACGCGGCGATGTCGGAGGGACGCGGCGATGCCGGCGCGGTCGCGCGCGAGGTCAAGGCGGTCGCCGACCGCCTCGTGCAGCGCTTTTCCCGGCATGATTTCGGGCCCGAGGACATGCGGGCACTCCTGGGCTCTGTCGTCGCCGATGGGCGCCAGGGCCAGTTCAACGACTATGGCGGCGCCGAGCAGGCGACCATGGCGCTCGCCTCGCTGGCGCAGGCGCTCAGGCGCATCGGCGGCGCAACCGAAGCCCAGTACAACGAGTTGAGATCGGCGATCGAGCAATGCTATGCGGCGACGGCCAAGGACGAGGCGTATGATCCGGCGGCTTTCGCTCGCGCGCTGGAAGGCGTCGAAAGAGCGGTTCCACGAAGCTGAAAGAGGCGTTATGTTCCGCCGCGTCGGCGAACCCCGACGGATCAGCCGGGCCGGATTTCTCCGGTTCGCCGTCGGAGGTTTGCTGGCGACTTCATTCCGTTCCGAGGCTCTCGCCCAGGTGACAGGGAAGATGCTGACGCGTCCG
>VGEH01000128.1 GCA_016869375.1 Alphaproteobacteria bacterium | reverse complement strand
CGTCGTTCCTGCTACGAAATGTTCGATCAGGCGATCCTGCTTCGAGACCCCCAATCGGCTCCGTCGTATCCGTCCCATGATAACTCCATAACCGAGTTATCTGGGACAGCCCCTTCCATTATATAAGTTCGGCGGAGGGAGAACGATCCGATGCGACCCGTGCAGAGCGTGGTTCGGTTGTTCGCGTGGTTGGCGCTTGCCGTGACCGGGTCCGGAGCCATGGCTCAGTCCGCGCCTATGCCCTGGGCGGTCTACTATGCCAACGACCTGCCGCCTAACGCCTTCTACGGCTATGATTTCCTGGTGTTCGAAGCGGAGGCCCACCCCCCCCTGGAGCCCCTGATCGACCGCGGCAAGAAGGTCGTCGGCTACATCAGCCTCGGCGAGGTCGAGCAGTTCCGGTCATACTTCGCCGAGGTGAAGGCCGAGGGGATCCTGCGCCAGGAGAACGAGAACTGGAAGGGCAGTTTCTTCGTCGACGTCCGCGACCCGCGCTGGACCAAGCGGGTGGTCGAGGAGCTGGTTCCCGATATCCTCCGGCGCGGCTTCCAGGGCATCTTCATGGATACGCTCGACAACCCCCCCCATCTCGAGCGGACCGACCCCAAGGCGAATGCCGGCATGACGGAAGCGGCCGCGCGTTTGGTGTGCACGCTCAGGCGCAACTTTCCGGGGATGATCATCGTGCTCAACCGCGGCTACGAGCTGCTGCCCTCGGTCGAGCGCGACATCGACATGGTCCTCGGCGAATCTGTCTATGCCGACTACGACTTCGCCGAGAAGAAGTATGGCCGCGTCGACGAGCCCACCTACCGCCAGCAGGTGGAGATCCTGCAGGCGGCGGCACGGCGCCAGCCGAAGCTCAAGATCCTGACGCTAGACTACTGGGATCCGAACGATCCCAAGGGCATCGCCGACATCTACCGCGTGCAGGCGGCCAACGGCTTCAGCCCCTATGTGGCGACGGTCGAGCTCGACGAGCTGATACCGAGGCCGAAATGAGGCGCGCCGCGGCTCTCCTCGTCCTCCTGCTGGCGCTCTGCTTCAGCGCCGGCGCATGGGCGCAGGGAAAGCCGGTGCCGCGTACGATCATCGCCTTCTATGACGGCGACCTCTATCCGGATATCCGCTACACGCCCGTCCATCGGGTGTTCGAGATGCCGCTCAACCATCTCGGGCTCGCCGTCACTTTTCACGACACCCGCCGGCCGCTGCCGCAGAACCTGGAGGGCGTGCGCGGCGCGATCGCCTGGTTCTCCGGCGACGTCATGCCGAACCCGCTCGACTTCATCGCCTGGTGCCACCGTCTGCTCGATGCCGGCGGCAAGCTCTCGATCAACGGCGGCCTCGGCATGGCCAACGACAAGCGCGGCAAGCCGACGCCGGTCGAGACGATCAACGAGCTGCTGCAGCGCATCGGCGTCATGTACGACGAGCGGCATGTCGAGTTCACCCAGGACGTCCGGGTCGTCCGCAAGGATCGGGCGCTCATGGAGTTCGAGACGACGCTGCCGCGCCAGCTCCCGGCCTATGACCGCATCATCAAGGTCGACCCGAAGACCGATGCCCATCTGATCGTCCGTGAAGGCAACGACAGCGCCACCGACGCGGCACTGGTCAGCACGCATCCGAACGGCGGCATGATCGCCGGCGAGTTCGTCCATCGCGGCGACTTCGCAACGCCGATCAAGCAGCTCTACGTCAATCCGTTCGAGTATCTGCGCCGCGTCTTCGCGACCGACGAGCTGCCCAAGCTCGACACCACGACGCTGGTCGGCCGGCGCATCTACTATAGCCATATCGACGGCGACGGCTGGCGCAGCCAGACACAGGTGAAGGAATACGCGCAGCGCCGCGCCACGGCGGCGGAGGTGATCCTGCGCGAGGCGATCATCGCATACCCCAATCTTCCTGTGACGGTGGCGCCGATCGTCGCCGATCTCGATCCCGCCTGGTTCGGCTCCGAGGCCGCTCAAGAGCTCGCGCGCGAGGCCTTCCGCCTGCCGCAAGTCGAGATGGGTACGCATACCTGGAGCCATCCCTTCGACTGGAGCTTCTTCGCCGACGGCGATGCGTCGAAGGAAGTCTCGCTGCTGCGCAAATATCCCCGCCGGCCCGGCGGCAACGACGAGCAGGCCTGGGCGCCGGTGATCCGGACGGCCGCGAACAAGCCGGCCACCGAGTTCAAGGGCAAGGTCGAAGGCTCCTCGGGCGGCTACACGATACCGCGCGGCTATGCGGTGAAGCCCTTCGACATCGGCCTCGAGATCAAGGGCTCGATCGATTTCCTCAATGCGCTCGGGCCGCCCGGCAAGCGGGTGACGTTGTTGCAGTGGTCGGGGAACTGCCTGCCGTGGGAGCAGGCCATCATCGACACCTATGCCGCCGGCGTGCTGAACATGAACGGCGGCGACACGCGCTTCGACCGCGAGTTTCCGAGCTACACCTCGGTTGCGCCGCTCGCCCGCAAGCTGCCGCGCACCATCCAGGTCTTCTCCTCGAACGCCAACGAGAACGTCTACACCGACCTGTGGACCGATCGCTTCTTCGGCTTCGCGTTCCTGATCCAGACCTGGCGCAACACCGAGGTGCCGATACGCGTGAAGCCGAAGAATGTGTACTACCACATGTACTCGGGCGAGAAGATGGCGTCGCTCAGGGCGCTGCTGACCACTCTCAAGGAAGCGGAAGCCGAGCCGATCGCGCCGGTCGCGGCGAGCGAGTACGCAGCGATGGTGCTGGGCTTCTTCTCGGCCGAGATCGCCGATCTCGGCAGCGATCGCTGGCAGATCACCAAGCGCGGCAAGCTCCAGACCATCCGTTTCGACCGCGCGATCGACCGCAAGGTCGATTTCGCCCGCTCGAGCGGCGTCGTCGGTCAGATGCATTTCCAGGGCAGCCTTTACATCGCTCTCGACCCCGCCGATCCGTTGCCGGTTGTCGCGCTGACGGCGAACGATCGCACCGACGTGGCACCCTCGGCGGCGCGGTCCTATCTCATCGACAGCCGCTGGCCGGTCGAGGGACTCGCTCTCGATGGGCGGTCCTTCGCGTTCCGCGCGCGGGGTTTCGGGCCTGGCGACATGAGCTGGAAGGTCGAGGGTGCGGGCCGCTACCAGATCACCGCCAGCGACGGCGAGCGTACGCTCGAAAGCTTCGCTGAGGTCGGCAGTGACGGCATTCTCTCCTTCACGCTTCGGACCCAGCCGACCATGTCGGCTTCCGTGACAGTCAGGCACATTCCGGGGAGCTGATGCGCGCGCCGCACATCGTGCTTGCAGCTCTTGTCGGCGTCGGCATCGCCGCCAGCGTCGCCGTGATCCCGCGCGACCGCGAGCTCGCGCTCATGTACCTCAAGGGGCTCGACTACGAGGCAGCGCAGTCCGCGCTCGAGGCGCGCCTCGATGCCGGCGATCTTTCGGTCGGCGTCGTCATTCCCCTGACCCGTGTCTATCTCGAGATCGGCGAGTTCGAGCGCGCGGTGGCGCTGATGGAGCGCTTCGTCGCCGTGCATCCCGGCGAGGCGGAAGCCAAGGAGGAGCTCGCCAGCCTCTACAAGCAGACGGCGCGCATCTATGGCTATGTCGAGACGCTCTCCGATCTCGCCAAGATCCGCCCAACCGAGAAGATCCTGCATGATCTCTCCGACTACTACAGCGATCACGGCGAGATCGAGAAGCAGGTCGAGGTGCTGCGAGTCCTCGTGCAGCGCTTCAAGGTGCGGTTCGAGGACTGGATGGATCTCGCCCAGATCGAGGCGGATCTCGGCAATTACGAAGCCGCGTCCGCGGCGCTGACGGAGCTCGAACGGCGCTTCAAGATCCCGCGTAACCAGCGCACGATCGATTTCTACGTCAATGTGCTGTCGCGCACCGGGCGCGACGCCGAGGCGATGCAGATCGCCGAAGGCTGGCTCAACGAGACGCGGACGGCTGCAGCGGCGATCGGCGTCGTCCGCCAGTTCCTCGGCGCTGGCAAAGAAGCTCCGGCGCTCGCCCTCCTCGAGCGCTTCGAGGGCGTCATCGCCGAGACGCCGGCGCTGTTTTCCGAGCGCGTCCGGCTCGAGCTCCGCGCCGGGCAGGGCGAGAGGGCCTTTCAGCGGCTGCGGAATGCCTATGCTGCCGAGACCTTGCCGCCCGAGTTCGACGACGAGCTGGTCGGTCTCGCGCTCGAGCGCAATCTCGTTCCGCTGGCGCTTGCGGTCGGCCTTCGGGGGTCGCCGATGCGGCTGCCGGACTGGCAGCTCTCCTCGCTCGTCGGGATGGCGCCACCGGAGCGGATGGACGGAGTTGCGAAATGGGTGATGGCCGCACCCGCCTTCCTCGATCGCCGGCCGGTGCTCGCCGCATCGGTGCTGAAGACCGTCGGCGATACGGCGCGCGCGCTGCAGATGGCGGAGAAGGCGCTCGCCAACGCGATCGACCTCTCCTCGGACCAGATCCTCAGCCTCGTTCTCATCCTCGCCGATCTCGGCCGCGTCGAGCCGGCGCGGCGTCACCTCGCCGCGCTTCTCGACCGGATCAGCTGGGACGAGGACATCGCCCTCGACATCGCCAATGTGATGATCCGCCTCGGCCAGGCAGAGGAAGGCCTGCGCCGGGTCCAGCAGGTCCGCGACCGCCAGCGGCAGCGCGCGCCTTCGATCGATGCAGCCTGGGCTCTGCTCTCGGCTGCGGCCGGCCGCGCCGATCAGGTCGTCACTTGGCTCGAGAGCCCGCAGGTCGCGCAGCTCGACGCCGTGATCCTCGGACAGCTCGCCGACCTCGCCGAGACCAACAATCAGCCGAAGCTCGCGCTCGCCGCGGCCCGGCGTGTCATTGCGCTCAAGGACTCGCCGGAGACCCGCCTCAGGGTGGCGATCGCGCTCGCCGCGCTCGGCCGCCAGGAGGAGGCGCTCGCCGAGTCGCGTCCGCTGCGGGCCAGCTCACTCGAGGCCGAGCGCATCTATGTCATGGCGCTTGCCACCCTCGCCAAGCGAGGCAGCCAGCCGGCCCAGGCGGAGCTCGCGCAGTATTGGACCCACCAACTCGCCCGCAGGGACCTGGATCCGGAGACGCCTTCGGTCCTCATCTACACGATGCTCGACAGAGGATTTGGCGCCGAGGCGATGCCGGCGATCTTCTGGCTTGCGGAGCAGCTGCCCGAAACCTGGATGTCGGCGGCGGCCGAGGAGTCGAAAAAGGCGAAGCGCCTGGCCGAAGCACGCGGCTTCTTCGCGCGCCAGCTCGAGCGCAACGACCTCAAGCCGCCGGCGCGCGAGCAGGCGCTGTTTGCGCTAATCGAGGTCGGCGGCGCGGTCGAGGCGCTGACCGAGATCCAGCGTCTCGCCAAGTCGGACACGACGGATCAGTGGTTCTACGCCTATGTCGAGGCGGCGAAGAAGGCGGGCAAGAGGGCGGATCTCCAGGCCTTCCTCGCCGCCGAGCTCAAGCGCACCGATCTGCCGAGGAACCGGCGCGAGGCCCGGCTCTACGCCTTCCTGGAGCAGGCCGGGCCGGAAGCGGCACTGCCCGAGCTCAAGCGCTTCGCCGAGAGCTACGGTGGCGAGTGGAACGGCGCTTATGAAGAGGCCCTGACCAAGCTCGGCCGCACCGAGGAGGTCAAGCGAACGCTCATCGCGCGCGCCGGCCGCCAGGAGACGAATCCGACCGAGCGGCGCGAGATCGCCTATCGCCTGATCGATCTCGGAGATCGCTCGGCGGCGATCGTGATCTTCCGCGATCTGGCAAGCCAGGCGCGGCCGCAGGACCCGATCATCGGAGAGCTGGTCTATCTGTGGCGCGAGGCGAGGCAGGCGCGCACCGCCGCGGACTGGCTCGCGGGCCGGGCGGCCTCCTCGCCGCCGGCCGAGCGTCCCGTCTGGGCGCGTCACCTGCTGGATCTCGACGTGCCAAACCGGGCGCTGACGGCGCTGGGGCCGGAGTCGCCGTCGGAGTCCGAGGAGACGGCGGCCGTCCGCATCGACGCGCTGGTCGCGCTCAAGCGTACCGACGAGGTCGGCCGGATCGTCGCGGCCCGGGCCGAGAACGAGACCGACATCGCTCGCCTGCGGAAGCTCGCCAAGCAGGGGCTCGAGGTCGACAGCAAGGTCGCGCTGGCCGCCGTCTACGGGCGGATCGCGCGCCAGGCCCCCGGCGACCCGGAGGCCGCGCGCTGGCTCGGCCTAAACGATTATGCGAGCGGACGGACGGGCCTTGCCCGGCGCCAGCTGGCGCAGGTCGTCAATACGCCGGTCGCCGACCATGAGGTCAACTCCGCCTATGGCGAGATCCTGCTCCAGGCCGGCGAGCGGGACGCTGCCCGTTTCCATTTCCGCCGGGCGCTGGAGCAGATCGAGGCTGTGAGCGAGCAGCCCGTCTATCTCAGGGTGGCCCGGGCCGTGCTGTTGAATCGGCTCGGCGAGGCCCGCCAGGCATTGTCGCTGATGGAAGCCCTCGTCGCCGAGCGGCCAGCCGATCCGGGGCTGCGGGCCGACTTCGCGAACCTGTTGATGGACAACAAGCTCTATGACCGCGCCCGCCAGGTCCTTTCGCGGCCGTAACGAATCGCGCGCGAAATGGTTGGGCCAGATACCGGGAAAATGCCATACATTCCCAAGGTGTTAATGCAATCAGGATCGGTATACAGGCGCCTATGAGGTTTGCGAGCGTCCTCACCGTCGTTCGCCTCGGGGTCTACGCTGCGATCGCCGTGGCGATCGGCGCGGGGACGCCCCATGCCGCGACCCCGATGGCCGTCGAGACCAGCAGCGCCGACGGCGGTGCGCGGCTCCGCTTCCTCTGGCCCGAGCGGGTGACCGCCAAATCCGATCGCGACGGCGACGCCGTGGTGGTCACGGTCGACAAAGCGGTCGATCCGAAGGCCGTGCGTGACGTCGCGTCCATGCTGCCAGGCTGGATCGCCTCGGCGGAGGCGGAGGACGGCCGGCTGCGGCTCCGCCCGCAGCCGGGCCGAAGCCTGTCGGTCGCCGCCTTGCCGCGCGGCGTCGAGATCCGGCTGAGCCGATCGGCCGTCGAGCCACCCGCGCCCTCGGTTGCGGCGGTACCGCCCGTTACCGCCGCGCCGAGCGACGCCGTGTCCGATGCCGACGAGGAGGATGCCGACGATCCTCCCCGCCCACCGGCGGCGAGGCCAGTGCCGCCACCGCCAGGGATGATCGGTGCGGTCACCGTCGTTCCCGGTGCCGGGTTGGTCGCCCAGGCGCCGCCGCCGGCCGATCCGGAAGCTGCTGCCGCGGCACGGCGGCTGCGCCTGACCCGGGCGCGGCTGATGATGGAGACGGGCGACGCGGCTGGCGCCAAGGCCGAGCTCGAGGCGCTTCTGCGCGAGGTCCCCAATTCGGTCGAGGTCATGTCGGCGCTGGCCAGCGTCGAGAGCCAGCTCGGCGGCTGGCGCCGGGCGGTCGGCCTCTACGACCGCGCGCTCGGCCTCAACCCCGACGATCCGGGCCTGATCCGCGCCAAGGCCGAGCTCCTGCGCGAGCACGGCCCGCGCGTCCGCTTCGACCTGGATCACCGCAAGGTCAAGAAGGCCGATCGTCAGATCGTCGCTCGGCTCTCCGGCGAAGCGCTCGCCGGCCCCTCGATCGTCGGCTTCGCGCTCGAGGGCAACGACCTGGACACGCCGGCCGTACGCCGGCTCAACGGCAGCATCGAGACCTTCGACGGCAAGCGCTATCGTGGCGAGGGCTATGTCTCGATGGATCACGAGACCGGCGGCCTCACGCGCCTGTCGCTCATCGGCGGCAACGGCATCGTCGGCGCTGCGGTGCGCCACACGCGGCAATTCGCCGAAGGAACCTTGCGCCTGGCCGCGATCGCGCAGGATCCCTACTGGGACGTCGTCGACGGGCTCGTGAACGAAGCGCGGACCGATCGCGTCCAGGCCGCCTATGAGCGCATCCTCGGCACGAGCTGGCGGGTCGCCGGACGGCTCGCCGCCGGCCGCTACGGCGTCGAGGGCCGCTCCGACGTCGCGCATTTCATCGGGCCGGCCTTCGAGGCGGCCTATACGATCGTGCACGGGCCGCCCTCGCTCACGCTCGCCTATGGCTTCGATGCCGAGTATCTCGGCAGCCGCAAGGTGGCGGTCGACTCCTTCGGCGCCGAGTATCCGCTTCTCTCGGTCGTCTCGCGCGAGGTCCATTCGATCATCGGCGGCCTCTCCGGAACCTTCTCGCCCGACCTCCGCTACAACGCCTTCGGCGGCTTCGCGTATGACCGGCTGAACGCCAACGGTCCCTTCCTCGGCGTCGACATCGCCTACGAGCCCTATACCAGCTTCGAGGTCGGGCTCGCGGCGAGCTACAGCCTGACCGCCTCGCGCGGCACCGATGCGACGGTGACGCGGATCGGCGGCTATTTCCTGTGGCGCTTCTGAGACGCCATCTGCTGGCCGTGCTGGCCGCGGCGGCGGTCTCCGCCTGCGCGAGCGGCGCCAGCAGCGTCCGCGACTTCGTCGCCGACGGCGCGGCGCCGAGACGCGATATGTCCGTCGCGGTGCTTCCCTTCGAGAACCTCTCCGCGCACCCGCATGCCGGCCAGATCATCGCGCAGCTTGTGGCGGGCGAGCTCTACGGCCGGCGCCTGTTCGCGCAGATCGAGGAGAGCGAGATCCGGCGCCGCCTGGTCGAGAAGCGCCTCGACGGCAAGGAGCTCGGCCGCGACACCGTCGCGCGCGAGGTCGCCGAGGCGCTGGCCGTCGACGGCGTCCTGGTCGGATCGGTGCAGGATTTCGGCTATCGCTACGGCCTCAAGCCGGATCCGGTGGTGGCCGTGACGACGCGCCTGGTGGGGCGTGACGGCAGCGTCCATTGGGGCGGCAGCTTCAGCGTGGTGGGGGCGGCGAGCGGAGCCGGCGATACCGTTACGGCGACCGCGCAGCGGCTCGCGGCGGCAATCGCCGATCGGCTTGCGGCGCGAACCGCTCAGGCGAGATGACCACGCAGGTCAGGGCCGAGGAGGAGGCCCCGCGCGAGCTGCTTGGGCTCCGCGTCTCGGCGCTGGTCGAGATGGCGATCTTCTTCGCGATCGCGCTCGCGATCGATCGCTTCGCCTTCGAAGGCGACCGGTTCCGCGATGTGGCGCCGCATCCCTTCTGGGCCGTGGTCGTGCTGATCAGCCTCCAGTACGGCACCAACGAAGGGCTGCTGGCGGCGATCGCCTCGTCGGCCGCGCTGCTGATCGGCAACATCCCGCCGCAGCCTCTGACGCTCGATCTCTTCGCCTATCTGTTCGAGCTGTCGAAGACGCCGCTGATGTGGGCCGCGACCGGCCTTGTCGTGGGCGAGCTGCGCTCGCGCCACCTGCGCGAGCGCGCCGATCTCCGCCACAGGCTCGCCGAGGCCGAGCACCAGGCGCAGGTGATCACTGCCGCCTATGAAGGCATGTCGACGGCCAAGGACGAGCTCGAGGCCCGCATCGCCGGCCAGTTCCGGACCTTGCTGACGGTCTTCCGCGCCGCGATGGCGGTCGAGCGCCTCGACGTGGCCGGCGTCTTCGAAGGGGCCCAGGCCCTGGTCACGGCGATCCTCAACCCCGAGAAGTTCTCGATCTGGCTTCTCCGCGAGGACGGCATGGAGGCGACCCATCCTTTCGGCTGGAAGGAGAACGAGGTCTTCAAGCGCACGATCGCCGACGACCACCTGCTTTATCGCCGCGCCATCGCCGAGCGGACCCTTCTTTGCGTCGCCCGCCCCAACGACGAGAAGGTGCTGGGCAAGGAAGGCGTGCTCGCCGGACCGCTGCAGGACCCGGAGACAGGCGAGGTCTACGGCATGCTCAAGGTCGAGTCCCTCGGCCTGCTCGACCTGACGCCGGCGACCATCGAGAACTTCCACCTTCTCTGCGACTGGATCGGCAGCAACCTCGCGATCGCCAAGCGCTACGAGGATGCCGCCCATGACCGCATCCTCGACCCCGAAGCCGGCCTGCTCTCGGCCCAGCTCTTCGACCGCCAGAAGGAGTTCCTCACGAAGCTGGCCGAGCGCGTCGATTTCGACCTGACGATGATCATCGTCGGATTCGAGGGCGAGGGCGAGCTGACCCGCGACGAAGCGCTGTCGGTCGGCAAGATCGTCGCGGTCTCGGTCGGACAGTGGCTGCGGGAGACCGATCTCGCCTTCCAATGGCTGCCGGTCGGCCGGCGCTTCGCCGTGCTGCTGCCGGCAACCAACAGCGCCGGCGCGCGTCTTGTCATCCGCAAGCTGAAGGACGACATCAGCATGCGGCTGAACATCATGGCGGATCGCGTCCGCTTGACCTTCGAGCTCCAGGAGCTTCATCGTCGTGAACGGCGCTAACGCCAGCCCGCATCTTCGTCGAAAGGTGCGCCGCAAGCGCCGGGTCATCATCGACCAGCGGTTGCGCCAGCTCATCCCCACGATCCCGGCGCTCGTGGCCGAGCTGTTTCTGCTCGATCAGCTGATGGCCCGGAACATCGAGCTTCTGGAATGGGCGGCCATCCATGTCGTCATCTCGCTGGTCCTGTTCGCCTGGGCCAAGTGGATCGGCAGGCGCATTCGCCGCAACCAGCTTGCCTGGTACCTGTTCGTGGCCACCGCGGGCCTCGGTCCCATCGGACCCTTTGCGGCGCTCGCGACCGGGCTCTTCCTGCTCGCCTTCCATCGCGACTGGTTCGACTTCAATGCCTGGTACCAGAGCCTGTTTCCGACCGAGACGCGCTCGCGGGTCACCGATCTCTACGAGTCCTTGCTGCGCCGCCAGCGCGCGCAGGGCGGGAGCAAGGCCGGCGTCGAGAGCTTCGCCGACATCCTCTCCGGCTCGGACTCGGCGAAGAAGCGCCTGGCGATCGGACTTCTCACGCGGCATTTCCGGCCCGGCTTCTCGCTGGCGCTCAAGCTGGCGCTGACCGACTCCGATCCCTCGGTCCGTACCCAGGCGGCGACCGCGGTTGCTACCATCGAGGGCCGCTTCCTCGCTCGTGCGCAGATACTCCAGCGCAAGGCGCGCGAACGACCGAAGAGCTTCGGGCGGCGCTATCGTCTGGCGCGTCACTATGACGACTACGCCTTCACCGGCCTGCTCGACACTGAACGCGAGCGCGACAACCGCATCCGTGCGCTCGCCAGCTACGAGGAGGCGCTCAAGGTCAAGCCGCGCGAGACCGGAATCTGGCTCGCTATCGGCCGCCTCCTTGTGCGCGAGCGCCGCTACGACGCCGCGGCGAGCTGGTTCATGGTGGCCGAGGCGCGGGGGCTGCTGACGCCGGACATGATCCTCTGGAACCTGGAGGCGCTGTTCCGGCTCGGCCGCTACGACAAGCTTCGCGAGGCGATCGCTACACACAAGGACGTGTTCAAGACCGCGAAGAAGCTTCCGCCGCAGGTTTCCGACGTGATCGGCCTATGGACGAGCGGCTCGCTCAAGCGCGAGGCTGCGTGATGGCCGCGCCGAAGCCTGTCGCCGAAGTCTGCATGATCCTGGAGGGGACCTACCCCTATGTCGCGGGTGGCGTCTCCACCTGGACCCACGACCTTATCCGCGGCAGCAAGGACACGACATTCCACATCGTCTCGCTGCTGGCGAAGGACGAGCCGCGGACGATGCGCTACGAGATGCCGAAGAACGTCACGGGCATCTCCCACATCTTCATCCAGGACTTCCGCAAGGGCCCGCGCCTCATGTTCGGCGTCGAGCGCCTGATGCGGGAGGTGGAGCCGGTGCTCATGGGTATCCATCGCCGCGGCGGGCTCGCCGAGGTCAAGGCAATGCTGGACATGCTTGCGCCCTACAAGAACAAGATCGGCCGCCGCCAGCTGCTCGACTCGCCCGCAGCCTGGCAGCAACTTGTCCGCATGTACCAGAAGACCCTGCGCGGAGGGTCCTTCATCCACTATTTCTGGACCTGGCGCGCGTTGATCGGCGGCCTTTATTCCGTGCTGCTGTCGGAGCTGCCGCTGTGCAAGGTGTATCATGCGGTTTCCACCGGCTATGCCGGGCTCTTCGGCGCGCGCGCGGCCTTGCAGACCGGGCGGCCGCTGCTGCTGACCGAGCATGGCATCTACACCAACGAACGCCGGGTCGAGATCGCGATGGCCGACTGGCTGTTCGAGGTCGGCTCCTCCAGCCTCTCGGTCGAGACCGGCGAGAAGGGGCTCAAGGATCTCTGGGTCGACAGCTTCCTGACATACAGCCGCGCCTGCTACGAGGCCGCGGCCGGCATCATCACGCTCTTCGAGGGCAATCAGCGCCTGCAGATAGCGGATGGTGCCGACCGTTCGAAGATGTGGGTGATCCCGAACGGCGTCGATGTCGAGCGCTTCACAAAGATCAAGCGCGATCCTGGGGTGCGGCCACCAACCGTGGCGCTGATCGGCCGCGTCGTTCCGATCAAGGATGTGAAGACCTTCATCCGCGCCGCCGACATCCTCAGACGCAGCGTGCCCGACGTGAAGTGCCTGATGATCGGTCCCTACGAAGAGGACAAGGCGTACTACGAAGAGTGCAAGCAGATGGTCGAGGGGCTCGGCCTCGGCGGCACCTTCGAGTTCACGGGCCGGAAGAAGCTGGACGACGTCCTCGGCAGCATCGACGTCAACGTGCTGACCTCGATCAGCGAAGGTCAGCCGCTCGTCGTGCTGGAGGCTGGCGCCGCCGGCGTGCCGACGGTCGCCACCAATGTCGGCTCGTGCTCCGAGCTGATCTACGGCCGCGAGGACGAGAGCCCTAGGCTAGGCCCGGGCGGCGAGGTCACGGCGCTGTCCAATCCCCGCGCGACGGCGGCGGCGATCCGCCGGCTGATCACCGACCAGGACTGGCACGACAAATGCGCCCACGCCATCCGCGAGCGCTGCAAGGTCTACTACGACCAGCGCTCGGTCGAGCAGGCCTATGGGGATCTCTACACGCAGCTCAGCGAGGTGCCGGACCAGGCGCCTGAAATTCCCGAGCCGGTCATCGAAAAGGAGGCCGGCTGATGGCAGGAATCGGCTTCGAGCTCCGGAAGCTGGCGCGGCGCGACGACCTGATGGGTGTCGTCGCCAGCCTGACGCATGCCTCGATCGTCTCGACCGGCCCCTGGATCATGACCGTGCTGGCGCTGGGCGCGATCGACATCATCGGCCTGCGCTGGCTCGACCAGGAGGAGATGAAGGTCTTCCGCATCATCGTCATCTACAATTTCTGCTTCTCGCTGGTCGCGGCCGGGCCGCTGATGATGATCGCAACCCGCTATCTCGCCGACCGCATCTACGAGAAGAAGGTGACCGAGACGCCCGGCATGCTCGTCGGCGGCTTCATCGTGCTGCTGATCCAGATCCCGATCGCAGGCTGGTTCTACGGCGTTTTCGCCGCGCTCGATCCTGCGGTCAGGATCGCCGCGATCGCCAACTACTTCGTCATCTCTTTCATCTGGTATGTCGGCATCTTCCTGTCGGCGCTGCGCGACTTCCGCTCGATCACCATCGGCTTCGCTGTCGGCATGTCCTCGGCCTTCGCGGTGGCGGTGCTGCTGGGCGAACGCTGGGGGGCGGCCGGCATGTTGACCGGCTTCTCGCTGGGCCTGGCGCTCCTTCTCTCGATCCAGGTGGCGCGCGTTCTCGTCGAGTTTCCCTACGGCTTCGTCCGGCCCTTCGCCTTCCTCCGCGCCGCGCGCAAATACTGGGAGCTGACGCTGGGCGCGCTGTTCTACAACCTCGCGGTCTGGGTCGATAAGTGGATCATGTGGTCGCTTCCCGACCGCGACGAGATCGCGGCGGTGATGGTGTCGTACCCGCTCTACGACGCCACCATGTTCATGGCCTATATGACGGTGATCCCGGCGATCGCCGTCTTCGTGCTCTCGGTCGAGACCGACTTCTTCGAGCGCTACCAGAATTTCTACAAGGACGTGTCCGGTCACGCGCCCTGGCGCAAGCTGGGCGAGGACCACCAGGAGATCCTCGCGAGCCTATCGCGCGGGCTTCGCAACGTCGTCGTCTTCCAGGGCTGCATCACCGCCTTCGTCGTGCTCTCGGCGCCGACGCTGCTGTCGATGATCGGCGTCAACCTGATCGGGCTCGGCATGTTCCGGCTCGGCGTCATCGGCTCGTTCTTCCACGTGCTGATGGCCTTCGTCAGCGTCATCCTCGCCTACTTCGATCTGAGGCGAAAGCTGCTGTTCGTCTATTTCCTGCTGTTCGTCACCAACACCGTCTTCAGCCTCATCTCGGTCCAGATGGGCTTTGCCTATTACGGCTACGGTTTCTTCCTGTCGGCGCTGGTGACGCTGGTCGTCGCCTATGCGCTGGCGGCATGGTCGGTCGGGCGGCTGCCCTACCTGACCTTCATCGCCAACAACCCCTCGGTGAAGGGCTGATCCGGCGGGAAATGTCGGGATATGGTCGGGGCGAGAGGATTCGAACCTCCGGCCTCTTGCTCCCGAAGCAAGCGCTCTACCAGGCTGAGCTACGCCCCGAATGGCGCGCGGTTATAGACCCCCCGGTGGCCCCTT
>VGEH01000127.1 GCA_016869375.1 Alphaproteobacteria bacterium | reverse complement strand
GGCGGCGTGCGCGGTTTTTTTTGAAGCTGATGTCGCGGCGATCGAAGAACCGCCACAACGTCCCGATCCCGACAGGCACGCCTCGCTTGCGAAGCATCGCCTGCAGCTCGGCCAGCGTCACATCCGGGGATTCCTCGATCCGGGCCAGCAGAAAAGCCGCCTCCGCCTCGATCCGCTCAGAGCGCCGATCGCCGCCTTGAGCCAGGGCTGCCGTCCGACCGCTGCGACGCCACTCCTCAACCCATCGGATAGCGCTCGACACGCTGACCCCGAACCGCTCTGCCGCCTGGCGTCGAGACAATCCTTCCTCGACCGCTCCTACCACACGAACACGAAGATCCTCAGATAGCGGAACTCCCATGCCCGCTGGCCTCCTCCTCCAGCAGGAATCTTGAATCACAACGCCACGCCCTTGGGAATCCCCAACGACTCAATTAGGTCGGAAATCGCTCTAGGACTTCTTCGGCGCTTTCTCGGCCTTCATCGTCTTCTTGTCCTTGGCGGATTTCTCGATCTTCGCCTGGCGGGCGATGCAATCCTTATGCGCCTGGCTGTTCGACGTGAACTCGCTGCAGGTCTTGCCAGGCGCCTTCTTCGCCGGCGCTGTGGACATGGTGCCGGGCTTGCTGTTCACGGTCGGCTTGACCGGGATGACGGGGGAGGGGTTCGCCGTCTGCGCACTCCCGTTTCCGGGAGAGAGAGCGAGCAGGAACGCGCCGGCAAGGAGAGCGGCCGCGAGAGACCGTAAAGTCATGAGGGCATCCCTTCCGAGGTAGTGACCTGGTCATGCTAGCGAGTTGCGCGGGGCACGTCCTAGAGTTTGTTCGGCGGGGTTCCCATGCTAGACAGCTCCGCCTCCCAACCTGAGCCGAGTCCCGCCGTGAAGCCCGCCAACTCCGTGATGTCCGGCTATGGGACGACCGTCTTCGAGGTGATGTCGCGGCTCGCGATCGAGCATGGCTCGATCAATCTCGGCCAGGGCTTCCCGGATGGAAATGGGCCGCCGGAGGTCGTGGCAGTCGCGCAGGCCTGCCTCGCCGACAAGCCCAACCAGTATCCGCCGATGATGGGTGTGCCCGAGCTGCGCCAGGCGGTGGCACGGCACGACAAGCGCTTCCACGGCCTCGACGTGGACTGGCAGTCGGAGGTGATCGTCACCTCGGGCGCGACGGAGGCGCTGGCCGCCTGCCTCTTCGGCCTGATCGAGCCCGGCGACGAGGTCGTGCTCTTCGAGCCGCTCTACGACTCCTATCTGCCGATCGTGCGTCGCGCCGGCGGCATCCCCAGGCTGGTCAGGCTCTCGCCGCCCTCCTGGCATCTCGACGAGAAGGCGCTTCGCGCCGCCTTCTCCGACCGCACCAAGCTCGTCCTGCTCAACAACCCGCTCAATCCGGCGGCCAAGGTCTTCACTCGGGCCGAGCTCCAGCTGATCGCCGACCTGGTCATCAAGCATGACGCGGTCGCCGTCTGCGACGAGGTCTACGAGCACATAGCTTTCGCCGATGCGCCCCCCTTCATCCCGCTGATCTCGCTTCCCGGCATGCGCGAGCGCTGCCTGCGCATCGGCTCGGCCGGGAAGACTTTCTCTCTGACGGGCTGGAAGGTCGGCTACGTGACCGCGACGCCGGCGCTGCTCCGCGCCGTGACCAAGACCCACCAGTTCCTGGTCTTCACCACGCCGCCGAATCTGCAGCGCGCCGTGGCGACCGGCCTCGACCTCGGCGACGGCTACTACCGGGACCTGGTCGGCGACATGCAGGCCAAGCGCGACCGCTTCGGCAAGGGCCTGGCGGAGATCGGATTCGGGGTCCTGCCGAGCCAGGGGACGTATTTTATCACCGCGGACTTCCGCCCCTTAGGATTCAACGGCACGGACGAAGATTTCTGTCGGCATATCACGGTCGAGGCCAAGGTCACGGCAGTCCCGGTCAGCGCTTTCTTTACACCCGAGCAACCGCCGCGAGATTTCGCCCGTTTCTGCTTCTGCAAGAAGGACGAAGTCTTGGATGCTGCCCTCGAAAGATTATTAAAACACTTCAAGGGCTAGCAACCGGAGGTCAAGGTTGCGCGCTCCCATTCCAGGCCCCATGATGGATCACCATGCAGCTCGATAAGACCACCGTCAGGGCGGTCGAGATCCTGGCGGACTCCACGGCACGTGTCGTCGGCACCGGATCGATCGTCTACCTCAAGCTCACCCGCGTGGTGAGCGTCGGCTCGCCGCAGGCGCTCGACTCGGCTCGCACCGAGTTCGACAAGCTGCCGAGCGAGCGGCGCAACTCGATCAAGAGCGACGCCGTCAGCCAGGCGCAGAAGCTCAAAGCGACCCAGAGCACTGTCGCGGCGATCGAGAACATGTTCAAGCCGCTGACGCCGATCGACGGCAAGGTCCCGCGCCTCGTCGTCCGCTGAAGCCGGCGTCTTTCTGTAGGATTCCCTACGGTTCTCCGGGCTCCGGACGCGACTTGGTCTCGCGGTATTCACTGAATAATCACAGCGTGTAGAGCGTTACCGCACGCTACCCTT
Organism: Alphaproteobacteria bacterium; assembly: GCA_016869375.1. Taxonomy (GTDB): domain Bacteria; phylum Pseudomonadota; class Alphaproteobacteria; order SHVZ01; family SHVZ01; genus SHVZ01. Next base: position 11,976 of record VGEH01000127.1, on the reverse strand, counting down.
AGCCAATTTCGTACATCTCGTGGCGACGAGCGTTGGCGGGGACGTCCTGGGGCATTCGTCGCGCCTGCAACTTCATTGAAACCGCGCAGCCGACGCGCCGGGCCACCGGCGTGCTGGGCAAGGATGAGCGCACCCTGGAGGGCAGATGGCTGAACGATCCAAGGGCTTCGACGACATCATCCGCGGCCACAAGGTCGAGATCCTGTCGGAGTGGCTGCGCCACCAGACGGCGATGAAGAAGACAACCGATCTGGTCGGGGTCAAGGAGCTGCGGGAGGAGTCCGAACGCTTCCTCGAGGCCTTCGCCGCCGGCTTGGCCTCAAGCCAGGACGACATCGCCGGTCCCGCCTGGAGCGAGACGAAGGCGTTGCTCTCCGACATGTCGCGCTCGCGCGCGCGTCTCGGCTTCACTCCGTCCGAGACCGCGACCTTCGTCTTCTCGTTGAAGCAGGCGATGTTCGACCGGCTGATCGCCGGGGCCAAGGACGCCACCAAGCTGGCCGCCGACCTCTGGGCTGTCAGCCTTCTGCTCGACAAGCTCGGCATCCATTCGGTCGAGATCTTCATGGAGAGCCGGGAGGAGATGATCCGCCGGCAGCAGCAGGACCTGCTCGAGCTGTCGACGCCGGTGGTCAAGCTCTGGGACAAGGTCGTGGCGCTGCCGATCATCGGCACGCTCGACAGCAACCGCACCTAGTCGGTGATGGAGACGCTGCTGCAGGCGATCGTCGACAACGCCGCCGAGGTGGCGATCATCGACATTACCGGCGTTCCGACCGTCGACACGCTTGTCGCCCAGCATCTCCTCAAGACGGTGTCGGCTGCCCGCCTGATGGGCGCGGACTGCATCATCAGCGGTATCCGACCGCAAATCGCCCAGACCATCGTCCATCTCGGCATCTCGCTCGACGTCGCGACCAAGGCGACGATGGCCGACGCCTTCTCGCTCGCTCTCAAGCGCGTCGGGCTCGGCATCGGTTTCCGGAAGTCCCAGCCACAGCCAGGAGCCGGCGCTGCCGATGGATAGGATACCGATCCTCAAGTTCGGGGACTGTCTCCTCGTCACCATTCAAGTCGACATGCACGACCAGCTGGCGATGGCGCTTCAGGACGACCTGACCGCGCGCCTGGTCAAGGAGCGCTCGCGCGGCGTGCTCATCGACATCTCGGCGCTGGAGATCGTCGACTCCTTCATGGGGCGAATCCTCAACAACATCGCGTCGATGGCCAAGATCCTGGACGCGGTCACCGTCGTCGTCGGCATGCGGCCGGCGGTCGCGATCACCCTGGTCGAGCTCGGACTGGAACTGCCGGGCGTGCGCACGGCTCTCAATGTCGAGCGGGGCATGGACCTGATCCGTTCCACCGTGGACGCGGAAACGGCATCGGATGTCGACCTCGACTGAAACGCTGCCGATCAAATCGGCCGAGGACGTCGTACGGGTTCGTCAGGTCGTCCGTACCAAGGCGGCGGGCGTCGGCCTGTCGATCGTCGACCAGACCAAGATCATCACCGCGGCGAGCGAGATCGCGCGCAACACCCTCGACTATGGCGGGGGTGGCGAAGTCGCGATCGAAAGCGTGAAGGAGCAACCGCGGACGGGCGTGCGGCTGATCTTCCGCGACAACGGGCCTGGCATCCCTGACATCGAGCAGGCGATGCGCGACAATTTCACCACAGGCAGCGGCCTCGGGCTCGGCCTCGGAGGCGCCAAGCGGCTGTGCACCGACTTCAGCATCCAGAGCAAGGTCGGAAGTGGCACCACCATCATGCTGGCGCGTTGGAAGTAGCGATGATCCGCGTCGAGCATGACTCCGATGTCGGCATGGCACGCCGCGCCGCCCGCGATGCCGCCGAGAGTGCTGGCCTCGACGAGGAAGCGGTCGGCCGTGCCGCCCTGGTGGCGACCGAGGCGGCGACCAACCTGGCTCGCCACGCGGAGCAGGGGGCCTTCTTCGTCCGCCGCCTGGAAGCGATGGAGGGTAAGGGAATCGAGGTGATGGCCGTCGACCGCGGGCCTGGCATGGGCAATGTCGAGCGCTTCATGGAAGACGGCGCGACCACCACGGGCTCGCCGGGCCAGGGCTTGGGCGCGATGAAGCGCCTCGCCGACAGCTTCTGCATCGACAGCCACCCGGGCGAAGGAACGGTGCTCGTGGCCCAGATCCGCCGTGCTCTGCCGGTGACGGCCCTGACTCTCGGCGGCCTCACGGCCGGCATCAGCGCCGATGGCTGCGGCGATGCCTTCGCGGTCGAGGTGTTGTCATCAGGAGCCCGCGTCATCGTCGTCGACGGGCTCGGCCACGGTGCCGAGGCGGCCGATGCCGCCGCTTCCGCGACCAAGACCTTCCGCGACCGCAGCCGGGCCGATCTCGGTACCCTTTTCCAGAGGCTCGACGAGGTTCTTCGGCCGACGCGGGGGGCCGCGATCGCGGTTGCCGAGCTCGACCTGACGGCCAAGGTCGTCCGCTTCATGGGCATCGGCAACATCAGCGCCGTGCTCATCTCCGATATCGGCGCACGCAATCTGGTCTCGCATAACGGCATCGTCGGCCACACCATGCGCCGCACCCAGGCCTTCGACTACACCTATTTAGGTTCGCCGACGCTGATCCTGCACACCGACGGCATCGCCACGCGCTGGAGGCCGTCAAGCGTCTCGGATCGCGGCTTGGTCCACCCGGCGATCATCGCGGGCCGGCTCTGGCGGAGCGAGGCGCGCGGACGCGACGACGCCGGCATTCTCGTGCTCAGAGGAAGGGCCTGAGGTGGGCCCGCTGCTGACCACGCTCATCAAGCAGGAGACGGATGTCGTCCGCGCGCGGCAGCAGGCTCGGCGGGTCGCCAGTCTTCTCGGATTCGAGTCCCAGGATCAGGTGCGGATCGCGACCGCCGTCTCCGAGATCGCGCGCGGCGCCCTCGATTACGGCAAGGGCGGCACCATCGTCTTCGCGGTCGAGGGCCAAACGCGCCCGCAGAGCCTGGTGATGACCGTGACCGACGCCGAGAAAGGGCGTCGTCGAAGGGGGGAGGCCGATCGCGAGGCCGGCCGCCTCGGCGCCCGCCGCCTGATGGACAAGGTAGAGGTCGTATCGAGCAGGGAAGGAGTGGCGGTCGTGCGGATGCGCAAGCGATTGCCGCGCGATGCCTCCGTCGTCAGCGCCCGCACGATGAGCCGGATCGCGGAGGTGGCCGAGGGCGAGGCCAGCAGCCCGATGGAGGAGCTCGGGCGGCAGAACCGCGAGCTGATGCATACCCTGGCCGAGAACCGCCAGCAGAACGAGGCGGTGCTGCAGCTGAACCAGGAGCTGCAGGAGACCAACCGTGGCGTCGTGGCACTCTATGCCGAGCTGGACGAGAAGGCGGCGAGCCTCCGTCGCGCCGACGAGCTCAAGTCGCGCTTCCTCAGCGACATGAGCCACGAGTTCCGCACGCCCCTCAACGCCATCCTGGCGCTGTCGCGTCTCCTGCTCGACAAGACCGACGGGCCGCTCTCGAACGAGCAGGAGCGGCAGGTCGTCTATATCAGGCGCGCCGCCGAGTCGCTGAGCGACCTCGTCAACGACCTGCTCGACCTCGCAAAGGTCGAGTCCGGCAAGATCGAGATCCACCGCCGGCAGTTCGAGGTCGCCGACCTCACCAGCGCGCTTCGCGGCATGTTCCGACCGCTGGTCATCGGGGATGTCGCGCTCTCGGTTGAGGATCCGCCCGGGCTTCGCATCGTCTCCGACGAGGCGAAGCTCTCGCAAATTCTCCGGAACTTCCTCTCAAATGCGGTCAAGTTCACCGAGCAGGGCGAGATCAGGCTCGCCGTGTCGGAGCGGGACGGGCTCCTCCGTTTCGACGTGACCGATACCGGCATCGGCATCGGCGAGAAGGACATCGAGCGAATCTTCGAGGACTATGTGCAGGTCGACACGCCGCGCCAGCGCCGCGTCCGCGGGACGGGTTTGGGCCTGCCGCTCTCGAAGAAGCTTGCCGAGCTGATCGGCGGGCGGATCGAGGTGACGAGCGAGGTCGGCAAGGGCTCGACCTTCTCCGTGATCGTGCCCGATGGCCTGACCCAGCTTCCCGAGACGGCGGAAGATGCGGCGACCATCGCCTCGCTGCCGCCGGTCCTCGTGGTCGAGGACGAGCATGCCGACCTTCTGGTCGCGACCAGCCTGCTCGAAGCGGCATCGATCCGGACCCGCCAGACCCGCACGCTCGACGAGGCGCGCGCCGCGGTTGCCGCCGAACGCCCCGCCGCGATCGTCCTGGATATCCGCTTCGACGAAGGCGACGCCTGGACTTTCCTCAAGGAAGTGAAGTCGAGCCCGGAAACGGGCACCATCCCCGTTGTGGTGATGACGGCGACCGACGATGAGACCTATGCGCTCGATCTCGGCGCCGACCTTTTCGTCAAGAAGCCTGTGGAGCGCCGCAGCCTGGTGCGCTCGCTGCTGCGTCTGCTCAACCGAAAGCCGGCATTGCGTGTTCTTCATGTCGATGACGACGAGGCGGCCCGCTACGCGGTCGCGCAGATTCTCTTCGGTGCCGGGCGAAAGCTGCGGCAGGCATCCAGCGTCAACGAGGCGATGCAGATGATCCAGCGCGAGGCGCCGGATGTGATCCTCCTGGACCTGAACTTTCCGGACGAGGATGGCTATGCCATGCTTTCCCGGCTGCAGGACGATCCGTCGCATCGCATCCCAGTGATCATGCTGACCTCGGCCATCATCGACGACGTCGCCCGCCAGAGGCTTTCGACGGCCTTCTCGATCATGTCCAAGCGTGACCTGCAGCGCGACACGCTGCTCGACTCCATCGATGCCGCGGCCGCCATCGGCCGGGGAGCGAAATCATGACCGTTCACCCGGCCATCCTGGTCGTCGACGACGATGAGGCCTCGCGCTACGTCAAGGCACGGGTGCTCGAGAGCCAGGGCTTCGCCGTCGAGCAGGTGTGCTCGGGCGAACGCGCGCTCGGTGCGATCGAGGAGAAGGAGCCGGATCTCGTCCTGCTCGACGTGAAGCTGCCGGGAATCGATGGCATCGAGGCCTGCCGGATCATCAAGAAGCGCTGGCCGACGGTGTTCGTGCTGCATACCTCGGCCGCCTACCGCAAGCCGGCCGACAGGACGCGCGGCCTCGACAGCGGTGCGGACGGCTATCTGGCCGAGCCGGTCGAGCCCAGCGAGCTCGTCGCCAATGTCCGCTCGCTGCTCCGCATCCGCCAAGTCGAGAACGAGCTCCGGCTCCAGGTCGAGCGAAACCAGATGCTGCTGCGGGAGGTTCAGCATCGGACCACCAACAACCTGCAGCTCGTCGTCAGCTTCCTCAATATCGAGCATCGAGCTATTTCCGACCCGCACGCAAAGGAGCGGATCAAGGCCGCGATGCAGCGTGTGCATGCGCTCGCCGCGGTGCATCGGCACCTCTACAGCCGAGGCAGCGTCGATCGCATCAATTTCGGCAGCTATGTCGAGGCGCTGGCCGCCGACATCGCCAATGCGACCGCGCAGAAGCTGGTCGTGCTCCGCAGCTATGCCGACCCGCTATGGACGGATGCCGACCGCGCCGTTCGTCTCGGCCTGATCGTCAACGAACTGGTGACCAACGCGGTCAAATACGCCTTCTCCGAGGGTGAGGGCGGACAGATCAGCCTCGACATGCGGGTGACGGGACCGAACGAGGCCGTGCTGACGATCGAGGATGACGGCCGCGGCTTCGCGGCCGGCGATGCGGCGCCGGGATCCAGCCGTTCCGGCCTCGGCCTGGCTCAGGCGCTGGCCGAGCAGTCGGATGCCGAGCTGATCCGCGATGGGACCAGCCGCGGCACGCGCTGGCGCGTGATCCTCCACGACCCGGAGGCGCGACTGGCGGCCGAGGCTGCCCAGAACAGAGACGCCTAGCCTAGGCCCTGGCCTTCGCCTTGGCTTCTTCCTCGGCCACCAACTCCTTCTTCGAAAGCTTGCCAATCAGCGTCTTCGGCAGTGCCTCGCGGAACTCGATCTCCCGCGGCATCTCGATCGGGTTGAGCTTGTCCTTGAGGAAAGCGAGCAGCTCGTCCTGGGTCAGGGTCTTGCCGGCCTGCAGCTTGACGAATGCCTTCGGGGTCTGGCCGCGATAGCTGTCGGCGATGCCGATCACCGTGCACTCCTCGACGGAGGGGTGCTGGTAGACCGCTTCCTCGACCACGCGCGGGTAGACGTTGAAGCCGCTGCAGAGGATCAGGTCCTTCATGCGGTCGACGATGAAGAAATAGCCGTCCTCATCCATCATCGCGATGTCGCCGGTGCGGAGCGCGCCGTCGACCGTCTGCTGCTGGGTCGCTTCCGGCCGGTTCCAGTATCCGGCCATGACCTGCGGCCCCCGGATGCAGATCTCGCCGCGCTCGCCGCGCTTCACCACCTTGGTCGGATCGGCGATGTCGCGAAGCTCGACGGTCGTCAGCGGCAGCGGCAGGCCGATCGAGCCCGCCTTGACGACGCCGCCGAGCGGATTGCAGTGGGTGACGGGCGAGGCCTCGGTCAGGCCGTAGCCCTCGACCAGATGGCAGCCCGTAGCCTGCTCGAAGCGCTGCTTGACCTCGAGAGGCAAGGGCGCGCCGCCGGAGATGCAGTTCCGGATCGAGGAGAGGTTGCGCGGCTGCTTGGCCATCGCCGTGTTGAAGGCGGTGTACATGGTGGGCACGCCGGCGAAGAAGGTCGGCTTCTTGGCTTCGATCGTCTTCAGGGCTGCTTCCAGCTCGAAGCGCGGCAACATCACGATCTCGGCGCCGACCGAGAGCATCTGGTTCTGGATGACGGTCATGGCGAAGACGTGGAAGAACGGCAGCACACCGAGCACGCGTTCCTTGCCGAACTCGAAGGTCGAGAACCAGCGGCGGCACTGGACGGCGTTGGCGTAGAGATTGGCATGCGTCAGCATCGCGCCCTTGGGGATGCCCGTGGTGCCGCCGGTGTACTGCAGGACCGCCGTCGTGGTCACGGGATCGATTGGGATCGGGCGGTAGCGGCCGTCATTGGCGGTGATCTGCTCGTAGCGCGGGTGCGCGGCGTCGCGCGGCGGCGTCGCCAGGTCCTTGCGGCGCACGATCGGGAACAGCAGCTTCTTGATGAAGGGCAGCGCCCGCGCCATCGAGCAGATGATGACGGTCTTGAGCGGCGTCGACTCCAGCATCGGCTGGAGCTTGGAATAGAGCGCCTGCAGGTCGAGCGTCACCATGATCGAGGTGCCGGAATCCCTGATCTGCTGCTCGATCTCCCTAGCGACGTAGAGCGGGTTGAAATTGACGACGATGCCGCCGGCCTTGAGGATGCCGAAATAGGCGATGATGAAGTAGGGGCAGTTCGGCAGGAACAGGCCGACGCGGTCGCCGGGCTTCAGGCCGTGATCCTGGAGACCCTTGGCGAAGCGGTCGATCTGGCCCGAGAGCTCGGCATAGGTCGTCTTCTTGTCGAGGAAGTCGATCGCGTTCTGCTCGGGCACACGACGGACAGCTTCGTCGAGCAACTCGTAGACGGGCTTCGGATCGATTGGCTGGCGCCAGTCCACGGCCGCTGGATAATGCGGGGTGTAGTCACGCCCGCCGCTGGCGAGCGACATGTCCGAGCCGGTCATTGCGCCTCCCTACTTTTCGTTCCGTCCATCCTGCTGGGGAGGGCGGCCGAGGGCAATGGGGTACCGTCAGGCGAAGTGGCAGGCAGCGCGATGCCCGGGCTGGAGGTCGCGGAGCGCCGGGTCCTCGACCTGGCAGCGTTCCTGGGCTTTCGGGCAGCGGGGTGCATAGGCGCAGCCGCCGCGCGGCGGCGGCATCGTCTCGGTCGAGGTCGCGGCCAGCTTGATGCCGCGGCGGTCGCGGCGGCGCGTGGTCGAGCCCATTCCGGGAATCGCCGCCATCAGCGCCTGGGTGTACGGGTGCCGGGGGCCTTCAAACAGCGTCGCCGAAGGGGCCTGCTCGACGATGCGGCCCTGGTACATGACCGCGACGTTGTCGCAGACATGCTCGACCACGGCGAGGTTGTGGCTGATGAAGAAGTAGGTCACGCCGTGACGCTGCTGCAGGTCCTGCATCAGGTTGAGGACCTGGGCCTGCACTGAGACGTCCAGGGCGGAGACCGGCTCGTCGGCGACGATCAGCTTGGGGCGCGTGATCAGCGCACGCGCGATGGCGATGCGCTGGCGCTGGCCGCCGGAGAATTCGTGCGGGTATCGGGTCGCGGCCTCCGCGGAAAGTCCGACCTCGCCGAGCGCCTCGGCGACGCGCTGTGCGCGTTCCGGCGCGCCCAGTTGGAGCGCCAGCCCGTCGAGCGGCTCGGCGACGATGCGCCCGACCGTATGGCGCGGGTTCAGCGAGCCGAACGGGTCCTGGAACACCATCTGGAAGTTCCGCCGGTGACGGCGGAGATCGGCGTCCGACAGCGCGAAAGGGTCGCTGCCGACGACCTGGATGTCGCCCTTGTCCGGCTTGTCGAGCGCCATGACCAGACGAGCCAGCGTCGACTTGCCGGAGCCCGACTCGCCGACGACGCCGAAGCTCTTGCCCGGATCGATGGAGAAGCTGACGCCGTCGACGGCCTTGATCCATTTGCGCGGCGCGAAGGGCGAGGGCCGCGGCAGCGGGAAGTGGCGGAACAGGCCCTCGGCGTGGACCAGCGGACCGGTCATGACATCATGTCCGTACGTCGACAGAGCGCGCGATGGTCGGGGCCGACCTCGACATTGGGCGGGACGGCCTCGCGGCAGGCCTGCTCGACCAGCGGGCAGCGATCGGCGAAGGCGCAGCCGCCGGGCACCAGCCAGGGATCGGGTACCGTGCCGGGGATCGCATAAAGCCGGCTGCCGCGGGCACGGCCGGGATCGGGCAGCGCACCGAACAGGCCCCGCGTATAGGGATGGGCGCGGCGATTGAAGAGGGGGACCGTCGGCCCCGCTTCGACGACCTTGCCGGCATACATGACAAGCACGCGGTCGGTGATGTCGCCGACGATGCCGAGATCGTGGCTGATGAGCACCAGTGCCATGCCGAGCTCGTCGACCAGGTCGTTGATCAGGTCGAGGATCTGCGCCTGCACGGTGACGTCGAGCGCGGTGGTCGGTTCGTCGGCGATCAGGATGTCCGGACGGCAGGCCAGAGCGATCGCGATCATCACGCGCTGGCGCTGGCCGCCGGAGAGCTGGTGCGGATACTGCGCGAGGCGCGCCTTCGGTTCCGGCATGCGCACGAGTTCGAGCAGGCGGATCGCCTCGGCCTCGGCGTCGGCCGGGTAGAGGCCGCGATGCAGGATCAGGCTCTCGGCGATCTGGCTGCCGATCGTGTGCACGGGATTCAGCGCGCTCATCGGCTCCTGGAAGATCATCGCGAGCCGGTTGCCGCGGAGCTTGCAGAGCCGATCCTCGGGCTGGGCCAGGAGGTTCTCGCCCTCGAAGCGGATCTCGCCCGACGGGATGGCGCCATCGGGCAGGAGCCCCATCAGCGCGAGCGCCGTCATCGTCTTGCCGCAGCCGCTCTCGCCGACGATGCCGAGCGTCTCGCCCTTCTCGATGGAAAAGCTGACCTCGCGCACCAGCGGGATAGGACCGTGATGGCTCGGCATATGGACGGCGAGCTTGTCGACGGCGAGCAGGGCCATCAGCGCGACCTCGCCAGGCGCGGGTCGAGCGCGTCGCGGAGCCCGTCGCCGAGCAGGTTCAGGCCGAGGACCGCGATCATGATCGCGGCACCCGGATAGATCGCCAGCATTGGGGCGCGGAAGAGGAAGGTCTGGGACTCGTTCAGCATGCGGCCCCAGCTCGGATCCGGCGGCTGGGTGCCCAGGCCGAGATAGGAGAGGCCGGCCTCGGCGAGGATGGCGAGCGCGAAGTTGATCGTCGCCTGCACGATCAGCACGTTCGAGATGTTGGGCAGCACGTGCTCAAGCGTGATGCGGATGCGGCCCTTGCCGGCGGCACGGGCCGCCAGGATGAAGTCGCGCGCAAGGATCGCGTTGGCGGCGCCGCGCGTGATGCGGGCGAAGACCGGGATGTTGAAGATGCCGATCGCCAGGATCGAGTTGAAGGTACTGGGGCCGAGGATCGCGGTGATCAGGATCGCCGAGAGGATCGCCGGAAAGGCGAAGGTGAAGTCGGCCATGCGCATGATCAGGTCCTCGACCCAGCCGCGCTTGGCCGAGGCGAGGAGGCCGAGAGCGACGCCGGTGAGGACGCCGATGGTGACGGCGACGAGGCCGACACCGATCGAGTTGCGCGATCCCACCAGGATCATCGAGAAGACGTCGCGGCCGAAATGATCGGTGCCGAACCAGTGCACGCTGGAAGCAGGCGCCAGGCGTCCGGGCACGTTGATCCGCGTCGGCGAATGCGGCGTCCAGAAATAGGACACGAGAGCGGCAGCCAGCACGATGCCGACCAGGATCAGGCCGATGACGAAGTTGCGCTGGCGCAGGCAGCGCATGATGAGACCGTCGCGCTTCATCGCTGAGTCCTGAGCCGCGGGTCGATCACGGCGTAGAGGAGATCGACGATGAAGTTGATGACGACGACCTTGGCCGCCAGCAGTACGACCACGTCCTTGACCACGATCAGGTCGCGCTGGTTGATCGACTGGAAGATCAGCCGCCCGAGGCCCGGCAGGTAGAAGACGTTCTCGATGATGATGGTGCCGGCGAGCAGGTTGGAGAACTGCAGGCCCATGATGGTGACGACCGGGATCAGCGAATTCCTGAGCACATGGCGCCAGAGCGTCTGCGTGCGGGTGAGCCCCTTCGCGCGAGCAGTCCTGACGAAGTCCTCGCGCAGCACCTCGAGCACGGCCGAGCGCGTGACGCGTGCCAGGATCGCGGCTTGCACGAGCGCCAGCGCGAAGGCTGGCAGGATGAGCGACTTGAGCGCGATCGGGCCCTGGTCCCAGCCGGGGAAGCCGCCGGCCGGAAGCCACCCGAGCGCGACCGCGAACAGCAGCACGAGCAGGATCGCGAACCAGAAGTTCGGGATGGCGATGCCGAGCTGGGTCGCGGTCATCACGCCGTAGTCGCCGATCGTGTTGTGCTTGGAGGCGGCGAAGACGCCCAAGGTGAGCGCAATGATCGTGGTGAGCGTCATCGCGATCAGCGCCAGCGGCAGGGTGACCACCAGCCGCTCGCCGATCAGCTCCGCGACCGAGGTGCCGTAGGTATGGCTGATGCCGAGATCGCCCCGGACCATCCCGGCCATCCACACCAGGTAGCGCTCGACCGGTGGCTGATCGAGGCCAAGCTTCGCCCGGAGCGCGGCCACCGCGTCCGGCTGCGCGTCGATGCCGAGCATCAACAGCGCCGGATCGCCTGGCAGCACCTCGAGCACGAGGAACACCACCAGAGAGGTGGCGATCAGCGTGGCGATGAACGTGGCAAGCCGGCGGAGGGTGAAGGAAAGCATGAGGTGAGGGCGTTTATACAGAAAGCCCCCTCCCGGAGGGAGGGGGCTGGCAGGCGGCTATGCGTCGTCCGGGGCTTCAGTCGACCCAGCGGAGACCCGCGAGGTCGGTCACCGAGACCGGCGAGTTCTTCCAGATGCCGCGCAGCTTGGCGGCGTAGACGCCGGTACGGGGCAGCTGGAACATGAAGGCGTGGACCGCGTCGTCGGCGATCTTGCGCTGAATCTGGCCATAGAGGCCCTTGCGCTTGGCCTCGTCGCTCTCGACCAGGGCCTGCTTCATCAGCGCGTCCATCTCGTCGCTCTTGTAGCCGTAGTAGTAGTCGAGTCCACGCGTGTAGTTGTCCTGGTCCCAGGGCGAGACATGCGCGACGACCGTCATGTCGTAGTTCTTCTGCTTGTAGACGACGTCGAGCCACTGCGCCCATTCGACCGGCTCGATCTTGACGCGGATGTTGGCTTCGGAGAGCTGCGCTGCGACGATCTCCGCCGAGCGCCGCGCATAGGCGAAGGGCGGCGGCTTGATAGTGACATCGACGCCGTTGGCGTAGCCCGCTTCCTTCATCAGCTCCTTCGCCT